>NZ_JBWDLJ010000003.1:318129-636259 GCF_056238645.1 Formosa sp. F44
GTTATTGCTATAATGCACATTCTACACGTTGTTGTAGGGTTAATTTGCCTGATTGTTGTAATTTATAATCATTTTAAACAAAAGTATAGTCCCACGAAAATGCTTGGCTTTGAACTCGCAGCGACGTTCTGGCATTTCGTAGATTTTCTATGGCTTTACCTCTTTTTGTTTTTATATTTCTTTAAATAAATAATTTGTATATTTTTGACTAATAATAAAACCAAACAATTAATATGAATACTACAGTTGTAAATACTGGTACCGAAGGTAAGACTTGGGGTGGAGGTAACGAACCACTTCGCGCAAGTTACGGTAAAATGATGATGTGGTTTTTCATCGTTTCCGATGCCTTAACCTTTTCTGGCTTTTTAGCAGCCTACGGATTTTCAAGATTTAAATTTATCGATTCATGGCCAATAGCAGATGAGGTGTTTACACACGTTCCGTTTTTGCATGGTCAAGACTTACCGATGATTTTCGTTGCTTTCATGACATTTATTTTAATTATGTCTTCTGTAACTATGGTTCTTGCCGTAGATGCAGGTCATCACTTAAATAAACAAAAAGTAACCATTTATATGTTTTTAACCATTATTGGTGGTATCATCTTTATTGGGTCTCAAGCTTGGGAATGGAGTACTTTTATTAAAGGAGAGTATGGAGCAGTGCAAACCCGTTCAGGGAACTTACTTCAGTTTGTCGATACCGATGGACACCGTGTAGCTATTAGTGATTTTGCCGTTGCAAGCCATACAGAGAGAACATTGCACGAAAACAATAACGGACTTTGGTTTACTAGTGAAGGAACACTGCCTTCGTATACTGTAGACGAAGTGGTAAAAGGTTTAGAAGCGAATGAGAACATTTTAATTAGAACAGAGCTTCTTAACGAAGAAGGGCATAAAACTGTTTTATCTAGATCTGAATCCTTAAAACAATTAAAGTCTAACGGTCAGTTAGTGGTTGAAGGTGCAAATCTTCAAGTTAATGAATACGGTAAACCAATATTTGCCGATTTCTTCTTCTTTATTACAGGATTCCACGGTTTTCACGTATTATCAGGAATTATATTAAATATTATAATATTTTTCAATGTAATTGTGGGAACTTACGAAAAAAGACGTAGTTACGAGATGGTGGAAAAAGCCGGATTGTACTGGCACTTTGTAGATTTAGTTTGGGTATTTGTATTCACATTCTTCTACTTAGTTTAATTTTTTAAGATATAATATTTCAGAACATGGCAGATACACATAATTTAGCGATATTTAGAGGAGCATTAAAGTTCAAAACCAATAAGGATAAAATCAGGGGAGTATTAATTTTACTTTCTGTAATTACAGCTATCGAAGTTGTATTAGGGATTTACAAGCCTGAGGTTTTAATGGGTTACATTGCTGGAATGAAAATTTTAAACTGGATTTTCATCATATTAACCGTAGTAAAAGCATATTACATTGCATGGGATTTTATGCACTTAAGAGATGAGGCTTCAGGATTAAGACGTGCCATTGTATGGACGGGTATTTTCTTAATTAGTTACTTAACTTTTATATTATTAACAGAAGGTGGATATATTGAAAATGTATATTCTTCAGGTTATATAACACACGATTTTTAATAACACATTAAGTGTTAAATCAAAGTATTAAGGCGGTTTATTAAACCGTCTTTTTTATTTTTGCACGATATTTAAAATTTGATATCAAATTTTTTCTCAAACCTTAATTTATGAATGCAAAACGAGTAAAAAGAAACGCGGTAATAGGTATATTGTTTTTCCTTCCAGTGACCTTTTTATTGTTTTTATATCCTGCAAAGCACAACTATAATACTCTAGATGTTTTAAGTGCAGATGTTATAGATTTAAATGGGTTTACTTCAGATTCAGAAGCATCAATTCTACTAGAGGATCATTTAACTGTTATTGGGTTTTTTGGAATGCATCCGTTAGAGAAGCATACTACAGGTTCTAATTTAAAAGAATTAGTCTACGATAAATTTAAAGGGTTTAAGAAATTTCAAGTAGTTATTGTTCTCGCTGAAGGAACAGAAGCCGAAGGTTTAGCGCTGAAAAAGGAGTTGATGAAATATGAAGAGCTTAAATACTGGCATTTTGTATACGGTTCTCCAAACGCCATTAAAGCAATTCATAAAGGGTTAAATGTACCAGATGCCTTAGATGCAGATTTAGCAACAGACAATGTGTACATAGTCGATAAAGAATTAAATTTAAGAGGACGCTTAGACGATAGATCAGATAACGAGTTAGCACACGATATTCCTGCATATTCAAAGTATGCTTATAATGCGATTAAGGTAGCCGACTTAAAAAATAAAATGAGTGAAGATGTAAGAATCTTATTTACCGAGTATCGCCAAAAGCGTAAAGGTAATTTCGACTCTACTTCAAGACGAGCAAACGATTTAAACGGAACAGATGAGTAGTAAAACTAATTATTCGTACATAGGTATTGCCTTTATTCTTTTAGTATTTGGAATTCTTTTTGTTCCAAAAATTGTAGATCGCATTAAAAATGATGATGTAACGCGTAGCGATAGAATGAGTAATACACCAGATAATAACTTTTCTAATACAGAAGATTTATTGTTTCTAGAAATTAATGGAGAAACCAAAAAAGTTCCTGAGTTTAGTTTTATAAATCAGGATGGAGAGACCATTACAAACAAAGATTATTTAGGAAAGGTATACGTAGTAGAGTTTTTCTTTACAACTTGCCCAACCATTTGTCCGATAATGAATCAGAACTTGATTCAAATTCAGGAGCGATTTAAATCTATAGATAATTTTGGAGTGGCCTCGTTTACTATAAACCCAAGTCACGATACGCCAGAAGTATTAAAAGCCTATGCCGATAAATATGGTGTAACTAATCCCAATTGGAATATGCTTACGGGAGACAGAGATGCGATTTATAATTTGGCAAATTTAGGTTTTAATCTATATACGGCTCAAGAAGATGCTGCTGCTGGCGGGTTTGAACATTCGGGTAACTTTGCTCTAATCGATAAAAACGGATTTATAAGATCGCGAAGTGATCAATATGGTAATCCTAAAATTTATTATCGCGGTACTATCACCGAAAAAGAAAAATACGACGAAGACGGAGAAGAAGAAGAGATCAGTATGCTTAAAGAAGATATTAAAAAGCTTTTAAATGAATAGTCAAGATACTAGTGTAGATACTCAGAAAGCAGCTAAATATAACAAATGGGTTGTTGTTTTGTCTGTCATAATTCCTATAGCTGTAGCTATTTTGTTTGGAGTTAAAATTCCTAATGTAGAACCGTTAACTTTTTTACCTCCAATTTATGCGACTACAAATGCGTTTACAGCTCTTGTTTTGGTATTAGCATTTAATGCGATCAAGAATGGAAACGTAAAACGTCACGAATTGTTAATGAAAGTAGCGATAGCGCTTTCGGTTTTATTTTTAGTCTTGTATGTGGCGTATCACATGACTAGTGATTCTACTAAATTTGGTGGTGAAGGTGTTATAAAATATGTTTATTATTTTATCCTCATAACACATATAATCATGTCCATAGTAGTTATTCCTTTTGTGCTTATAACTTATGTTCGTGCCATTACAAACGATATTGAGCGCCATAGAAAAATTGCTAGAATTACCTTCCCACTGTGGTTATATGTTGCAATAACTGGTGTTGTTGTGTATATTTTAATTTCTCCATATTATACTTTCTAATGAAAAAAACATACATCATACTTTTCGTTTTAATATTAGCATGTAGTGTCTCTGCGACAGCGCAATGTGCTATGTGTAGAGCTGTTTTAGAAACCGAAGAAGGTCAAGGAACAGCAGAAGGGATTAATGATGGTATTGTCTATTTAATGTCTATTCCCTACATTTTAATCGCAGGAATAGGATACGCGATGTACTTAAAATTCTTCCGTAATAAAAAATAGTTTTCATTTATTGTAACAAATTAAGGACTTCGTAGTCTTTTAATAGAAGGATATGTTTAAATAACACGTTTTATTTCTAAACGGTTTACTATTTATTTAATATCGCATACTTTAAGTTATGGAATATGATTGAAATTAAAGATTTACATAAATCCTATCACATGGGAAACAATACACTTCATGTGCTAAAAGGAATTGATTTTAGTGTAAAAGAAGGCGAACTTGTTTCTATAATGGGGTCTTCAGGATCTGGTAAATCGACTTTACTTAATATTCTAGGCATGCTGGACGAAGCCGATTCTGGTAGTTATACACTAGATGGTTTTCCTATTAAAAATCTAAATGAAAAGATCGCTGCCAACTACCGAAATAAATTTTTAGGATTCATATTTCAATCGTTTAATTTAATCAATTATAAATCTGCTCTAGATAATGTCGCTTTGCCTTTGTATTATCAGGGTGTTAAGCGTAAAGAACGTATAGAAAAAGCAGCACACTATTTAGAAAAAGTGGGTCTGGCTGATTGGTCTCATCATTTACCTAGTGAAATGTCTGGAGGACAAAAGCAGCGTGTAGCCATAGCAAGAGCTTTAGCCAGTGATCCTAAAGTACTTCTAGCCGATGAGCCTACAGGAGCCTTAGATACAAAAACATCTTACGAAGTAATGGACCTTATCCAAGGTATTAATGAAGAGGGGAAAACCATTTTAATTGTAACACATGAGCCAGATATTGCGCAAATGACTAAGCGAATTGTGAACTTAAAAGATGGGTTAATTATAAATGATACCAAAGTAGAACAAGTTAGAGCCATACAAAATGTTTGATATTGAACGTTGGCAAGAGATTTTTGAAACTCTGAGAAAAAACAAGTTAAGAACATTTCTTACAGGGCTTTCTGTGGCTTCTGGTATTTTTATTTTAGTTATTTTATTAGGCTTTAGTAAAGGAATTAAAAATGGAATTACAGCCCAGTTCGAAGGGGATGCTTCTAATTTAATTGGTATAAACTCAGGGACAACTACAAAAGGCTACAAAGGGCTTAACCCAGGGAGAGATATTCAGTTTAAAAACGATGATTTTAATACCATCGCAGATAAATACGATAGTAGTATCGAATATAAATCTTCTTTTTATACCATTTGGGATGGATTGGTAAACTATAAAAACGAATCTGGGAGTTACCGTATACAAGGTATTTTGCCGGGTAATCAGTTTATAGAAAATGCAGATATTGGTCAAGGTCGTTTTATAAATTACGACGATGTAAAAGGCGCAAGGAAAATTGCCGTGATCGGGAACCGCGTAAAAAAGGATTTGTTTAAAGACGAAGATCCTCTTAATAAAAACATTTCAATTAAAGGAATTAACTATAAGGTTGTTGGGGTGTTTTTCGATCCGGGAGGAGAGCGAGACGAGAGTAAGGTGTTTTTGCCTTTAGAGTCTGCACAACGTGCTTTTAATGGTGCCGACACTATTAGAAATATGATGTTTACTATAAAAATGGCCGATGATTTTGATAAGGCAGTCGAAGACTCAGACGCACTTACCGAAGCCATTTTAACCGATTTAAGACAAAAACATACGGTTTCTCCAGACGATGTTAGCGCAATACGTGTGTATAATACCATGGAATCTGCTAAGAAAATTTATTCGCTTATCGCCACCATTTCTACAGTGTTTTGGTTTGTAGGTATCGGTACAATAATCGCGGGTGTAGTTGGCGTAGGAAATATTATGCTTATTATCGTAAAAGAACGAACTAAAGAAATTGGTATCCGAAAAGCATTAGGCGCACAGCCTATGTCTATTGTAGGTATGATTCTTCAGGAATCTATTTTTGTAACCATGTTCTCGGGATTATTCGGATTAATACTCGGACTCGGATTACTAGAAATTGTAGGACCTTTAATAGAGAGTGATTTTATAAAGTATCCTCAAGTCGATTTTAATACGGCCTTAATTACCGTTTTTATTTTAGTATTTACCGGAGCTTTGGCTGGTTTTTTTCCAGCATATCGTGCTGCGCAAATCAAACCAATAATCGCTTTAAGAGACGAATAGTATGTTTAGTAAAGATAGATGGGAAGAAATATTAGAAGCCTTAAGTGCTAACAAGTTTAGAACCTTGTTAACAGCCTTTGGTGTGTTTTGGGGAATTACTATACTGGTGTTACTATTGGCTTTAGTAAACGGATTAAGAAATGGTGTGACAGCCGATTTTGGTAATTTTGCGACCAATTCCATGTTTATGTGGGCGCAACAGACATCAATTTCTTATAAAGGTTTACCAAAAGGGCGATCTTTTAGCTATAAAATAGGAGATGTAGAAGCCTTAAAAGCAGAAATTCCAGAACTTAAATATGTCTCTCCTAGATTGCAATTAGGTGGTTTTAATGGCGCAAATAATGTAACTCACGGTACAAAAACAGGTGCTTTCCAGGTTAATGGAGATTATCCAGAGTATATAAAGCAACAACCTATGGATATTACCAGTGGGCGTTTTATAAGTTATTCCGATATAAATGTTAAGCGAAAAACCTGTGTTATAGGAATCGATGTGGTAAAAGGCCTATACGATAAAGATGAAGATCCTTTGGGGACTTATATCAAAATTAATGGCGTAAATTTTATGGTGGTTGGTACGTTTAAAGCCAGTAATTCACAAGGCGACCAAGAAGAAGATGCCAATACTATTTATGTGCCATTTACAGCTTTTGCTCAGGCATTTAATAGTGGTGAAAATGTAGGATGGATGGCTATTACTGCTCATGATGGTATGAGCATTACAGAAATAAAACCAAAGATTTTCGATATCGTAAAATCAAGACATAACATTCACCCGGACGACGATAGAGCTATTGGTAACTTCGATTTGTCGGAGGCATTTGGTCGTGTTAATGGCTTATTCTCCATTTTAGGTTTTGTAGGTTATTTTGTGGGATCGTTAGTCTTAATGTCTGGAATTATAGGTATTAGTAATATCATGCTAATTGTGGTTAAAGAACGGACTAAAGAAATAGGAATACGTCGTGCCTTAGGAGCATCGCCATGGACAATTAAATCGCAAATATTACAAGAAAGCTTATTGCTTACTATAGCGTCTGGAATGGTTGGTATTTCGTTTGCAGCGGGAGTCATTTGGGTGCTTAATTATATTTTAGATGGTAGTGGCCCAGTAGAAAATTTTGCAAATCCAAGTGTAAGCATGTCAGTTGTATTTATAGCCTTATTTATATTAGTAATATCCGGTTTATTAGCAGGTTTAATTCCTGCAAATAGTGCCACAAAAATGAAACCCGTAGACGCGTTAAGAATAGATTAAAAAGTAAAGAATTAATAAATGAAAAGATCATCAACCGTAATCGTATTAATCCTAATTGTAGTAGTGTTTACAATATCTCTACTTTATTTGTGGAAGAAAAATCAGGAAGATCCTATTACTTACACTACAGACGTAGCAACAGAGCAAACTATTGTTGTAAAAACAGTAGCCACAGGTAATATTGTTCCTAAAGAGGAGGTGCTTATTAAACCTAATATTTCAGGTGTTATTGAAGACATTTATATAGAAGCAGGAGAGTATGTAGAGTCAGGCGATTTAATTGCTAAAATACGTGTTATTCCTAATGTGTCGTCTTTAACGAGTGCAAAGAATAGTATTGCCACTAACGAAACAGCGTTGCAAACAGCAAAAATTAATTTTGAGACTCAAGAGTCAAATTATCAAAGACAGAAAGCGTTGTTCGAAAAAGGAGTTATTTCAGAAAATGATTTCGAGAGTATAAAAAATACTTATTTACAAACGAAGCAAGCTGTGTCTCAGGCCGAAATTAACGTGACATCTGCAAAACAAAACTTCGATATTATTAAAACAGGTACAACATCTGGTTTAGGTAATATTGCACAAACATTAATTCGATCTACAGTTTCAGGGATGGTTTTAGATGTACCTGTAAAAGCGGGTAACCAAGTTATTGAGGCCAATAATTTTAACGAAGGAACTTCTATCGCTTCTTTAGCAGATGTTAGTAAAATGATTTTTGAAGGGAAAGTTGATGAAAGTGAAGTTGGGAAGATTAAAGAAAATTTACCTCTAGAAATTACTGTTGGTGCTATCGAAAATAAGAGTTTTGATGCTGTTTTAGATTATATTGCTCCTAAGGGCGTAGAAGAAAACGGAGCCATTCAGTTTGAAATTAAAGGAAGTCTAAAAAATATGGACGATACTTTTATTCGTGCAGGCTTAAGTGCCAATGCATCTATTATTTTAGATAAAGCAGAAAATGTTTTAGCGATAAAAGAAGCCTTGGTCCAGTACGACGAAAAAACAAAACTTCCTTTTGTAGAAATTGAAGATGGCGATCAAAAATTCGTAAGAAAAGATGTGGAATTGGGGATTAGTGACGGGATATTTGTACACGTAAAAAGCGGTATTTCAAAAGACGATAAAATTAAAGTTTGGAATCAAATTCAAGGAACTCCAAAATATGCACAATAATTTATCTATTGGGTGTAACACTTTTAACTATTTTTAGACTGATAATGTAATTATGAAAAAAATAACACTTTTAGGCCTTTTCTTTTTTGGAGGGATTTCTATTTATGCACAGGATAATAGCCAATGGACTATTGAAGAATGCGTTAATTATGCGTTAGAAAACAATATTTCCATTAAGCAATCAGAATTAGATACCAAATTAGCAGATATCGATAAGTCTTCAGCTACTATGGCTTTCTTACCGTCGTTAAATGCGAATGCATCGTATAATATTAATACGGGAGCCAACGTTAACCCAGCTACAAACCAGTTCGAGAATCAGACATTTAGATCGGCGAGTGGAGGTGTAAATTCTGGTGTTAATTTGTTTTCTGGTTTACAAAACTGGAAATCGTTACAGCGTTCTAAAATAAATGTTATTGCTTCACAGTATCAATTAGATAAAATGAAGGACGACATTTCAATCTTTGTTGCAAATGCTTTCGTTCAAATTTTATTTAACAAAGAGCAAATAAAAGTATTAGAAGCTCAGAACAAAATCACTAAAGAAAACCTAGAACGTACTAACGAGCTAGTCGATGCAGGTGTGCTTCCAAAAGGAGATTTATTAGAGATTAAAGCGACAGATGCAACGCAAATTCAGCAAATTATTGCAGCTAAAAATGATTTGTTTATTTCTAAAATCGGACTGGCTCAATTATTAAAAATTGAAGATTATAAGACTTTCGATATTGCAGAAGTAGATTATGGTTTGTTTTCAGATACTATTTTACAGGAAGATGCTTCAACCATTATAGCCAAAGCAAAAGAAGAAGTTTACGATGTTAAAGTTGCAGAGTCTAACTTAGAATTGGCGGCGAAAGATTTAGAACTTTCAAAAACGCAATATTATCCTCAATTAAGTGCTTTTATGGGATATAGTACACGTTGGTCTAGTACAAATTTAGATTTTATAACAGGTCAAGAAATGCCATTTGTAGATCAGCTATCTACTTTTGATGGTACGTCTTTCGGATTACAGCTTAATGTCCCTATATTTAATGGCCTATCTGTAAGAAATAATGTAAGACGCAGTCAGGTAAATGTAGAGCGTTCTAAATATTTATTAGAGCAAGCGAATTTAGATTTAGAGTCGCAAGTGTATCAAGCTTATAATGATGCCAAAAACGCAAAAGAATCTTACGAAGCGGCAACACAAACTGCTGAGGCAAGAAAGTTAGCCTTCGAATATGCAGAAGAGCGCTATACTGTGGGGTTAACCAATGCTTTCGATTTTAGTCAAGCTTCTATCAATTATGAAAACGCACAATCGGACGTGGTGAGAACCAAATACGAATATATTTTTAAAATAAAAGTTTTAGAATTCTATTTCGGAATTCCAATCGATCAAATAAATCCTAACTAAGCCATGAAAAGGAAAAAGTTAATTCTTATTATTTCAATAATTGTAGTACTTCTTGCTTTGCTTGTCATCGGGAAAAAAGCAGGTTGGTTTGGTAAGCAAACAAATTTTAAAGAAGTTGAAACCAAAGAGCTTGCAACTATAGATATTGTTGAAACCGTATCTGCTACAGGTAAAATTCAGCCAGAAATAGAAGTTAAATTATCTAGTGAAGTATCTGGAGAGATTATTGCCTTGCCAGTTCGAGAAGGACAGGAAATTAAAAAAGGAGATTTATTAGTAAAGATAAACCCAGATATTTATCAGTCTAGTTTAAACCGTTCGCAAGCCACACTTCAAAATGCGAAATCAGGATTAGATCAAGCACAAGCCTCTTTAAAAGAAGCTAAATTAAGTTACGAGAGAAATAAAACACTATTCGATAAAGGTATTATTTCTAAAGCAGATTGGGATAAGGCAGTGTCTACTTACGAGGTTGCGCAAGCTTCAAAAGCCTCTGCATACTATAATGTGCAAAGTGCTGGAGCAACAGTGAACGAAGCTAACGACAACTTAAATAGAACAACAATTTTCGCTCCAATGAGTGGAACAATATCTAAATTAGATGCCGAGTTAGGCGAACGTGTAGTAGGAACACAGCAAATGGCTGGAACCGAAATTATGCGTGTTGCTAATTTGAGTAATATGGAAGTTGAGGTAGATGTCAATGAAAATGATATTGTTAAAGTGAGTATTGGAGATTCTACTATAGTTGAAGTAGATGCCTATTTAAAGAAAGAATTTAAGGGTATAGTAACAGAAATTGCAAATTCTGCAGACGAAACATTAACTTCGGATCAGGTTACTAACTTTAAAGTAAAGGTGCGAATTTTAGAAGAGTCGTATAAAGATTTGCTTGAAGGGAAGCCAGAATCATATTCACCGTTCCGTCCAGGTATGACTGCTACGGTAGATATTATTACTAAAAAGCGTAAAGACATTATAGGTGTTCCTATTAGTGCTATTGTTATAAAAAATGATACAGCAGTATCTAATGCAGAAACGCCTAAAGATATGCTTGCAACAGAAAAATTTGAATGCGTTTTTATTAAAGAAGGGGATTTAGCTAAATTGCGAGTTGTTAAAACTGGAATCCAAGACAATTCAAATATCGAAATTATTTCCGGTTTAGAATCGGGTGACGAAGTGATTACAGGACCATACAACATGGTGGCTAAAACACTAAAGAACGGAGATAAAGTAGGTTTAAAAGAACTTGAAAAATAATTAAAATAAAACACATACTGTGGCATTATTATTAAATATAGAAACAGCAACAACAAACTGTTCGGTCTCACTATCTAAAGATGGTGAGACTTTTGCTTTAAAAGAAGATAACGATAAAGGCTATTCTCATGCAGAACGGCTACATGTTTATATTAAAGCATTATTCGAAGAACATAATATTGAAAGCTCTCAAATAGATGCCGTAGCCGTTAGTAAAGGACCAGGGTCTTATACGGGTTTACGTATTGGAGTTTCTACCGCAAAAGGACTTTGTTTTGCATTAGACAAGCCTTTAATTTCTGTGTCAACATTAGAAGCTTTAGCGCATCAGGTTAAAACGGATAATGGTGTTATTGTAGCGATGTTAGATGCACGCCGTATGGAGGTTTATGCTTCTGTTTTTGATGCTAATTATAACGAAATTCGAGAAATTAAAGCAGAAGTGTTAGATGCCGATGCTTATGCGTTTTATTTAGAACAAGGCAAGGTGTATTTTGTGGGTAATGGAGTAGAGAAGACGAAAACTATTATTACGCATCCCAATGCAGTCTTTGTAGATGATAAGTTACCATCGGCAAGAGAAATGGGTGCTTTAGCAGATTTAAAGTACAAAAAAAGCGACACTGAAGATGTCGCTTATTTTGAACCTTATTATTTAAAAGATTTTGTGGCTTTAAAGCCTAAAGCTAAATAATTAAGCTTGTTTTTGTATTTCAACAGAATGTGGGTAAGGAATTTCAATTCCAGCCGCATCAAGTTGTAATTTAATAGCTTCTGTGTTCTCAAAATGAACATCCCAATAATCTGAGTTTTTAACCCAACCTCTAACTGCGAAGTTTACAGAACTATCTGCTAATTCGGTTACAGCTACCATAGGTGCAGGATCTTTTAAAACTTTAGGATTAGATGTTAAAACGTTCATTAAAACTTCCTTAGTTTTCTTAATGTCATCATCGTAACTCACACCAACAATCATGTCTAAACGAATTAATTCGTTGGCACTATAATTTGTAATATTACTGTTAGATAATGGTCCGTTAGGAACAATAACCTTACGGTTTTGAGGTGTTGCTAATTCGGTAGTAAATATTTTAATTTCTTTTACAGTTCCTGATTCTCCACTTCCGGTGATATAATCTCCAACTTTAAAAGGTTTGAATAATAAAATTAATACTCCACCTGCAAAGTTAGCAAGCGAACCTTGTAAAGCTAAACCAATAGCTAAACCGGCGGCACCAATAATAGCAGCAAATGTTGTTATTGGAATACCTATAGTTGGTAAAATAGTAACAATTAATAATATTTTTAAGCCCCAACTAATAAGGCTAAGAAGAAAACTTTGTAAGCCTTGGTCGTAATCACCTTTAGCCATTAATTTTCTTGAAGTATTAACTAATTTCTTAATGATCCAAGAACCAACAATCCAAATTAATATTGCTCCAATAATTTTTAAGCCGTATTCTAATCCTAAATCAAGCCACTTTTCCGCGTCAATGTTTTCTAAATTCATATTTTTTGATAATTAATTTTTATAATACAAAACTAAAAAAACTGAATAAAAATTAAGTTTTTTATTCAATTAATATTTTTCATAAAAAAAACGCACAATAGTAATCAATACTGTGCGTTTCTACTTACTTAATTTTTGTGAATAAATTTATCCGTTTGTAGCTTCAACAATTTCAACTTTGTCTTTAAGCATTTCTTTAAGCATGTTTTCAATACCGTTTTTTAAGGTAAATGTAGACGACGGACACCCGCTACAAGCCCCTTGAAGTATTACTTTTACCGTTTTAGTATCGGCATCGTAAGATTGAAATTGAATGTTTCCACCGTCGCTAGCAACTGCAGGTTTAACGTACTCTTCTAAAATATTTATTATTTCTTTCGAGATATCGTCTAAGGCATCAAAAGATTGATCGATTTGTGGTGTCGTTTTTCCTAACGTTTCTGGAGCTTCTGGAAGAACAACATCTTTCCCTTGTTCTATAAAACTTCGTATTAATTCACGTAATTCTATCGTGATATCCTGCCATTCGGCAACATCGTATTTTGTAATAGATACATAATTTTCATCTATAAATACACTCTTTACAAACGGGAAGTGAAATAATTCCGATGCTAAAGGAGATAGTTTGGCATCATCGATAGATGTAAATTCAAACATGGCAGTCACCAATTTTTTGTTCGCCACAAATTTTTGTACAGCAGGATTAGGTGTACTTTCTGCATATACTGTAACTGCGGTTTTCTTTGGTGCACTATCGTCTAGCACAACAACACCGTCGTTATTTAAATACTCTTCGATTTGTTTGGAAACTTCATCTTGAACATCTTTCCATTCTACGATATTGAAACGTTCAACTGCTATAAAATTAGCCGAGATGTACACTTTTTTTACAAAGGGTAAATAAAATAATTGTTGCGCTAAAGGTGAATTTTTAGCCTCGTCTATATTTTGAAATTCAAAACTTTGATATTTAGTAATGAATTGATTTAATTCAAATTTTATTATTGCTGGATTGGTAGTCTCCTGAACGGAAACACTAAATGTTTTCATTTGACAAATTTTTACAAAATTAATAAAACAAATTTTCAATTGTGTTGTAATAAGTTTAAATTAAAGGAGAATTTCTTATTGTGTTTTAAAAGAAAAACTAATTTTACAGCAAGTTTCTGTGTGTAAAAGGTTTATTTTGTCAAACTATTATAGTGAACAGGAAATTGTAACTATTTTCTACCTACTATTTTATATATTTAAATTAAATAAAACATAAGGTTTTAAACTCTCTAAGAGCCTTGTGTTGTCCCACATTTACTAATAGCTAATCTAATTTTAATATGAATTTCAGGATTTATAGCCTAATTCTAACTTTCTTATTTCTCTCCCCCTTTTGTAGGGCTCAAGAAGGTATGCCCATTTATTCGGATTATTTAACCGATAATTATTATTTAATTTTCCCATCTATGGCGGGTGTTGCAAGTTGTACCAAATTACGTTTAACTGCAAGACAGCAATGGTTAGGACAAGAAGATGCTCCTGCATTGTTAACCGCGAGTCTTAATGGCAGAATAGGCGAAACGTCGTCTGCAGTTGGTGGAATTTTATACACAGATAAAAATGGATATCATTCCCAAAACGGAGGGTATGCAACGTATGCACACCATCTTATGTTTTCTAGGAATGAAATAGATTTAAGTATGTTATCGTTTGGTTTAAGCGCCGGATTTATACAATATAAATTAGACGAATCTGCTTTTTTAGCAGGAGGTTTCGATCCTTTAATTTCTGGAATTCAGCAAAGTTCTACAAATTTTAATGTAGATATAGGGATGTCTTACCATTTTATAAACTCTTATGCTCATTTCTCAGTAAAGAATCTGTTGAAGAACGATGGAATTAATAATGATATTGAAGTTACTAATAACTTAAGACGATACTTGTTCGCGGTAGGAAACGTGTTTGAGACAAAGCACGAGGGCTTAACTTACGAACCTTCTATTTTAGCGCAGTATGCCGAAGGGACTAAAGGAACCACTTTAGATTTCAACTTTAAATTGTACAAAGCCTTAGAAGAGGCTAAAATGTATTTTGGTTTATCGTACCGATTGGGTTTAAAAGGTACCGAATATCTTGATGGTTCGGGCACAAGTAAACAAAATCTTATGTATTTAACGCCTTTAATGGGGGTGACTTACAAGCAATTTACTATTGCGTATAATTATAGTTATCAGGCCAATTCTGTGGTGTTTAACAATGGTGGTTTTCATCAGTTTTCTATAGGTTATAATTTTAATTGTAGAAAGGTAAAATATGAGTGTGATTGTCCGTCAGTTCACTAACTTTGTAAATAATTAATATATTTTATCATGATTATAAAATCAGTTAGGGGAAATACGCCCCAAATTCCGGATGATTGTTTTATTGCCGAAAATGCAACTATAGTTGGTGAAGTTAGCATGGGTAAAGAGTGTAGTATATGGTTTAATGCAGTAGTTCGAGGTGATGTTCATTTTATTAAAATGGGAGATAAAGTGAATGTTCAGGACGGCGCAGTTATTCATGCTACATATCAGAAATCGCCTACAACTATTGGTAATAACGTATCTATTGGTCATAATGCATTAGTGCACGGTTGTACTATTCACGATAATGTTTTAATTGGCATGGGAAGTATCGTAATGGACGACTGTATTATAGAAAGTAATTCTATTATTGCGGCGGGTGCAGTGGTGACTAAAAATACGGTTGTAGAATCTGGTAGTATTTATGCAGGTGTTCCTGCTAAAAAAGTAAAAGATATTAGTGAAGAATTAATTTCTGGTGAAATTAATCGTATTGCAGATAATTACGTTAAATATTCTGGGTGGTTTAAAGAAGAAAACTAAAACCTAAGATATTCTACGGCGTACTTATTGTTTAAAAGGAAATGCATAACTTCGGTATTGCCATTGGTGTAAAACTTATGGCTTGCAGATTTTGGTTGTGTATTAATAATATGTTGCGTTTCTAATATGGTTTTAGTCTGCCTGGCAACTGCTTCTCCTGAATCTATTATTTTTACATGATTAGGAAGGATATCCAAAAGTAAAGGGAGTAAGTAGGGGTAGTGCGTACACCCTAAAACCAAATAATCTATATTGGCATCGATCATAGGTTTTAGATAGGTGGTTAATAAAGCTCTCATGTCGCTACTTAGTGTTTTGCCGGCTTCGATTAAAGGGACAATACCTTCTCCGATTTGCTCAATCACTTGAACATCGTTTTTATACAAATTTGTAGTGTTATGGAATAACTCGCTACTTAAAGTGCCTTTTGTAGCAAGAATACCTACAGCTCTTGTTTTACTGTTTAAAGAGGCAGGTTTAATGGCTGGCTCTATACCTATAAATGGAACATTATAAGACGCTCTTAAGGTTGTAATGGCGTTTGTGGTTGCCGTGTTGCATGCTACGACAATAAGCTTACAGTTTTTACTTAAAAGCAACTCTGTGTTCTTAATAGATAGTTTAAGAATGTCTTCGGCCGATTTGTTGCCATAGGGTGCATTAGCACTATCGGCTAAATAAATAGTGTTTTCGTTGGGAAGAAGTGCTTCAATTTCTTTGAAGACCGAAGTCCCTCCAACTCCAGAATCGAATATGCCAATAGGTTGTTTGCTCATAATCTCAAAAATAAAAAAAGCCGCTTTATAAAAGCAGCTTTTTAAATATTCTTAATGGTATTAAATTAGAAACCTAATTCTTTTTTAACATCCGATAATAAGTCTTTTCCATCTGCCATGATTACACCACCACCTTGAGAAGCGTCTAATACATAATCAAAACCTTGAGCTCTTGCTACTTTTAAGATTGCTGCTTTAGCTTTTTCAGTAATTGGCTTTAATAAGTCAATTTCTTTTTGTTGCATATCTTTTTGAGCTTGTTGTTGGTACTGACGGATATTTTGTTCCATTGTTTGTACTTCTTGAACACGTTTAGCATTTTCTTCCTGAGTTTTTGTAGCAGACTCAGCATCGTATTGCTTTACTTTAGTATCAAGTTCTGTAGCCATATTTTTAATATCAGCTTCATAGGTTTTTCCTAATTTCTCTATTTGCGCTTTAGCAGATTTCATTTCTGGCATTGAAGTAACTAATTCTTGAGTACTTATATGGGCAACCTTACTTTGTGCTTGTACAAAAGATGTAGCCCCAATAAATAAAGCTGTTGCTATTAAAAGTGTTTTAATTTGTTTCATTTTTAAAGTATTAATTGTGTTATAAATTGTTAATTATTATTCTTCGTTATTATTTTCTAGAGCTTCACGTTCTAATTTTGCTTTCCTACGTTCTTCTAAAATACGTTGTTTACGTGCTTCTAGTTCTTGCTCTCGAGCTTCGCGATCTCTAATTTTTTGTTGTTTACGTTCTTCGGCTAATTCTTCTTTAGTTTTTGTTTCAGTTTTGGCTTCCGATTTGTCTTCTAAGTCATATTCAGTAGGTGCTGTTGCATTACTGTTTTCTGTTGTATTCTCAGAAGGCGCTAATTTATCATTATTTTCTGAATTTTCTGCACCTTTATTGAGTGCTTCTAATTTTTCTTGCTTTGCAGCTTCTCTGTCGTCCAGAATTTTTTGTCTGCGGTCTAATGCTTCTTGTTTGTTTTTAGCGCGCTCGTCTAAAATATCTTGACGGCGTTGTGCTTCAAGTTGCTCACGTTCCAAAAGTTTATCTGCTTGCGCTTTTTCTCTAGCTTCTAATTCCGGATTGTAATCAGGTACAATATCTTCGGCTGCAGCAGCGCGACGCTCGTCTTTGGTTTGGGCTTGTTGACGTTTAGAAGTTCTGTTTATAGATCGTAAAACAAGTTCGCTAATGTCGTATCGCTTTTCGGAATACAGCATGACTAAATCTGCCGATTTATCAAATATAAAATCATATTGCTTACTAGCCGCTATATCTTGTACCGCCGAAAATATTTGATCTTGGATAGGCTGAATTAATTGCTTCTTCTGAATCATTAAATCGCCATTTGGACCAAATCGTTTTTGTTGCTGGTCTAATATTTCTTTTTCTTCGAAGTCTATATCTTCCTTACGCTCTTCATAAAGTTCTGTTGTTAGCAGTGCCTTTTCATTACTTAAGTCTTTACGCTTTTGGTCGACATCTTTTAATTTTACATCGATGTCTGCTTTCCAACGCTGGACTTTATCACTTAACTGTTTTGTGGCATCTTGGTATTCAGGAATATGTTCTAAAATATATTCTGTATCAATATACCCAATTCTTACACCGCGTTGCGCTTGCGTGGTAAGACTTAGTAAACCAACTACAGTCATTAAAAAAAGAACGTGTATTTTCATCTGTTTCATTTTAATAAGATTATTAACTACTAAACTTTACAAACGACAGATGAATTAAATTATTCTGTCTCCTCCTGAATTAAAGTTTTCAAAATTAACAAAATTTAACTTTATAACTTTTAAATCACGAAGTAAATACATAAAGTCTTATAGAAAATATCATGCCAAATTAAAACTGTTGTCCAATAATAAAGTGTGTTTCCCAACCATTAGGCTCACTTTGTCCTGGTAACGCATCGAAACCATAACCAAAGTCTATACCTAATAATCCGAATGCAGGCATAAATACGCGTAATCCAACACCAGCAGATCGTTTTAATTGGAATGGATTGTAGTCTCTAAAGGTATTAAATGCAGCTCCACCTTCTACAAAGGTAAGCGCATAGATTTTTGCCGATGCTGCTAAAGTAATTGGGTAACGTAGTTCTAAAGAGAATTTGTTGTAAATGGCTGCTCCGTCGTCGGTAGTGTTACCGTCTCTGTCTACAGGTTGTATAGATTGGTTTGGGTAACCACGTAATGCAACGGCTTCTCTACCATCTAAACTATAACTTCCTAGACCATCTCCTCCTAAGTAGAAACGTTCGAAAGGAATAACACCTCTAGATTGGTTGTATGCACCTAAATATCCAAATTCTATTGTTGGTTTTAATACCAATTTACCAATAATACTCGTATACCATTCCCCTTTAAATTTAATCTTGTAGAATTCTAACCAGTTAAAACGTTCTTGGTCAATTTCTCCCATACGTGTGTAGGCCTCATTTTGCTCAGACGCAGAAGCATCTGGATCGTAATAAATAGATTCTTCTTCGGCACGTTCTGTTGCAAGCGCATCATAATCTACACCATTCCATAAAGAGTATGGTAAAGATAGTTTAGCACTTACGTTAAAGTTAGATCCTCCTAAAGGGAAAACAGGGTCGTTCCATGTATTATTTCTTGTTAATCCAAGTGTATAAGCTAAACTGTTAGAGTATCCGTCGGCAAATGTAAATAATCCTGTGCTATAGTTTTTAAGGTTATAGTGTTGGAAACTTACTGCTTGCGATAAGGTGAAGAAGTCATCCGGTACGGTTAAACGTTTTGCTAAACCAACGGTAACACCTAAAATGTTAAATCGTCTATCTGTATCTGCTTCTCCTGTACTAGAGTCGTATAAGAACTGATTAGAATATGAGATCGATGTAGAGAATTGTACTGGTTTTTTTCCACCCATCCATGGTTCTGAGAATGAGAAACTATAGGTTCTGTAAAACTGACTCGCTTGTAAACGTAGCGATAGTTTTTGACCATCTCCCATTGGTAATGGTTTGTACGATTCTAAATTAAATAAATTTCTTAATGAGAAGTTGTTAAATGAAAGCCCTAAGGTTCCAATAAATCCACCTCCACCGTAACCACCTTGTAGTTCGATCTGGCTAGATCCTGTTTCTACAACGGCGTATTCCATATCGATAGTTCCTTCGTTAGGATTTGGGTTGTTGAAATTTGGAGTTAATTGTTCGGCGTCGAAATATCCCAACTGACTTAATTCACGAACCGTTCTTACTACATTTTCTTTACTGTATAATTCTCCTGGACGTGTACGTAATTCACGGTAAATAACGTGGTCGTTTGTTTTTTCGTTTCCAACTACAGATACATCGTTAAAATGAACAGGTTTTCCTTCCGAGATTCTAATCTCCATATCAATAACTCTCCCATTGGCATTCGTTTCTACAGAGTTAATGGTAGAGAAAAGGTATCCGTGATTTTGATATTCGTTTGTTATGTCGCGACCATCTGGTCTGGTTTCGTCTGCAATTCCTTTTTCTAATAAAACACCATTATAAGTGTCTCCTTCACGAACGCGCAGAATAGCATTTAAATATTGGTCTGTATATACTGTGTTTCCAATAAAATCAATTTTACCAAAAGTGTATTGCTCACCTTCTTCAACGTTGATATTAATTGAAATGGTCTCGTCGTTATTAACGAAAATACTATCAGAAATAATTCGAGCATCTCGATATCCATTTTCTTTATACGTGTCTATAATACTTACTAAATCCGTTTTATAATCGTCTTCTATAAATTTTGAACGTTTCCAAACACGACCAAACACTTTCTTTTTAGTGTTTTTCATACTAGACGCAAGTTTGGAATCTGAAAGTACCGTGTTTCCAATAAAATTGATGTCTTTAATTTTAACCTTCTGACCTTTATCTATGGCCACAACCATGTTTACACCTGGTTTAGAGTTTAATGAATCTACAACGGGGATAACATTTATATTTACTTTAGTAGAGTAAAAACCATCTTTTCTGTATTTAGATTCTAGATAGTTCTTCGTGGTTGTAATTAAATTTTCGGTAACTTTTACTCCTTCGTTTAGGTTGTTATCTTCAATAATTTCATCGAATTTACCTTTTTTAACACCGGTAATTTTTAAATTATGAAGCGCAGGTAAATCGTATAAGTGTATCTCTAAACTTGCTGTATTATCTTTTACATCTTTAATATAGATTTCGATATCACTAAATAGTCCAGATTTCCAAAGTTTCTTAATGGCTTCGCTAATTTCTTCTCCAGGGATTAAAATTTCGGAACCTTTTCTAAGACCAGAATATGTTACAATGGTTTGTTCACTAAAACTAGAACTTCCAGAGACAGTGATATCCGAAATGGTATATTTTTCTCCAGTAGGTTGAGCTATCTGGGCGTTAACAACCGATGTTGTTAATGCAAAAAGTAAAATAAAAATGTAAGGTAAATATGTTTTCAATGATAATGAATTAGCTAAGTTGTTCACTTGTTTTTCCAAAACGGCGTTCTCTTTTTTGATAATCAATAATAGCATCATACAAATGTTGCTTAGTAAAATCTGGCCAAAGTACATCTGTAAAATATAGTTCGGCATAGGCGATTTGCCAAAGTAAGAAATTGCTTATGCGTTGTTCGCCGCTAGTGCGTATAAGCAAATCTACGTCGGGTAAATTTTGCGTGTAAAGATGCTTATTTATAACAACTTCGTCAATACTTTCAGAAGAAATTATATTATTTTTAACTTTATCACTTATTTCTTTAACTGCAGAAATTAATTCTTCTCTGGACCCGTAGCTTAGTGCCAATGTAAGGGTCATTCGCGTATTATTTGCGGTTTTAGAAATAACTTCGTGCAACTCTTTGTACACCTTTGGAGGTAACGAATTTAAACTTCCAATGGCATTTAGTTTAATATTATTGTCTTGAAGTGTTTTAATTTCTTTTTTAAGAGAACTTACTAAAAGCTTCATTAAAGTGTCTACTTCTAATTTCGGGCGATTCCAGTTTTCTGTAGAGAAGGCATATAAAGTAAGGTTTTCTATACCTAATTCTGCAGATGATTCTACCGTTTCTCGAACAGATTTGGTTCCGTTTTCGTGGCCAATTGCTCGCAAGAAACCTTTTTGTTTTGCCCAGCGTCCATTACCATCCATAATAATGGCAATATGTTTGGGTAATCTATCTTTAATAATGTTGTCTTTCAAAATGTATTTTAATTAATCGCAATAACAAGGTTGTCTCCCGAAAGTATAAGTTAGTGTAAAACCGGTAAATACATACCAATCGTTATTGTTTAAGTCTCCGAATCGCATATCTATTTGTGGATCAGAATCTGTTGCTTCTTTAAGTATGTCACTTTCATCTAAATTATCGGTAAACAGATATCGTGCTCCAATTTCTGCTCCTACAATAAAGGAATGATTTAATTTAAGCTTGTAACCTAAGATTATCGGTATTCCTATTGCAGGTTTTACACGTTCTTTAAGTTGGTCTTGATCGTTTATGTATACATCTTTAAACGTCGCTGCACTAATACCTGTATATAAATAAGGTGTTTGGTGTAAACCTGTTTTATGTAAATCAAATTCGAAAAAATTAAATTCGATTCCAGCAGATATTTCTCCTATAGTTTTAACAGTTTCGTAATCACGTTGAATACGGCTATTATCTTCAGACGCTCTATCTATTATTTCCAGATTAGTAATTATTCCTGAAATTCTCCAAGCGTATCGCGGACTTCTATTCCATTTATACACACCTCCAAGGGCAAGTTTTTTAGGCGAAAAGAAACGGGTCGAGCCAACATCTCCTATAAAGTTGCTACCTCCCATAAATACACCCAACTCATGTGTTTGCGAATAACTTGCGTTTATAAATAAAATATTTAAAATAAGTATTATTATATACTTCATAAAGTTTCAAAGTTTGCAAATATAACAAATAAGATATGCACTTAACAAATTGAATGCAATTGTACTAGTGTAAAAACTGAATTAGCGCTATATTATTGTTTAATTGCGTTTGTCTTCGCCCCACAATAGTTTTTTTCTGAGCGTGTTTAAAAAGCTCTCGTCTAATAATTCTATCATCTTTACATTAAAATCGGCTTTTTTAATGGTTAAAATAGTTTCGTTATGTATGGTGGCGATTCTGGAATCTAAAGACACTAAATAGGTGTTTTCTCTACCGCTAACTTTTAATTTTATTTCTGTTGAATCTGTTATAACTAAAGGTCTCGCATTTAAATTGTGAGGTGCAATTGGTGTTAATGTTAAACTATTGGTGTCTGGTGTAATAACCGGTCCGCCACAACTTAAAGAATACCCTGTAGATCCTGTTGGTGTCGATATTATTAATCCGTCGCTCCAATACGATGTTAAGTATTCGTCATTTAAATACGTTTCTACGGTAATCATAGAAGTTGTATCCTTTCTGCTAACAGCAATTTCGTTTAAAGCGAAATTCATGTTTTTTATATCTTCGTTTTCGGGAGAGGTTGTAATCGAGAGTAAGCTACGTTCCGAAATTCTGTAGTTTCCGTTTAAAATATCGTCTATCGCTTTTTCTATATATTCTTTAGGGATAGTAGCCAAAAAACCTAAACGCCCGGCATTAATTCCTACAATTGGGATGCCTAAATCTTTTACAAACGTAACAGCACGTAAAATAGTACCATCACCACCAATACTTATTAATAGGTCGAAAGATGCATCTAAAATATCGAAGGTTTTGAAAACATCATATTTCTGATCGTCTTCAATTTCACTATGTATTAACTCAAAAAAGTGGCGTTCGATATGGATATCGGCATTCTTTTTTAAGAGATGTCTAAGTAATGTCTCTACTGGAACATCTGAGTTTTTATGGTAAAATTGTCCGAAAATGGCTATTTTCATAATTACATGTTTAGGTATTTATTTAAATAATCCGATCGATCTTTAAGGTTTTCAATATAACTATCGTCTTCGTGGCCAGAAATAATGCTGTAATTATAACGTCTAAAGGTTTGAATAATATCGTTTAAACTCGCATTCCCAATTTTTAGGGTAAACTGTACTAAATTGTTCTGCATTTTAGAAATAAAAGCCCCAAGAAGTTTTCCTTTATTAGATTCTACGATTTGAGAAATTTCGCTAAATGAATAATCATCCAATCCTTTTTCAATAACCAAAGTGCCTCCATCTTCAGCAAAAAAAGGTGTTTGGTTAAATAATGTAATAATATCGTTTAGCTCATAATAGCCTAAATACGCATTGTTGGCATCTAAAACCGGCATAATATTAGACGAATTTTGAGCAAATGTTTCTAATACATCTAGCCAAATAGCATCTTCACGCACAAAAAAACCTTCGGAAGCATAACTGTAATCTTGAATAAATTTATCCTTTTCAAAACAATAAACATCGGTTTCAGACAGACAGCCAATATAGATGTTCTCTGAGTTTTTAATGGGGATGTGGGTATAGGTAAGCTGATTAAAGAGCAATTGTAAATCGCTAATTTTATCTGCCGTACTTAACGGTTTAATATCGTTTATAATATATTCGGAAAGATTCATTTTATCCTAATTTACATGTGTGCAAATTAATTAAAAAATAGTACAATAAGCCTCTTCTACTTTGTATTTTTGTGCTATTAAAATAGGAGTCATGACAAAGTTAAGTGTAAATATTAATAAAATAGCCACGCTAAGAAACTCTCGAGGCGGTGATTTGCCAAATGTTGTTCAATTTGCAAAAGATGTACAGCGGTTTGGAGCCGAAGGTGTAACCATTCATCCAAGACCGGATGAACGCCATATTCGTTATCAGGATGCGTTCGATTTAAAATCTGAAGTTTATACCGAATATAATATTGAAGGAAATCCTATTAAAAAGTTTATGGATATGGTTTTAGAAATAAAACCCACACAAGTTACCTTGGTTCCAGATGGCGACGATGCGATTACGTCTAACGCAGGATGGGACACTATTAAGTATAAAGATTTTCTTACTGATATTATTAAGGAGTGCAAACAAAATAATATACGCACATCTATTTTTGTAGATCCGGATTTAAAACAAATTGAAGGCGCGAAAGAAACTGGTACAGATCGTATCGAGTTATATACAGAGGCCTTTGCACATCAGTTTGGGTTGGGAAATTCCGAAAGTATATTACCATACAGAGAATGTGCGGTTTTAGCCGAACGATTAGGTTTGGGAATAAATGCAGGTCACGATTTGTCTTTAGATAACATTAAATTTTTTAAAGATAATATCCCTGGTTTGTTAGAAGTTTCAATTGGACATGCTTTAATTTCTGAAAGCTTATATTTAGGTATTGAAAACGTAGTCAATATGTATTTAAATAAACTGAAGTAAATAGTTTAAAATAAAAAGTAATGCAATTACATTCAAATATATTAGGAGAGGGAACACCTTTTATTATTCTTCATGGTTTCTTGGGGATGAGCGATAACTGGAAAACGTTAGGCACTAAGTTTAGCGAGCAAAATTATCAGGTTCATCTTTTAGATCAACGAAATCATGGAAGAAGTTTTCATAGTGACGATTTTAGTTACGAACTATTGGTAGAAGACCTAAAAAGTTATTGCGATACCAATCATTTAAAAGATATTGTACTTTTAGGGCATTCTATGGGCGGAAAAACAGCCATGTTATTCGCAACGAAATATCCCGAATATGTTTCTAAATTATTAGTTGCCGATATTTCGCCTAGATTTTATCCCGTACACCACGATGCTATTTTAAACGGATTAGGAGCCTTAGATTTTTCTGAACTAAGATCTAGAGGTGCTGCCGATAAAGAACTGTCACAGTATGTTACCGATTTTGGAACCCGTCAGTTTTTACTAAAGAATTTATATTGGGTAGAAAAAGGACAATTAGGTTTACGTATTAATGTAGAATCGTTAACAGAAAATGTTTCCGAAGTGGGAGAAGCATTACCTATACATGCAGAATTTCTTGGAGATACCTTGTTTTTGCGTGGCGATAAATCGGAATATATAGCGCTACAAGACGAAAGTATTATAAAAACACATTTTCCTAAAGCCAATATTGTCACGATTAAGAATGCTGGGCATTGGTTGCATGCCGAAAATCCTGAAGATTTTTATAATGCGGTGATTGATTTTGTTTCGTAAAAAATATGTAAATTCATTAAAAAATAACAGTATGCAACAAATTATTAAATTTCTAGTAACCGCGTTAATCGTCCTATTGTTAGGCCGGTTTTTATCGGGTATACACGTAGACGATTATATTACAGCTATTATTGTTGCTCTAGTTTTAGCGGTATTAAATATTTTAGTGAAACCCATTTTTCAGATATTAACCTTCCCAATTACCATTATAACTTTAGGGTTATTTTTATTTGTAATTAATGGGGTAATTATCCTATTAGCAGGATATTTAGTTGGTGGTTTTCATGTGGATTCAATTTGGTCTGGTATTTTGTTTAGTATATTACTTACCATACTTCAATCCATTTTATACGGTATTATTGGAGACGATAAAAAATAGTCTGAAATACAAGACGTTAAAAACTTTGTAGGGTTGCAAAAATGTTTTATTTTTGCAGCCCGTTTTTAATTTAAAAAACCAATGAGAATCTGTTTATTTTGTAAGAAAATAAGGACAGAAACTTTATGTTAAATGCCCGCTTTGGGTTTTATATCATTTAAAATGAATATTACAAGAGAGAACATTGATGCATTAAATGCTGTAGTAAAAGTTGATATCGCTAAAGAAGACTATAGCGAAAAAGTAGATAAAATCTTAACAGATTACCGAAAAACAGCTAACATTCCTGGTTTTAGAAAAGGTCATGTACCAATGGGAATGGTAAAAAAGCAATACGGTAAAGCTGTATTAGTAGACGAAGTAAATAAATTATTACAAGACGCTTTAAACAAGTATTTAACTGAAGAAAAATTAGATGTATTAGGACAACCACTTCCTAAGGCTCAAGAAGGTATCAATTGGGATGCTGAAGCATTTACATTTGAATTCGAATTGGGTTTAACTCCAGAATTTGAAGTTGAATTAAAAGGAGATAAAGCGATTACTCAATATAATATTGTTGCAGACGATAAAATGATCGACGAACAAATTGAGAACATCAAAAAACAATACGGAAAATTAATTCCTCAAGACGTTGTAGAAGAAGACAGTGAAATTACTGGAACTTTTAAAAACGAAGAGAAAGAGATCGAAAATACAATTACTTTAACTTTAGATAAACTTAAAGGAAAAGCGAATCCAAAGAAATTTATAGGATCTAAAGTTGGTGATGTTATTACACTTAAAACTAAAGGTCTTTATGAAGACGATCACGATTTAATGCATGCTTTAAAAGTATCTCACGACGATGCTCATGGTTTAGAAATTGAAGTTACTTTTACTATCTCTGAGATTAACAAACGTGAAGCTGCAGATTTAGATCAGGAATTATTCGACAAATTATTTGCCGATGGTTCTGTAAAATCTGTAACCGATTTAAAAGATAAGATTAAAGAAGATGCTGAAAAGCAATTCGTACAACAAGCCGATCAAAAGCTTTTAAACGATATTACTGAATATTTAATAGAAAGTACAAAATTCGATTTACCAGCAGAATTTTTACAAAAATGGATTCAAGCGTCAGGTGAAACTGCTCTTGACGATGCCGCAGCTAAAGAAGAGTTTGAAAAGTCTGAAAAAAGCATGCGCTACCAATTAATCGAAGGTAAATTAATTGCAGCTAATAACATCCAAATTACTATGGATGATATAAAAGATCATGCAAAAACCATGATTAAAGCACAAATGGCTCAATTTGGTCAGTTAAATCCATCAGACGACGAATTAGAAAGTATTGCAGCTCGTGTTCTTGGTAATCAAGAAGAAGCACGCCGTATCTCTGAGCAAATCGTTAGTCAGAGACTATTAGATGTGTACAAAGAAAAAGCAAATTTAGAAGTGAAAGAAGTGACTTACGAAAACTTTGTTAAAGAAGTTTACGGAGACAAATAAGTCAACTGTTTTAAAGAATAATCATTATATTTAGGCGTTGAATAGGTTTTATTCAACGCCTATTTTATTCATTTTTTTAATCTAAAAGAACATTATGAATTACGGAAAAGAATTCGAAAAATTCGCTATAAAAGATCAAGGGATTAGTAGTACATATTACAACCAAATTATTGGGAGTATGTATCCTACCAATTTAACTCCGAACATTATTGAGGAACGCCAAATGAATGCGGTATCTATGGACGTGTTTTCACGTTTAATGATGGATCGTATTATCTTTATGGGTACTGGAATTAACGACCAAGTGGCTAATATTATTCAGGCGCAATTATTGTTCTTAGAAAGTACAGATGCTAATAAAGACATCCAAATTTACATTAACTCTCCAGGGGGAAGTGTATACGCGGGATTAGGTATTTACGATACTATGCAATTTATTAAGCCAGATGTAGCAACAATTTGTACTGGTATGGCGGCGTCTATGGGAGCTGTTTTATTATGTGCAGGAGCAGAAGGAAAACGTAGTGGTTTAACACACTCTCGTGTTATGATTCACCAGCCTTTAGGTGGAGCCCAAGGACAAGCTAGTGATATTGAAATTACAGCTCGTGAAATTTTAATATTGAAAGAGGAATTGTATAAGATTATTAGTAAGCATTCTGGTCAAAGTTACGACAAAGTACATACTGATAGTGATCGTGATTACTGGATGAAAGCCGATAAAGCTAAAGAATACGGTATGATTGATGAAATATTAGTGAGAAGCTAATATAATTCAAAAAAAATATTAGCATTTAGCTGATATTTAAAAGTGAAATTTAAAAAGATTTATGGCAAAGGAAGAATTAGAATGTTCGTTTTGTGGAAGAAAAAAACCTGAAACTAGTTTATTAATAGCAGGTTTAGATGCGCATATATGCGATCGTTGTATCGAACAAGCACATGGTATTGTTGTAGAGGAATCTAAGCAAACAGATAATAGTGAATTATCTGCCGAATTAATGTTGCGTAAACCACTTCAAATTAAAGAATTTTTAGACGAGTACATTATTGGTCAGGATATGACTAAAAAAGTAATGTCGGTCGCTGTATATAACCATTACAAACGTCTGTTACAATCGCCTTCTAAAGACGATATTGAAATACAGAAAAGTAATATCATGATGGTTGGGCAAACAGGTACGGGAAAAACATTAATGGCAAAAACTATTGCTAAAATGTTAAATGTACCTTTAGCTATAGTAGATGCTACAGTGTTAACAGAAGCTGGATACGTTGGAGAAGATGTAGAAAGTATTTTAACACGTTTATTGCAAGCTGCAGATTACAGTTTAGAAAAAGCTGAAAAAGGAATTGTCTTTATTGATGAAATAGATAAAATTGCTCGTAAAAGCGATAATCCATCTATAACAAGAGATGTTTCTGGAGAAGGTGTGCAACAAGCTTTATTGAAACTTTTAGAAGGAACCACTGTAAATGTACCGCCAAAAGGAGGTCGTAAGCATCCAGATCAGAAGTTTATTGAAGTGAATACGGAAAACATTTTATTTATTGCAGGAGGTGCTTTCGATGGTATCGAACGTAATATCTCTAAACGTTTAAATATGCAAGCTGTAGGGTATAGTGCTTCTAAGTCAGACGATATTATCGATCAGAACCACTTATTGCAATATATTATTCCAAAGGATTTAAAAGACTTCGGATTAATTCCTGAAATTATTGGGCGTTTACCTGTATTAACATATATGGATCCGCTTGATGCTAAAACGCTAAGAGCCATTCTTACAGAGCCTAAAAATGCCATTATCAAGCAATACGAAAAGTTGTTTGAAATGGATGATATTGAATTTCATATCACCGATGGTGCTTTAGATTTTATTGTTGAAAAAGCAATAGAATATAAGTTAGGTGCTCGTGGATTACGTTCGTTATGCGAAGAGGTTTTAACCGATGCCATGTTCGAACTTCCTGGTTCTGAAGAGAAGGAACTTAGAGTTACAAAAGCATATACCGAAACCAAATTAAATAAAACAACAATTAAGAAGTTGAAAGCTGTGTCTTAATACTTTTAGAATTGTACAAAATAAAAAAAAACCACTCAATTGAGTGGTTTTTTTGTTTAATCGGTGTGAAATATTGTGACACACTATGATAAGTAGATGTTAATTAATAGCATAATAAATATACTGTGTATCTGTCTGTTATAAAAGAATAATGCTATCTTTTAGTTATATGTACACGAATCGACGATAAACTGATCACTTCTGCTTAATTACAGTTGATTATAAGAAGTAGGAATAGTGTTTAAGGTTAATAATTCATCAATATATTCTCTGGAATTTGAAAGTCTTGGGATTTTATGTTGGCCACCTAGTTTGTTGTGTAGTTTAAGCCAATCGTAAAATAAATTAGGTCTTCCAATATGGATCTTAGGTTTGTTTAATGTCAGGTTGTTATAACGTTTGGCTTCATAATCGGAATTTAAAGCCTTTAACGCGTTATCAAGTAGTTCGTTAAAATAATTAATATCGTTAGGTGCTTTTTTAAATTCTATAATCCATTCATGCGCGCCTTTCTCTTTGCCCACCATAAATATTGGTGCAGCAGTATAATCTACAATTTCAGCTTTTGTTCGCTTACACACCTTTTTTAGAGCATCTTCTGCATTTTCGATAATTAATTCTTCTCCAAATACATTAATATGGTGTTTTGTCCGCCCTGATACTTTTATTTTATAAGGAGAAAGCGAAGTAAATCTAACGGTGTCTCCAATTTTATATCTCCATAGTCCTGCGTTTGTAGTAATTACTATGGCGTAGTTTTTTTTCAATTCAACTTCTGCCAGTGGAATAATTTTTTGATTCGCAGTGCCATATGTGTCCATCGGGATAAACTCGTAGAAAATACCATAATCTAACATAAGTAGCAAATCCTTGGTATCATTCTGATCTTGTATGGCAAAGAAACCTTCAGAAGCATTATAGGTTTCGTAATATTTAAAACTAGGATCAGGTAGTATTTTTTTATATTGATCGGCATAAGGGGTAAAGCTTACACCGCCATGAAAATACACTTCTAAGTGAGGCCAAACCTCATGTAAATTACCTTTTCCAGTAGTTTCTAGAACATTATTTAAGAGGACTAGCATCCAGGAAGGAACACCTGCAAAACTCGTAACGTTTTCTAATATCGTTTCATCTACTATAGCTTGCATCTTGGTTTCCCAATCGCTCATAAGCGAAACCTTATTACTAGGTGTACTGCTAAACTCTGCCCAAAAAGGCATATTGTCTATTAAAATGGCCGATAAATCGCCATAGACCGTACCATTTTCTTTGTATAATTCTTTGCTACCGCCTAACCGAAGTCCTTTTCCCGTAAATAGCTGCGAATCAGGATTGTTATTTAAATACATACAAAGCATGTCCTTTCCTGCGGCATAGTGACAATCTTCTAAGGATTCAGAACTTACGGGTATAAACTTGCTCTTAGCATTGGTAGTACCGCTAGATTTAGCGAACCATTTAATGTGCGATGGCCAAAAGATGTTTTGTTCGCCTACGCGTGCACGTTCTATCACATCTTGATAATCTTCATATGTAGAAATGGGTACGCGTTCTGCGAAGGTCTTGTAATTTTTTATAGTACGAAATTCATGCTGTTTACCAATTTTAGTGTCTCTAGCAGTGTAAATTAAGTTTAATAGTAATTCTTGCTGCACCTCGTTTGGGTATTTTAAAAATAGTTCAATTTGATGGAATCGCTTTTTTAGAAACCAAGAGGCAATTGAGTTTACTATAGTAATTGGCATATTTACATTATATTTATGAACTAAAAATAATACTTTTTTTATGACTTACGAGGGTGTTCTAACAAAAATGGAAACCGAATATGCTAAGCCTATTCAATATTATTTAGTTTTCGATTCTGACTTTTTAAATATGAATCAGTTACTAAATAAAACATTAAATATTAAATTTATAAAATATCAATGTTTGAATTGCGGATTAGACAAAAAAATATACAGACAAGGTTATTGTAAGAGCTGTTTTTTTGAAGTGCCTCAGGCAGCAGATTGGATCATGAAACCTGAATTAAGTAAAGCCCATTTAGATGAAGAAGACCGGGATTTAGCCTTCGAAAAGCGCGTTCAATTACAACCTCACATTGTGTATTTAGCCAATTCCGGTAAGGTAAAAGTAGGAGTTACAAGGAAAGGTCAGGTGCCAACACGATGGATCGATCAAGGAGCACATGAAGCCATAGAGGTTGTAGAAGTTCCTAATAGATATTTAGCAGGAATTACCGAGGTCGCCTTAAAAGACCATGTGTCTGATAAGACCAATTGGAGAACGATGCTTAAAAATGAAGTGGAAGATGAGGATCTAGTAGAATGGAAAAATAAATTAAAAGCGTATATTCCAGAAGAGGCCAAAGCATATTTTATAGATTCCAATCCGGAAACGGAGATGGATTTCCCGGTGCTTCAATACCCAACAAAGCCAAAATCTCTTAATATTGAAAAGATGCTCGAGTATACTGGTGTTTTAAAAGGAGTAAAAGGGCAGTATCTTATTTTTGAAGATGACACGGTTTGTAATATTCGAGGTAACGAAGGTATGTATGTGTCTATAAGTATAAGCTAAAACAAAAAAAAACACGCTTCAGATATAAATATCGGAGCGTGTTTTTGTTCTCTATATAAAGTCGACAATTAAATATCTTCTTGATCTCTCAAGTTTTGGATATAAGCCGCTTTTTGGTTTTCTCTTCTTTTCTTAACAGAAGGCTTTGTGAAAAATTGATTTTCTCTTAGGTTTTGCATCACCTTTACGTTTCTGTGTTTTCTCTTGTAACGTTTAAGGGCGCGATCGATTTGTTCACCTTCTTTTACTATAATTTTAAGCATCTAATCTGGTTTTAAGTAATTATTAATAAGTTTTTAGGATTATCCTAAATAAGTTTTCAATATTTTGTTTTTAGAACTATGACGTAAACGTCTAATTCCTTTTTCTTTTATTTGTCTAACACGCTCACGAGTTAAATCGAATGTTTCTCCAATTTCGTCTAAACTCATTGGTGCTTCATTACTCAATCCAAAAAACAAACGCAACACATCACTTTCTCTTGGAGATAAAGTGTCTAATGCTCTGTTAATTTCAAGATTTAATGACTCGTACATTAAGTTGTTGTCAGGGTTTGGTGATTCACCAGACTTAACAACATCATACAAACTAGACGTTTCACCTTCTTTTAATGGTGCATCCATTGATAAATGACGACCAGAATTTTTAAGAGACTGTTTTACTTCACTAACAGTCATGTCTAATTCGTTTGCAATTTCGTCTGCACTTGGCGGACGCTCATGCGATTGCTCTAAAAATGAATAGGCTTTATTAATTTTGTTAATAGAACCAATTTTGTTTAACGGTAATCTTACAATTCTAGACTGTTCTGCTAAAGCTTGTAAAATAGCCTGACGAATCCACCAAACGGCATAAGAGATAAACTTAAACCCACGTGTTTCATCGAAACGCTTTGCTGCTTTTACTAAACCAGCATTACCTTCGTTAATTAAATCAGGTAAAGTTAAACCTTGATTTTGGTATTGTTTTGCAACTGAAACTACAAATCGTAAATTAGATGTTGTTAATTTATCTAAAGCTACTTGGTCTCCTTCTCGTATACGTTGCGCTAATTCAACCTCTTCTTCGGCTGTAATTAATGGCATTTTACTTATGTCTTGTAAGTACTTGTCTAACGATTTAGATTCCCTGTTCGTTACTTGCTTTGTAATCTTTAATTGCCTCATGTATCTGTTTTAGTTTTGTGCGTATCTATCAATGTAACCGAATTTTTAACAAATCCTAATAAAACACCAATTAATTCATTAAAAATGAATTAATAAGCTAGATTTTTGTAAATACACCTTAGAAGAGCAAAATTCATGCCTTAAAAAAGTTGTATTTCATCGGAAACTTTTAGATTGAAACGTTTTCTAAATAGATAAACGCCTAAATATAAAAACGGAGTATCAAATAAAGCCATTAAGACTTTAAATAAAAATCCGCTGATTAATAACCCGGCAAATTTAGTCCATTCTAGTTTACCAAAAAAACAAAGTAGCAACAAAACAGTAAAAGTGTCGATAAATTGTGATAAAAAAGTGGAAAAATTGTTGCGTAACCACAAATGTTTCCCTTTTGTAAGTTTTTTCCAGTAGTGATAAATCTGAATATCGATAAATTGTGCAAATAAATAAGCCATCATACTAGCCAAAACAGCAATTATGGTACTTCCAAAAACACTCGTAAATTTGTCATCGTTTACCGGCGACCAAGATGTTGCGGGAACAGCATCAGAAGCATAAATAATGAACATTGAAAAGACAGAGGCAAAAATCCCAGTAATTACAACCTGGTTGGCGGCCTTTTTACCATAAATCTCACTGATTAAATCGGTGATTAAAAACGTAATAGGGTAAGGAAGAATTCCAACAGAGATTTCAAATAAACTGGCGCCAAAAATAGTGATGTTAAACGGGTACCAATAAAAGAATTTCTGGAAGATAAGATTCGAAACAACTAAAGAGGTCATGAATAAAGCACCCAATAACAGGTAGATACGATGTGCTAGAAAAAGGTCCTTTTTATTCATGTGTCTAAGTTTCAAAAACAAACCTACATATTTAATTTCGAAATCACATTTTCATAATTAAAAGACTCTATTTTTATGTTGAATTTTTATCTGTCTTTAAATAGCGAAATTCAAGTTTAAGTAAATTACTTTTCTTTAATTTGTCCATATTTTAGTTCATGGCAAAATACGTTTACATATCTATAGGAAGCAATAAAGGAGACAAGTTTCAGAATTTACAATCGGCTGTAAATCGCATGTTCGACCGTGTGGGTTCTGTAGAAAATATTTCGAAAGTATATACATCGCCTGCTTTTGGTTTTGAAAGTGACCCTTTTTTAAATGCGTGTTTAATTATTAAAACCGAGCTTGAATCCGATGAGGTTATGCAGTCCTTATTAGATATTGAAACAGAATTAGGTCGTACACGAACAGAAGGCGCTGGTTACGAAGCTCGCATAATTGATTTGGATGTTATCTTTGTTGAAGATGAAATTATAAATACCGAATTACTAAAGGTGCCACACCCTGAAATGCAAAAACGCTGTTTTGTAATCTTGCCTTTAAGCGATATTGCCTCGAAATTTGAACATCCTGTTTTAAAGCAATCGGTGAAGTCGTTATTAGAGGTTTGTGAAGATACAAGCGTATTAACTCCGATACCTCAGGAGTTAGTAAACCCAATTACACGTTTTAATTTTTCTCATCAAAATTTTATCGCTATTGAAGGAAATATTGGTGCAGGAAAAACAAGTTTAGCAACTAAAATGTCTGAAGATTTTAATGCCAAGTTGGTTTTAGAGCGTTTTGCCGACAATCCATTTTTACCTAAATTCTACGAAGATGCACCACGATATGCGTTTCCTTTAGAAATGTCCTTTTTGGCAGACCGCTATCAGCAAATTTCAGACGATTTATCTCAGTTAGATTTATTTAAAGATTTTATAGTTAGCGATTACGATGTGTTTAAATCTTTAATTTTCTCAAGAATTACTCTGCAAGAAGACGAGTTTAAGCTCTACAGAAAGTTGTTCTATATTATGTATAAAGAAATCGCGAAACCGGATTTGTACATTTATTTATATCAAAATACAGAGCGTCTTCAGCAAAACATTAAAAAACGCGGTCGCGATTACGAGCAACACATTCAAGACGATTATCTTAATAAAATCAATTTAGGGTATCTTGAGTTCTTAAAAAATCAAACGGAATTAAAAGTCAAAATTATCGATATTTCCGATATGGATTTTGTAGCCAATCGCGCCGATTATTTGGCTATTCTAGAACAAATAAATGCTTAATTTAAAGCCTTCATTTTACTGAATACATCCCAAATTAAAACACCTGCACTTACCGAAATGTTTAATGAATGCTTGGTCCCGAATTGCGGGATTTCAATCACCATATCGCTTTTAGAAACAACATCTTGAGCCACACCTTTTACTTCGTTTCCAAAGACTAACGCGTAAGTGGTGTCTGCTTCTGGAGTAAAGGTATCAAGCATGGTGGCGTTTTCGGCTTGTTCAATACTTAAAACTTTTACGTGTTCAGCTTGTAATTTTTCAACCACATCTAATGTGTGTTCAGCATATTCCCAAGCTACAGTTTCTGTACTTCCTAAAGCTGTTTTGTGTATGTCTTTATGTGGTGGTGTTGCGGTAATGCCACAGAGGTAAATTTTTTCAATCAAAAATGCATCACTCGTTCTAAATACAGAACCAATATTATTTAAACTTCTAATGTTATCTAAGACTATAATAAGCGGTGTTTTTTTAGTGTCTTTAAAATCTTCAACACTTAATCTATCTAACTCGCTATTTTTTAATTTACGCATACTATTAAATTTCTGTATTCTTTTATTGTATTGATTTTCTGAATAGGCGTGAACATATTTTCAAAAAAATCAAATTATGGTTACATTGCAACGGTATTTAAAATGCAAAAATAACACTAAAAAACGTCTTACCCTTGGCAAAAAAAACGAAAAAAGAAACGCCGTTAATGAAACAGTATAATGCGATTAAAGCAAAGTATCCAGATGCTTTGTTGCTATTTCGTGTAGGCGATTTTTATGAAACCTTTGGTTCAGACGCGGTTAAGACTGCAGGAATTTTAGATATTACGCTAACAAAACGTGGTGCAGGAAGCGAAAGTGAGATAGAATTGGCCGGATTTCCGCATCATTCTATAAACACCTATTTACCAAAATTGGTAAAAGCTGGCGAACGTGTTGCAATTTGTGACCAGTTAGAAGACCCAAAGCAAACTAAAACCATTGTAAAACGTGGCGTTACAGAATTAATTACGCCAGGTGTATCGCTTAACGATGAGGTGTTAAAATCGAAATCGAATAACTTTTTGTGTGCGGTACATTTTGGAAAAACGAATATCGGAATTTCCTTTTTAGACATTTCTACGGGGGAGTTTTTAACCTCGCAAGGAAACGAAGAATACATCGATAAGTTACTTCAGAATTTTAATCCGAGTGAAATATTAGTATCTAAGCAAAAACGTAATCTGTTTAAAAGTGCTTTTGGAGACGATTATCATGTGTTTCATTTAGAAGATTGGGTATATCAAACCGATTATACCAATGAAACCTTATTGAAACATTTCAATACAAAAACATTAAAAGGATTTGGTGTCGAAAATTTAGAAGAAGGGATTATTGCTTCGGGGTCTGTGTTGCATTATTTAGGCGAAACACAGCACAATAAATTAGAACATATTACCTCTATTTCGCGTATTGCAGAAGATGATTATGTTTGGATGGACCGTTTTACCATGCGTAATTTAGAGTTGTATAATTCTACCAATAACAATGCGGTTACCTTGTTACATATTATAGACAAAACCATTTCGCCAATGGGCGGACGTTTACTAAAACGATGGTTAGCACTGCCGTTAAAAGACGCTGAAAAAGTTAAACAACGTCATGAGGTAGTCGATTTCTTAACTAAAGAACAAGACACACATCAAAAAACGCGTCAGCATATAAAACATATAGGCGATTTAGAACGTTTAATCTCAAAAGTGGCTACTGCAAAAGTGAGTCCGCGTGAGGTTATTCAACTTAAAAATTCATTAGAAGCCATTGTGCCCATAAAAGCATTGGCGTCTCAATCGAGTAACGATGCCTTGAAAATTATAGGTGATAAATTACAGAGTTGCGATGTGTTGCGTGAGAAAATTAAACAGACTTTAAATGAAGAGGCACCGGTTAATGTCTTAAAAGGGCATACAATTGCTGAAGGATTTTCGGCCGAGTTAGACGAGCTACGTGGCTTGTCGACCTCAGGAAAGAATTATTTAGATGCTATGTTAGAGCGCGAATGCGAGCGCACAGGAATAACGTCTTTAAAAATTGCGTCTAACAACGTCTTTGGTTATTATATAGAAGTTAGAAACACGCATAAAGATAAAGTTCCGGAAGAGTGGATTAGAAAACAAACCTTGGTTAGTGCAGAGCGTTACATTACTGAAGAATTAAAAGAATACGAAGCCAAAATCTTAGGAGCAGAAGAACGCATTTTAGCTATTGAACAAAAACTGTTTGCCGATTTAGTGTCATGGATGAGTCAGTATATTAAACCTGTTCAGCAAAATGCATTTTTAATTGGGCAATTAGATTGTTTATGCGGATTTGCACAATTGGCAACCGATAATAATTATGTGTATCCTGTTTTAGATGATACATTCGATTTAGAAATTGTTGAAGGGCGTCACCCCGTAATTGAAAAGCAATTACCAATAGGCGAACCTTATATTGCGAACGATGTGTTTTTAGACCGCTCGTCTCAGCAAATTATCATGATTACTGGGCCAAACATGTCGGGTAAATCGGCTATTTTACGTCAGACGGCACTTATTGTATTACTTGCTCAAATCGGGAGTTTTGTGCCTGCTAAATCCGCTAGAATAGGTATAGTCGATAAGATATTTACTAGAGTAGGTGCGAGCGATAATATTTCGATGGGAGAATCGACATTTATGGTCGAGATGAACGAAACAGCTTCTATTCTAAACAATATGTCGGAGCGTAGTTTGGTTTTGCTAGACGAAATCGGACGAGGAACCAGTACTTACGATGGGATTTCTATTGCTTGGGCGATTAGCGAATATTTACACGAGCATCCTGCAAAAGCAAAAACGTTGTTTGCCACGCATTATCACGAACTAAACGAAATGACCGAAACGTTCCCGAGAATTAAAAACTTTAACGTCTCGGTAAAAGAATTAAAAGACAATGTCTTGTTTTTGCGTAAATTGGTAGAAGGTGGTAGCGAGCACAGTTTTGGTATACATGTGGCTAAAATGGCTGGAATGCCACAACAAGTTTTGCATCGAGCAAATACGATTTTAAAGAAGTTAGAAAAATCGCATTCTAGTGAAGAACTTACAGATAAAGTGAAAACCTTGTCGGACGATTTACAGTTAAGTTTCTTTAATCTAGACGATCCGCTTTTAGAAAATATTAAAGACGAAATTATAAATACAGATATCGATACGTTAACGCCTGTTGAAGCATTAATGAAGCTGAATGAAATAAAACGTATGCTGATTAAACCCAGTAAAACGGTAAAAAGTTAAATTATTTGATATTGATTTTCAAGGGCTTAAAAATTATTTTAAATTATTTTTCAAAAAAGCTTTGAGATACCAAGAAAAGTCCTAAATTTGCATCCGCAATAGCAATGTTGCTACGTTCATTAAAAGACTACGCGAAAGTAGCTCAGGGGTAGAGCATCACCTTGCCAAGGTGGGGGTCGCGGGTTCAAATCCCGTCTTTCGCTCTATACTGTTTTGATTTTCAAAAAAATATACCAAATGCTGAAGTGGTGGAATTGGTAGACACGTTGGACTTAAAATCCAATGGGTAGTAATGCCCGTGCGGGTTCAAGTCCCGCCTTCAGTACTTAAGCCTTTATCGCAAGATAGAGGCTTTTTTATTACGAATCGCTGTATTTATATAGACTGTTCTTTTAAATAATTATATACCACGCAGAAGTGGTGGAATTGGTAGACACGTTGGACTTAAAATCCAATGGGTAGTAATGCCCGTGCGGGTTCAAGTCCCGCCTTCTGTACTAAAGCCTTTATCGTGAGATAGAGGCTTTTTTGTTTTATATATGTTCTTACTTTGCAATTATTTTCGCCTTCCTAATTTCTCTTGAATATAATATGGACCATCTGGATTGTTGCGTTTAATTATATAATAGCGTTTAATCTTTGTAAAAAAGATACGCATTGAATTTGTCATTAAGTCTTCTAGCTTACATGTTATATAGTAAAAACATTATGTCCTTGTATGGTGTTCGAGCGGCTTCGAGAACATGAAAATGTAAAACAAGTGCTTCACAAAATATTTTAATGTAAAAGCTTTTAGAAGTCCGCTTAGAGGTGTCCAAAATCTAGAATTCTGTCTTTTTATAATAACTAAAATGTGTTCAGAAATACCAGAATTAATAATGAACCCAAACCTGGTTTACTGTAAACTAGAATAAAATGAGTATCTTTTATTCATTAAACTTACGTGTCAGAAACCAATCATTAGATTCGATATGAGTTATTCTAGAAGAACATTTATAAAAAAGTCGGCAGTAGTGGCATCAAGTTTGCCATTAATGGGTATGCCGTATGCGTTAGGACAAGAGTTTATGCCTGCAGATGATTTGGATGTTAGTATTTTCTCCAAACATTTACAATTTTTGGATTATAAAGAAACAGGGCAAATAGCATCCGAATTGGGTTTTAATGGTGTCGATTTAACGGTTAGGCCTAATGGGCATGTGCTTCCCGAAGATGTTGTAACCAAGCTTCCCACGGCAATTCAAGATATAAAAGCATCTGGTTCGGGTTGTAAAATGATAACTACAGCTATAGAAAGCGTGTCGCATCCGTTAGATGTAGATATTATTAAAACAGCTGGCAAGCATGGGATCTCGTTTTATAGAACCAATTGGTATAAATACAATACAAAGTGGTCTATGCCGGAGTCTTTAGAATATTATCAAAAGCAGGTTGAAGCCTTAGGCGATCTTAATAAAGACCATAACTTGATTGGTTGTTATCAGAATCATGCAGGACGTAAAGTTGGTGGATCTTATTGGGAAATTTATAAGCTATTAGAAACTGTTAATTCTAACTATTTTGGAACCCAATACGATATTCGCCATGCCTTAGTCGAAGGTGGATTGTCGTGGGAAAACGGATTCAATTTACTTAAAAATTCAATAAAAGTTATAGTGCTTAAAGATTTTAAATGGGGACAAGAAAACGGCGTTTGGAAACCAATAAATGTGCCTATTGGCGAAGGGATGGTCGATTTTAATAAGTATTTTGAATTACTAAAAGCTTCTGGTTTAAATCCCCCTGTGTCTTTACATTTAGAGTATCCATTAGGTGGAGCTGAAAAAGGTACTACGACGCTTACAGTAGATAAAAAAGTAGTTTTTGATGCGATGCAAAAAGACCTAAATACTATTCGTAATCTATGGAAAGACGCCTAAATAATTAGTCGAGTTTCTGGTGATTTTAAAAGAATAGATTCAAGTCTTTACTTATTTATCGTCCAATAGGAATACCTATTCCAAAGAATAATCGAAATTTATCTGTATTGTTAACCCAAGTAAAGTCTAAATCTATTGGGCCTATCATAGACAGGTAAGATACTTTTGTTCCAATAGAATATAAGTTACTCGTTTCTAAATTATCTTTCCATTCGCCGTCTGGAGAAAATGCATCTTTAGAATATGCTTTAAAATCTCCAAATCCAACTGTTGCTATATCAAAGTGAGGTGTGATAAAGCATTTTCTAACGAATTGATATTGCAATGCGATGTTAGCACTCATAAACTGGCTTACAGGCAATTCGTCTTCTAATAAACCATAAAACACAATATCGTCTTCTCTAGGTCGTCTTAAATTTCCACCCAGATAATAATTCGCTCCAAAGCCAAGTTGCTGAAAAGAAAGATCGTCACCCTCTGTTTGATCCATAAATGTTAAGCCCATATTAGCACCTAATTTTAAAGTCAGGTTTTCATGAAAGGTTTTTGCTGTTTCAAAGTTCAATCTTAATTTAGTAAATCCGTTTACATGTCCAGACTGATTTTGGTTTAAATCATTATCTACATAATTAATATCCACATTATTATTTAATGCTCGCCCTAATCTAAATTCTAAATTATAACCCTCTGTTGGATAAAATACAGTGTTTAAAGTATTAAAAACATATTGTGCATACACCTCTGTGGTTTTAAACTTGTAGTCGGCTAGATTTAATATATTATTTACAATATCTGGATTAGCATCTGGTGTAAGGCTTGTCAACTGGTAGTCAATTCCGAAACCGGCATAACTTTTTAGGGTATGGATATTGCGATTAATTTCATTATCAAATTGTAAATATTTGTAATTCATTTCGTCTGTAGCTTCCCCCTGAATAAAAATATCTTGATCTAATTTTTGTCCGAAGACTTCCGATCTAAACCACCAATTTTTATCCTCACCGTATATCTTCTGATATTGCACTTTAAATTTTGGTTGTTCTGCAAGATCTAAAGTAACTAGTAGTCTTGAAGATGATCCTATAATATTTCGTCCCGTGTAATTTACTAATAAACCAACGCCTCTAAAGTCGTCAAAATGTCCCGCTAATTTTACTTGATTATGTGCTTTCTCGATGGCAGTAATTTCTAGGCCTATTTTGTCGCCATCTATAATAGGATTTGCCGAGATTGAACTAAAAAGGTTAGTCCCTAATATTCTGTTTATATGTGTTTCTGCTTCTTCAACAGTGTATTCTTCTTTTTCTTTTAATCCAGATCTTGTGGTTACTAATCTTAAATTGTTTTCACTAATTCCCTTATAAACAATGGTGTCTAGTGTTACAAGTTTTTTCTGAACAGGCATAACATGTGCTCTCTGCTTAAAAGGTTTTAGTTTTTCTGCAAGTGCAACTAATTGATCCTCGTTGTCTAGAACGGCTTTTTTTCCTTCTTCGTAAATAATAGCGCTTTTATCGAAATCTCCAGGGGTGTATTTAAGGTTAGGAACATGGTCTAATAAAATATCGCATTCCTTTTTATGTTTTGCAACGAGTAAATTACTAGAAAGCATTCCCGTTTGAAATAATAAATTTTCGAGATTACTTAGTTGTTCTTTAGTTTGTAATCCGCCACTTACTTCACTTCCTATAATAAAATCGGCACCCATACTTTTAGCCACATCTACAGGGAAATTGTTTAAGACGCCACCATCTACAAGTAGCGTGTTTTTATATTCTACAGGCTTAAATACGCCAGGTATAGACATACTTGCGCGCATGGCTGTACTTAGAGAACCTTGGTCTAATATTATTTGTTTTCCGTTTACAATATCTGTTGCCATAGCTCTAAACGGGATAGGGTAATCATCAAATTTGGAAACGTTATACACCGGATAGGTAAGTACACTAAAGAAGTCTCTTAAATTCTGGTCGTTTAAGATTGCAATTACTGGTTTTGGTTTTTTGTCTACAACCTCAAAGCCTATAGAATAACGTCCGAATTCGCTTTTCTCTTCATTACTTACACTAGTAATAGACGCTCTTCCTCCAAAAAGGGCATCCCAATCTGCATTTTTAGAAATTTCGGCAATTTGATCTCCAGTATATCCTACAGAGTATAATGCACCTACTATACTTCCCATACTTGTTCCTACTATTAAATCTGGAACGATACCAAGGGAGTCTAATTTTTGTAAGGTTGGGATGTGTGCAATTCCTAATGCCCCGCCACCACTTAGTACCAAAGCGACTTTAGGCTTGTCTGAATCTTGAGCATGAGTAGTTAGAGAAGATAGAAAACAAGCTAAGAGAATAAAAAACGTGTAGAATTTATTCATAAATATTAAGAAAAAAGAGTTAGTAGTACGTCAAAACAAATGACCAATACAAATGTAAGTGAAATTAATTTAGACGATATAAATCTTGTTCAGAATACAAAATAAAAAATCTCAAACAGAAATAAAAATAGCTGTAAAACAAATTCTATTTGAAAGTTGAATTCTCTTTCCTAGCTTTACAAGATAAAACAAGGTTTTACGTTAAGTCTAATAACGTATTATCATTAATCCTTTTTAATCCATACAATTGAAAAAAAAAGCAATTAAAAAAAATAAAAATTGGTTTGTCTTAGTATTAAAACTCGCTAGTATTGGTTTACTTCTGCTCCTTGTTTTTATTGGAAGTATTTATATTGGTTTATGGGGTAAAATACCTTCTAAAACCGATTTAGCCGATTTAAAGCAGGCCGAGGCAAGTCTTATATTAGATAAGAATGAAGAATTATTAGGCAAGTACTTTGTCTTCGACAGAAGTATTGTCAGTTTTAACGACCTTCCTAAATATCTTGTCGACGGATTAATAGCGACGGAAGATGCGCGTTTTTACGAGCATGGCGGTATCGATTATCCGAGTTTCTTTAGAGTGTTTTTTAAGAGTGTATTGTTGCAAGATGATTCTGCCGGTGGCGGTAGTACTATCACGCAACAATTGGCTAAGAATCTCTTTGGAAGAAAAGAATATTGGATGTTATCTATGCCAATAAATAAAATCAAGGAGATGATAGTTGCCACGAGAATTGAAGACGTTTACGATAAAAACGATATCATTGCTCTGTATTTAAATACGGTGCCTTTTAGTGAGAATACCTTCGGGATTGAGAGTGCATCCTACCGTTTTTTTAATACCTCTACTAAAAATTTATCACTCTCGGAAGCTTCAACTTTGGTTGGTACACTTAAAGCAAATCACAGTTATAATCCGCGATTATTCCCAGAACGAAGTCAGCTTAGACGCGATGTAGTTCTTCAGCAAATGGTTAAATATGGTTATATAGATGAAGCAACAAGGAAGAGAGAAAGCAATCATCCTGTAGAAATTGATTATCATAAATTCACATATAACGAAGGGTTAGCTCCTTATTTTCGAGAACATGTTCGTAAACAGGTATCGCAGATTTTAGATAGTATAAATAAGAGTGCTAATTCTGAATATGATTTGTATACAGATGGTTTAAAAATTACAACCACCTTAGATAACACTATGCAAGCGTATGCCGAAAAAGGGATGACGAAACATATGGAGCGTTTACAGAATCAGTTTGAAAAAGCATATGGATCTAATGCACCGTGGTTAAAAGATGAGGCTATGATTACCGAATTAATTCAAAAAACACCAGCATATAAGCGTCTTCAGAAAGAGAAATTATCCGAATCTGAAATTATGAAAGCGCTTAATAAAAAATCTAAAAAACCAATATTCAGTTATGAAGGAGATACAATTGTTTCGGTATCTGCAATAGATAGTTTAAAGCACTATTTAAAGTTCTTAAACACCGGATTTGTGGCTATCGAACCTAAAACAGGAGCTATAAGGTCTTATGTTGGTGGTATTAATTTCGAGCATTTTAAGTACGATCATGTGTCTATGGGAAAACGTCAGGTGGGATCTACTTTTAAACCTTTTGTTTATACCACAGCATTAGAATCGGGAATGGATCCTTGTACTTATATTTCGGTTAAAGAGGTTACCTATACTAATGAAGACGGTTGGACGCCATCTAACGCTTCGAACGATGAGGTGGATCCACACATGAATTTTTCTTTGGAGAAAGCGTTAAGTCGATCTGTAAATACCATCGCTGTAAAACTATTAGATATGGTTGGTATACCTGCGGTTATTAAGCAAGCACGAAAGATGGGAGTCACTTCAGAATTGCCAGATGTTCCTTCTTTAGCTTTGGGTACGGCAGAATTGTCGCTTTTAGAGTTAACAGCGGCCTATACGAGTTATGTAAATAAAAGTGTCCCATCTAAACCTTATTTTATAGAGAAAATAGAAGATAAAAATGGGAAAGTACTTTATGAGTATAAACCTTCAAAACCCATGGATCCTGCTTTTAGTGAGAAAACGAGACAAACCATGATCGAGTTTATGAAGGCTACAATTAATGAAGGTACCGCAAAACGTATGCGATCTATCTATGGTTTGCCCAACGATATGGCAGGAAAAACAGGTACAACACAAGATAATCGCGATGGTTGGTTTATGGGAATTACCCCAAATTTAGTGATGGGATCTTGGGTAGGAAACGACGATCATCGTATTGGTTTTAGCACGACGTCTATTGGTCAAGGTGCAAACTCTGCATTACCAATAGTCGCAAATTTTGTGTCTCAGTTAAATAAAGATAATGATTTTAATAGCATAACAAAGGCTAAATTTGAGACGCCTTCGCAAGACGTTTTAGAAGGGTTAGACTGCAACCCCGATAAACGCGATGGCTTTTTTAAACGGCTTTTTGGGAAGAAGAAAAAAGAGAAAGCATTTGGGGAGTAATTATATTAGTCTTAGGGCTTAAATGAAATCTTCCTTTTTAACACTAGTAAATTAATTTATAGCACTTATGTATCAAGCAAACGAGAATAGATATAAAGACATGTCTTACCGAAGATGTGGAAAAAGCGGTATTGTTTTGCCTCCCATTTCATTAGGGTTGTGGCATAATTTTGGCGATGTCGATGTTTTAGAAAACGGAAAACAAATGTTACATACAGCTTTCGATAATGGGATTACGCATTTCGATTTGGCTAATAATTATGGTCCACCTCCCGGAAGCGCAGAGCGTAATTTTGGAGAAATCTTAAAGGCTAGTTTTTTACCTTATCGGGACGAACTTATTATTTCTACAAAAGCCGGTTACAATATGTGGTCGGGGCCTTATGGCGATTGGGGATCTAAAAAATATTTGGTGTCTAGTTTAGACCAAAGTTTAAAGCGTATGGGCTTAGATTATGTAGATGTGTTTTATCATCATCGTCCAGATCCTAATACACCTTTAGAGGAAACCATGTCTGCTCTAGATTTAATAGTTAGACAAGGAAAAGCCCTTTATGTTGGTGTCTCTAATTACAATGCAGAAGATACTTTAAAAGCTTCAAAAATTTTAAAGAAATTGGGTACACCGTGTTTAATTCATCAGCCACGCTATAGTATGTTCGATCGTTGGGTAGAAGATGGTTTGTTAGATGTTTTAGGCGATGAAGGTATTGGAGCAATTGCATTTTCGCCATTAGCACAAGGCCTTTTAACAAACAAATATATTAATGGTGTTCCAGAAAATTCTCGAGCTTCTAAAGCAACTGGATTTCTTCAAAAGGAAAGTATAACTCAGGAGGTGATTAATAAGGTGATTAAATTAAATACTATAGCCAAAAATCGTAATCAGAGTCTTGCACAAATGGCCGTAGCTTGGTTGTTAAAAGACGATAGAATTACATCCGTTTTAGTAGGAGTAAGTAGTGAAGCACAATTATTAGATAATTTAGGGGCTTTAAAAAATTTGGAATTTTCCAATTCAGAATTAGAGGCTATAGAAACTGTTTTAAAATAGTTTAAATGATAAAGATTATACGAACAGATTCTAAACATGAAGACTTTGTAGACTTAGTACGACTGCTGGATTCGGAATTAGCAGAACGCGACGGTGATGAACATTCCTTTTACGATCAGTTTAATAAAGTAACAGCTATTAAATATGTGATTGTGGCGTACCATGATGATTTAGCAATTAGTTGTGGTGCTGTAAAGGAATATAATGAAGACAGCATGGAAATTAAACGTATGTATACTACCAAAGCTTATCGCGGTAAAGGCATAGCCTCGAAGGTACTTGTGGCATTAGAACAATGGTCTTCGGAATTAGGATATAAAAGATGTGTGCTGGAAACAGGACTTAAACAACCTGAAGCCATTCGGCTTTACGAAAAAAATGGCTATAGTTTAATTCCTAATTACGGTCAGTATGCAGGGGTTAAAAATAGCAGGTGTTTTGAGAAAACAGTAAACTGATTTGATCATTGAGTTTCCCTCGTATCTAGGTATTTGAGACTACTTATTTATACGTCTAGTGTAGTACAAAACCTTTTATTAATTAAGAATGATTTTTAAATATTGATTAAATTATTAGATTTGTTATTCTAACTACAAACGTTATTAATTATGAAAAAACCATTAAATTATTTATGCTTTATTGTATTCGCGTTTATCTCTTTAACGATTCAGGCGCAGGATATAAAATTGCCTTCTCCAGATTTTTCAAAAGATTTAGTATCCGCTTTAAAACCAAGTAAAGATTTAGGATTGTCTTCTGGAGTGAGTACTGCAGTAGAAAAAGAAAATAAGAGCTTTGCAAGTGATATTGTCGGAATTATGAGTGGTTCTGGGGACGATGCTTCAAAGAAGTTAAAAATTAACGATAGAAAAAAGCAAAGAGATGGGGTGATAGGAAAAGCCTTTGGATCTGATACTGCTTTACAATCTTATAAGAAAGATATTAAAAAACAAATAGCACCATTTAAAAGAAAGTATAAATTGGCATCATTAGTTTTATAGTAGGTATAAAGTTAAATCATAAAAAAGCCCTTGTAAATTTTACAAGGGCTTTTTTTGTATAAAGAAAATGTGAATTATTTTCCTTGGATAGCGTTATTAGCATCGTTAGCTGTTTTCTTTACAGCATCGCTTGCGTCTTTTGTAGCTCCTTCAACAGCTTTACCTGTATCTTTCATTGCTTTGTCAGTTGCATTTACAGCATCTTTAGTAGCACCTTCAACAGCATTACCTGCATCGTTTAAAGCTTTGTCAGTTGCGTCAACAGCATCATTTACAGCGTCTTTCGCGTCTTTACTAGCACCTTCAACAGCATCACCTGCGTCATCCATTGCATCTCCAGTAGCATCAACAGCATCGTTTACAGCATCTTTAGTTGCATCAGCAGCATTGTCTAAAGCATCTCCAGTTTCTTTAGCAGCGTTTTCTACAGCCTCTCCTGCACTTTCAGATTTTTCTTTTACGTCTCTACAAGAAGTAAAGGTAGTTCCTAGAGCAAATACAAGAGCTGCGCTTAAAATTAGTTTTTTCATGATTTTAGTGTTTTGTTAATTTTTATGCTGCCAAGGTAATAACTTCTTGGCAATCATTAAATCTTAAATGTTAATTTTTTTAACAAATTCAATAAATGTCATTAATTTGAAGTATTTGAAGTCAAATATTTAGAAATCAGGTCTATTGCTCCAGCATTTTTGTGAATGTATGTGGCATTTTTTTGTCCTGAGTCTTCTCGAAACGCAGTGTTATTTGTCAGTTTGTTTAGAATTTGATTTAATTCTTCTTGATTTTTTACAGCAAACATCCCTTGGTTTTTTATCATGGCTTTTGCCTCTGGAAATTTTTCGTAGTTATTTCCAATAATAACGGGTACACCAAAAACAGCGGCTTCTAACGTATTGTGTAATCCTGTAGTTCCCATAGCGCCGCCAATGTATGCCATATCTGCATAGTTGTAGATTTTAGTAAGAATACCAATGGTATCTATTATAAAGACTTGTGCAGTAGATAAATCAACTTTATCCTTTTCTGAGTACAATACGGTATTAACCTTTAAACTATTTTTAAGTTGATGTATCTGATTAGGTTTTATATTGTGTGGCGCAATTATAAATTTTACCGTACTAGGCGCTGTAGTATTAATGTAGTTTGCAAGTAGTTTCTCGTCTTCCGGCCAAGTGCTTCCTGCAACACAACAGAGTTGGTTGTTTTTAAATGTCGCGATGAAGTCTAAAGAATTATCGGTTTTTAATTGATTCGAAACCCTATCGAAACGTGTATCACCAGAAATACTTACCGCATTATAATTTATAGAATGTAGGAGGTGTTTAGAAGCTTCATCTTGCGTGAAAATGTGCTCGAAAGCAAATAAGGCATCCCTCATAAAAGAACCGTAAGATTTAAAAAATAATTGCTCTTTTCTAAACAATGCCGAAATTAATATGGCACGTCCTTGTCTCTTTTTTAATGCGCTTAAAAGATTAGGCCAGATATCATATTTAACAAATATGGTAAGATCAGGATGTGCTAAATCTAGAAACGTTTTAGCATGACGTTTAGAGTCTAATGGCAGATATACAACACAATCTGCTAATGGCGAATTTTTTCTAATTTGATAACCAGATGGTGAAAAAAAGGTAAGAATGACTTTATAATTTGGATAGTGTTTTTTTATTTCAGAAAACACGGGTAATCCTTGTTCATATTCCCCTAAAGAAGCGCTGTGAAACCACAGAGTTTTATCTGTTTTAGAAATATGTTGCTTTAATTTGCTAAAGGTTTTTCGTCTGCCTATTACGCCATATTTTATTTTAGAATTAAAGAAGCCTATTAATGGAAGTAAAAGACTAGCTAAGAAAATGGAAAGATTATATATAATTTTCAAATTTTAAATGCTTTGAAACAAAAATAGTATTTCTTTGGCATAATTTGATTGGTAAACGTCCCTGATTTTCGTAATTTCGTAAGCATAATGTCCCAAACGGATTTATTAATATTCATGGTTCGAACACGTTGATGTTGTGGGCCTTAATTTCTTTCAAATGAGAAAAATTCAAATGGTTGACTTAAAAAGTCAATATGCACGAATAAAGGATGTTGTAAACGATTCTATTCAAGAAGTTTTAGAAACTACAGCATTTGTAAATGGACCAAAGGTTCACGAATTTCAGAAAAATTTAGAGCAGTATTTAGGTGTAAAACACGTTATTCCATGTGCTAACGGTACAGATGCATTACAAATTGCAATGATGGGTTTAGGTTTAAAACCTGGAGACGAAGTTATTACTACAGATTTTACTTTTGCGGCCACTGTTGAGGTGATTGCTTTATTACAGTTAACTCCTGTTTTAGTAGATGTCGAGCCGGATACATTTAATATAGATGTGGAAGCTGTTAAAAAAGCCATTACACCTAATACCAAAGCTATTGTGCCTGTACATTTATTTGGACAATGTGCTAATATGGAGGCGATCATGGCTGTTGCAAAAGAAAATAATTTATTTGTTATTGAAGATAATGCACAGGCCATAGGAGCAAATTATACATATAAAGATGGTACTAAGGTAAAAGCAGGAACTATTGGAGATGTGTCTGCAACTTCATTTTTCCCTTCTAAAAATTTAGGTTGTTATGGAGATGGTGGAGCCATTTTTACTAATAATGATGACCTAGCGCATACCATTCGTGGTATTGTTAATCACGGAATGTACGAACGTTACCACCACGATGTTGTTGGTGTAAACTCGCGTTTAGATGCTATTCAGGCTGCTGTTTTAGGGGCTAAATTACCAAATTTAGATGCTTATAATAAAGCTAGAATTGCTGCTGCGGATAAATACGATGAAGCTTTTAAAGATGAAAAACACATTGTTACACCTTTTAGAAGTGGAGCAGAAGATAGTCATGTTTTTCACCAATATACTTTAAAAGTAACAGGAGTAGATCGTGATGCTTTAGCTAAGTATTTAAACGAAAATGATATTCCTTGTGGTGTATATTATCCAATACCACTACATAATCAAAAAGCGTATTTAGACGAGCGTTATAATGAATCTGATTTTAAAGTAACAAACCAATTGGTTAAGGACGTTATTTCTTTACCTATGCATACCGAATTGGACGACGACCAAATAGAATATATAACCACAAAAGTTAAAGCATTTATCAATGAGTAAAATTTTAGTTACCGGAGGTCTTGGGTTTATTGGATCTCATACCGTAGTCGAGCTTCAAAATGAAGGTCATGACGTTGTAGTGATCGATAATCTTTCAAATTCTTCAAGAGATGTATTAAAAGGTATTTCTGGTATTTCTGGGAAAGAACCTATTTTTGAAGAACTTGATTTAAGAAATAAACAAGACGTTCAAAACTTTTTTAAAGCGCATAGCGATATCAATGGAGTTATCCATTTTGCAGCGAGTAAAGCGGTTGGAGAAAGTGTTGGTAACCCTCTTTTATACTATGAAAATAACATAAATACCTTGGTATATGTGTTACAAGAATTAGATAAATTAAAAGATGCTAATTTTATTTTTAGTTCGTCTTGTACGGTGTATGGCCAAGCAGATGAATTGCCAATTACAGAAAATGCCCCAGTAAAACCTGCAGAGTCTCCTTACGGAAATACAAAGCAGATTGGGGAAGAGATTATAAAAGATAGCTGTAAGGTAATTCCTAATTTAAATGCGATTGCCTTACGTTATTTTAATCCGATAGGTGCACACGAGACTGCTTTAATTGGAGAATTACCAATAGGAGTTCCTCAAAATTTAGTGCCTTTTATTACTCAAACGGCAGTGGGTTTACGTGAGCAATTATCTGTTTTTGGAGACGACTATCCAACGCCAGATGGAACTTGTATTCGTGACTATATTCATGTTGTAGATTTAGCAAAAGCGCATGTTATTGCTTTAAACCGATTATTAGAAGAGAACAATAAATCTAATTTTGAAGTGTTTAATTTAGGAACAGGAACAGGAAGCTCTGTATTAGAAGTAATTAATGCTTTCGAACGTGTTTCTAATGAGAAATTAAATTACAAAATAGCACCTCGTCGTGAAGGTGATGTAATTTCTGCTTATGCCAATACAGAAAAGGCGAATAATGAATTGGGATGGAAATCTGAATTAACATTAGACGATGCTATGAAATCGGCTTGGAAATGGGAACAAAAAATTAGAAATAAGTAAATTAATTAGTGTTAATTTAGTAAAAACCTTCTTTGCAAAATGCTGTAGAGAAGGTTTTTTTTATGTCTTTTTATTTGTTAAGCGTCTGTTTTTATCTTGATTATCAATGAGATATTTTTAATAATATTTGGATTTGGTTGAAAAAAATGTAATTCTATAGTTAAATGATAGGGTAATGATCGGTTATCTAGGTTTTATATATTCGTTTAAGTACCTTCGGCATATAATGAAATCTGATAAAATGAAATTGATTACAGTAAAAAGAGAAACGAAGAATGAAGCGAGGTTCACCAAAAAAATGGGAGTCTTACAAATTAAAGTCACGTATATTAAAATGTTGTTTTTAAATATACCGTTTAAAACACTACATAAATACAGAGAAACGTATTACGGAGAAATAAAAGATTGCGAGGAATGTCTCCTTCAAGCTTAATAAAATAAAAGGCCTTAAGTTTATTCTTAAGGCCTTTTTTTATGCGTTTTGCTTTGCTTTCTTGTTTACGATAAAATTTGAATAGAGGAGTAGTCCCATTCCTAACATAACAGACATATCTGCAACATTAAAAACACCAGTTCTAAAAACACCTCCTAAGTCAATATGTAAAAAGTCGGTTACAGATCCATATAAAATTCGATCAAATACATTTGCGATACCTCCACCAATAATACATGAGAACCCAATAACCGAAAATTTATCCAAATCCTTCTGGGTTAAAATGTAATAGGTTACATAGGCTAATACAGCTATCGGTAAGATTAGTAGAAAAATACTTTTCAATGTCGGATTTAAATCACTTCCCAAACTTAAAAAGGCTCCAGAATTTTCAACGTTGGTTAAAATAAATTTATCGCCAAGTAATTCGGTGCTTTTATAAGGTGTAACGTAAGCCCTAACTACAAATTTAGAAATCTGATCGAGGGCAATGTTAAGGGCGATTAAGCCTAAAATGAATGGAGTTCTAGAACGCTTCATTAATTTTGTTCAGTTTCAAAGATTGCAGATGCTGTTTCTGCAGTTCTATCAATTTTTTTTACTAAACCTTGTAATACTTTTCCAGGTCCTACTTCTGTAAAATGAGTTGCACCATCTGCAATCATTTGTTGTACAGATTGTGTCCAGCGCACAGGAGCAGTTAATTGCGAAATTAAATTTGCCTTTATTTCATTTTCGTCGGTAACGGCAGTAGCTGTTACGTTTTGGTATATCGGGCAATTAGGCTTACTAAAAGTTGTGTTTTCTATAGCTTGCGCTAATTCTTCGCGAGCAGGCTCCATCATTGGAGAGTGAAATGCGCCACCTACAGGTAATAATAATGCACGTCTTGCTCCAGCTTCTTTTAACGCTTCACACGCTTTTTCTACAGCTGTAGTTTCTCCCGAAATAACTAATTGACCCGGGCAATTGTAATTTGCAGCAACCACAACACCATCTATAGATGCGCAAACATCTTCTACGATATTATCTTCTAAACCTAAAACAGCGGCCATAGTACTAGGTGCTATTTCGCAGGCTTTTTGCATGGCTAAAGCACGTTGAGATACTAATTTTAAACCATCTTTAAAAGTTAGTGCTCCAGCAGCGACCAAAGCAGAGAATTCTCCTAAAGAATGTCCAGCAACCAATTCTGGCTTAAAGTTATCTCCTAAAACTTTTGCAAGAATCACAGAGTGTAAAAAAATGGCAGGTTGTGTTACTTTTGTTTCTTTAAGGTCTTCTGCAGTACCTTCGAACATAATATCGGTAATATGAAAACCTAATATACTGTTAGCTTGTTCGAATAATTCTTGTGCGACTTTGGAGTTTTCGTAAAGATCAAGACCCATTCCTGAAAATTGAGCTCCTTGTCCTGGAAATATATATGCGTTCATAGTTTTAATTTTGAATTTGTAAAAATAAGAATAAAAATTAGATTAGAAAGGTTTGCTATTTTTAGCTGTTATGTATGGTGTTAATCACGTTGTCAGGATTACCAGTAAACATTACATGACCTCCAATTGTAACTAGACTTACATCAAGAATGCAACACGTATTATTTAGAAACTGGTTTATATATTCGAACCATAATCGTATTAAAAAGAAGGATTTACACATAAATTCTCGCCGGCATTTATAAGAGCATTATCCATGAAATCACGTTCGTCTTTAAATTCTTCGGTTAAGTTATTCGCTATTTGAAACAGCAATCGTGCTCGCAACCGTTCTTGACTTAAAATAGGGTCTGCGGGACGGTATAATTTGTGAGCTAGCTCTTTTTCTTTCTCAGATATAACTAAAGCGAGAAAAATTTACAAACCTAAAATCGCAGCTTCAGCACAGCGTTCACCATCCATAGCGGCAGAAATTATTCCTCCGGCGTAACCACCACCTTCTCCGCAAGGAAATAAACCTTCTATTTGTGGGTGCTCTAATTTATCGGTTCTTGGAATACTCACAGGTGATGAGGTCCTAGATTCGACTCCAATAATATTAGCTTCAGCAGTATAATATCCATGCATTTTCTGTCCGAAGGATTCAAAACCTTTTCGTAAACTCTTTCCTATTAATTTAGGTAATAAAGAGTGTAGTGGCACACTTTTTATTCCTGGCTGATAGGAGGTCGGATTTAAATCTGAAGACAATCTACCTTCAACAAAATCTGTTAGACGTTGTGCTGGTGCTGTCTGGTTTCGTCCGCCAGAGGTAAAGGCTAATTTTTCTAAATCTTTTTGATATTCTAAAGCCTTAAGTGCTCCAAACTGTTCGTATTTAGACAAATCTCTTTCGGCATTAATTTCAACTACAATACCAGAATTAGCAAACTCATTATTACGTTTTGATGGCGACATCCCGTTAACCACAACTTCTCCATTTGCTGTGGCTGCCGGAACTATAAATCCGCCAGGGCACATACAAAAAGAGTAAACACCACGACCGTTTACTTGCTGTACCAAACTATATGCCGCCGCTGGTAATAATTCGTTTCGGTCTCCACTACAATGGTACTGAATAGAATCGATAATATGTTGCGGATGTTCTACGCGAACACCCATGGCAAAGGACTTTGCTTCTATAGCAACTTTCTTTTTATCTAGGAGGTAGAATATATCTCTAGCCGAATGCCCGGTTGCAAGAATAACACGTTCTGTTGCTAGTTCTTCACCATTACGCAGTTGAATGGCTTTTATTTTATTATTGGTAATCTTAAAATCTGTTACTCGTGTTTCAAAATGAACTTCGCCACCATACTTTAAAATGGTTTCACGGATATTTGTCACCACTTTTGGCAGTTTATTTGTCCCGATATGTGGATGAGCATCGACCAAAATCTGATCGGTTGCGCCGTGGTATACTAAGTTTTCGAAAATACGGCGAACATCGCCTCGTTTTAAACTACGTGTATATAATTTTCCGTCTGAGTACGTTCCGGCTCCACCTTCACCAAAGCAGTAGTTAGAATCTTCATCGACGTGATGGTCTTGATTAATTGCTTTTAAGTCTCGACGTCTGTCTTGAACGTTTTTTCCGCGTTCTAAAACAATAGGTTTAAAACCGAGTTCAATACAACGTAAAGCAGCATACATTCCCGCAGGACCGAAACCAATAATATGTATAGGTTTTGCATTAGAAACATCTTTATAATCGAAGGTATAAGCAGAAGATTCAGGAAGAGGTTCGTTAATATAAACGGCAACTTTATAATTGAAAATAATAGCAGGTTTTCGCGCATCTATAGATTTACGAAGTACTTTAACTCCTGATATTTTTTCCTTCGGTATATCTAGTTTTTTTGCAGACTGAAGCCATAAACTATCCTGTTGTCTCGTTTGCTCTTGAAGCGAAAGACGTAGCTGAATTTCTTTTATCATATTGCAAATTTACAGAAATTACTAATTAAAGAACTTGCAAAGATTAACAGAGTTTAAAATTTGAATGGTATTAAATGCGTTCGTAAGTTATAAATGAGAATGCATAATCGTTATTTTCATCTTTTGGATGATGAATATTTTGGATTTCTCGCCACACTTTAGGATCTAATTCTGGGAAATGCGTATCTGCCTCAAACGTGCTGTGTACTCGTGTTAATTCAATGCGATCTGCAAAAGGCAGTGCTTGTTTATAAATTTCTCCTCCACCAATTACATAAGGATGTTTATCTTCTAATGCAGCATCTAAAGCATCGTCCATGTTATGCACAACAATAACACCATGTGGCGCTTTATATTTTTGCTGATTTGTAACCACTATATGCGTTCGGTTTGGTAAAGGTTTTGGGAAACTTTCAAATGTTTTACGCCCCATGATAATACAATGGCCAGACGTTAAGGATTTAAAACGCTGTAAGTCGTCTCGTAAATGCCAGATTAACTGATTGTCTTTTCCTATAGCATTGTTTTCTGAAGCCGCAACAATAAGGGTTAAGTTTTGGTTCAGGGGTTTCTTTTTGTTTAAAAGGGCAGTGGCAGAAGTTTCTGTATTTGGTAATTTCGTTTTTAACTTTTCTATACCCGCTTTCTGTTTTGCTACAAGAATATCTAATTGTTCCTGTTGCCAGCTAGCCCCCATAAAACGATGAATAATAAATACGTTGAACGCATGATAGACTAAAAACACAGCCCACGCAGCGATAACTAAAACAAACCAATTTGTACCCAAAGGCGTAAAGGTTTCTCCTATATGAAGACCTAAATTGGCAATAATAACGGCTACAGAACCAATTAAAAACAGAATAAAGTGCGTGTACAGCCCTTTTTTTTGTTTAATGCGTTTTTGAGCATGTTTTATAAGCTCTAATTGCTCTTTGTCTATTTGAGGAATTTCTCTTTTTTTAGTACCGAACATAGGTTGAAACGTGTTAGTGGTGTAAAAATACTACTTCTACTACAATATTTGAAACTTTTGTAAAGCTGAAATCATTTTGATTAAATTTCAACTAATAATAATAACAAAAAATAACATTTTAATTTGGAACATTAAGTCAGATTCAAATTTTTTTTAAGAAAATCATAATTATTTGTCTTAGAGATAATTATTAGTAACATTATAGAAAATTCTTTCTTACTTTTATATTACTAAAAAATAATATTTATGGCAATTTCAAAACAATATTTAAAAAGCAAGCCTGTATGTAAAGTTACATTTACTGTGCCTGCTGAAGATGCAAATGAGGTAACTGTGGTTGGTTGTTTTAATGAATGGGATGCTAAAGCTAATCCTTTAAAAAAGTTGAAAAACGGAACGTTTAAAGGGGCAGTAAGTTTAGATGCAGATAATTCTTATGAATTTAGGTATTTAGTAGATGGGACATTTGCAAATGAAAGTGAAGCAGACGACCAAGTATGGAATGATTTTGCAGCAGCAGAGAACAGCGTATTAAAATTATAATATAAAAAAAAGTGTTTCTAAATTTAGAAACACTTTTTTTTATATAGCGACTGCACCTTTTATATGTGGGTGCGGATCATAATCGATTAAACTAAAGTCTTCGAATTTAAAATCGAAGATGTCTTTTACCTCAGGATTTAATATCATTTTGGGTAGCGGTTTAGGACTTCTGCTTAATTGCAACTTAACCTGATCAAAATGGTTACTGTAAATATGTGCATCTCCAAAGGTGTGAATAAATTCTCCTGCTTGGTATCCGCATACTTGTGCCATCATCATAGTAAATAAGGCATAGGAAGCAATGTTAAATGGTACGCCTAAGAAGATATCTGCGCTACGTTGATATAATTGACACGATAACTTGCCATCTGCAACGTAAAACTGAAAAAAAGCATGGCAAGGTGGCAATGCAGCTTTACCATTGGCAACATTATCGCTAAACGATTTTGAATTGTCTGGAAGTACCGAAGGATTCCAAGCCGAGACCAACATGCGTCTGCTATTTGGATTGGATTTTAAGGTTTCAACAATTTCCTTAATTTGGTCAATTTCATCATTGTTCCAATTGCGCCATTGGTGACCGTATACAGGCCCCAAATCTCCATTTTCATCGGCCCATTCATTCCAGATCTTGACTCCGTTTTCGGTTAAATAATTGGTGTTAGTATCTCCTTTTAAAAACCAAAGTAATTCGTGTATAATGGACTTTAAATGAAGTTTTTTGGTTGTAACCATTGGAAAACCTTCACTTAAATCAAATCGCATCTGATATCCAAATACACTCTTTGTTCCCGTTCCTGTGCGGTCTCCCTTTTCGTTTCCTGTTTCTAAAACGTGGTTTATAAGGTCTAAATATTGTTTCATAAGCCCATCTTCCGTCTTCCTAAGGGGAAGAAATATTAATAATTACAAAATTAATAAAACCATGCTTTATTATATAAGTAATCTAAATCTAAATTATAAATAGTTTGTCGGTTTTCCTCTTTTATAGAGGTGTGTCCACAGTATAATAGAGCGCTTTTACCCAATAATCATACCTGCAATAGTAGCCGATAATAACGATGCAATTGTCCCTCCTATTAAAGCACGAATCCCAAATTCTGAAAGGGTTTTACGTTGTCCAGGAGCTAAAGAGCCAATCCCACCAATCTGAATTCCTATAGAAGCAAAATTGGCAAATCCACATAACATATAAGTAGCCATAATAATGGATTTTTCGTATTGAAAGTGAATCGGATTTGCAATATTTTTAAGTTCAGCTAACTGTATGTAACCTACAAATTCACTAGCCGCAAGTTTAATACCTAACAATTGTCCCATAAGTGCCATATCTTGTTTTGCAACACCAATAATCCACATTAAAGGAGAGAAAAGATAGCCTAATATAAACTCTAAAGAGAATGCATTGTAAGGTGTGTTTTCTGCAATCCATGCATTCAATCCACCTATTAATCCTATTTTACCAAAACCGTAATTTATCATAGCAATAAAGGCTACAAAAACCAATAACATGGCTCCAACATTAGCAGCAAGTTTTAAACCTTCTGTGGTTCCGTTGGCTATGGCATCTAATATATTTGATCCTATATTTTCTTGAGAGACTTCAATTTCGGCGTTAATTTTTTCCTGTTGCGGATATAACATTTTAGAAATTACAATCGCACCAGGAGCCGCCATAACAGAGGCCGTTAATAAGTGTTTGGCGTAAAATATTTTCAAGGCTTGGTCTTCACCTCCTAAAAATCCGATATATGCAGCTAAAACTCCACCTGCAACGGTAGCCATACCACCCACCATAACGAGGAGTATTTCCGATTTGGTCATACGTTCTAAGTACGCTTTAATCATTAAAGGTGCTTCGGTCTGACCTAGGAATATATTACCTGCAACACTTAAACTCTCTGCTCCAGAAATACCAAGTAATTTTGTTAGTACCCATGCCATTCCTTTTACTACTATTTGAATGACACCTAGGTAAAATAATACAGATGTTAAGGCTGAAAAGAATATTATGGTTGGTAAAATTTGGAAGACAAAAATAAAACCAAAGCTATCAACATTCATCATATCTCCTAATAAAAACTGACTTCCAGCTTGGGTAAATTCGAGAATTTTGACAAATATTTTACCAACAAACTCGAAAGCATCCTGAACAAATTCAATTTTTAAAACACCAATAGCGAGTATAGCTTGTGCGCTAAGTCCGGCTCCAATGGTTTTCCAGTTTATAGCTTTTCTATTGGTACTTAATAAGTAGCATATAACTAATAAAACAAGCATACCAAGTAAACCACGAAGTAAACTACTTGTAGAAAAACCTTGACTAGGAATTATAGAATCTGTTTTTGCAGTGGCAATGGCACTCGGAGATACAGCAAGTGCGGTTTTAAAAGAATAGGTGTTTTCTAATTCTGAAAACACTAAGGTAGAATCTGTTAATTCTGAAATTTTGTAATGCTGAATATCATCTCTAGGCGTATTATAATAAAAGACCAATAGATTATTCTGTAGCATATAATTTCCGCTAGCAGTTATTGAATCCTGATCTTTAAATGTAATATCGAATTCTCCGTCTTCTAGGTTTAGAGATTCTAAAGTTTTATTTGCCGTTTGTGTAGAATCTTTAGTTGTGCTTTCAAGCTGTTCGAGCTGCCATAGTTTTTCTATGCTTTGTGCCTGAGCGCTTATAAACAATCCGGAAAAAATAAAAGCAATGGCAAATAAAAATTGTTTCATATATATAAATGGACTTTAACGTTTCGAAATTTCATCTCGAATTTTAACAGCTTTTTCATAATCTTCATTCATGACTGCTTCTGTTAATAATTGATTCAATTCGTCTAAAGTTTTACTTTTATAAACATCTTGAGCAGATGGTTGTTCATGTTCTTCAGCAATCAAATCTTCAACTAAAACATCATTATTATCGGATGCTTCATTTTCTTTTTCAGGATTCACTTTTAAGTAAATACCTGCTTTATCCAAAATGTTTTTATAAGTAAAAATAGGGGCTTGGAAACGTAAAGCCAAGGCAATGGCATCGCTTGTTCGTGCATCTATTATTTCTTCAATTTTATCGCGCTCGCAAATTAAGCTAGAATAAAATACGCCATCTACCAGTTTATGAATAATAACTTGCTTAACAGTAATGTCAAATCTGTCGGAAAAATTCTTAAATAAATCGTGGGTTAATGGGCGTGGAGGCCTTATCTCTTTCTCAAGAGCTATGGCAATAGATTGTGCTTCGAATGCGCCAATAACGATTGGCAATTTGCGGTCGCCGTCTACCTCATTGAGTATTAAAGCGTAAGCGCCATTTTGCGTCTGGCTGTATGAAATACCTTTTATATTAAGTCTAACTAAACTCATAATTTAAAAACACAAAAGACTGTTTAAATTAGGACTTTACCAAACCTATTTCTAGTTTTTTGTTAAAATTAGAAAATGAAAATAGGCGAACTCCTTTAAATTTTAAGTGAAATTTGAAGGGTAGGAGTCTTTTAAACAGTCTTTGATTGTAGTAACAAGTTAATAAAATTTATGCGTTTTGTGCTTTAAACGCTTTTAATTTTTCGATTAGTGCTGGTACAACTTCAAAAGCATCACCAACCACTCCGTAGTCTGCAGCTTTAAAGAAAGGAGCTTCTGGGTCTGTGTTAATTACTAATTTTACTTTAGAAGCGTTAATACCTGCTAAATGCTGAATGGCTCCAGAAATTCCTATAGCAATATATAAGTTAGATGCGACAGGTTTTCCTGTTTGTCCAACATGCTCACCGTGTGGTCTCCAACCTAAATCTGATACGGGTTTAGAACATGCAGTTGCGCCACCTAGAACTTCGGCAAGATCTTCAATCATACCCCAGTTTTCAGGTCCTTTTAATCCGCGACCTCCAGAAACTACAATTTCTGCGTCTGCGATAGTTACTTTATCTGTGGCTTTATCTACAGATTCTACATGTACGCCGTTTTCAGGAATAGATGGAGAATAGCTAGTAACTTCGGCCTCTGTTTTATTTTCCTGTATTCCGAAAGCATTTTTAGAGACTCCAATTAATTTAATATCTGTACTTATGCTTGTTTCATTGAATGCTTTATTGGTAAAAGCTGTACGTTTTACTGTAAAAGGAGAAACACTTGAAGGTGCAGCAACAACATTAGAAGCGTAACCTGCTTTTAAAGCGATTGCTAATAATGGTGCTAAATATTTACTATCTGCGCTAGAACTTACAACAATAACTTTAGAGCCTTGTTCGTCGGCTGCTTGGTTAATAACGTTAGCATAAGATTTTGCATTAAATGCGCTTAATTTTTCATCGGTAATATTTAATACTTTAGTGACTCCGTAGGTTCCTAAAACTGAAGGATCTTCTGCATTAATAGAAACTGCAGTAACCGACGTTCCTAATTGGTCGGCAACAGCTCTGGCGTAAGATGCTACTTCGAAAGCAACTTTCTTAAATTTACCTTGTTCTGATTCTGTATATACTAATACTGACATAATGTTTTGATTTTAAATTTCAATAGAAAAAATTCTTTGTGGTATTGAAATGTGATTAAATGACTTTAGCTTCGTTGTGAAGTAAATTAACTAACTCGTCTAAATTATCTGGAGATATTAAAGTAACAGCTCCTTTAGGGGTTGGTTTTTCAAATTTCACAGAAACAGTTTCGGTAGAAGCTTCTATAGGTTCAAGAATAGTTAGTGGTTTTTTACGCGCCATCATAATTCCTCTCATATTAGGAATACGTAAATCGCTTTCTTCAACTAATCCTTTTTGTGCACCTATAACTAAAGGTAAAGATGTGGATACGGTTTCTTTTCCGCCATCAATTTCACGAATAGCTTTTACATTAGTACCATCAATTTCTAGGCTAATACAAGTGTTTACAAAATTAGCGTCTATTAATCCCGCAATCATTCCTGGGACCATACCACCGTTATAATCTATAGATTCACGACCAGCAATAACCAAATCGTAGGCACCGTCTTTTACTACTTTTGCTAACTGTTCTGCAACAGCATAACCGTCTAAAGCAGGTGTATTAACGCGAATAGCGCCATCTGCACCAAGTGCTAAGGCTTTGCGTAAAGTGGGTTCGGTTTCAGGTCCGCCAACATTAACAACGTCTACACTAGCGCCTTGCTTTTCTTTAAACCACATGGCTCGTGTTAAACCGTACTCGTCGTTTGGGTTAATTATAAATTGTACACCACTGGTGTCGAATTTAGTATCTCCTTCTGCAAAATTTATTTTTGATGTCGTATCTGGAACGTGACTTATACACACTAATATTTTCATAATATTTATTTGTTATTATATATTAAGTATAGTTTTATTTGGTTACGAAGTTATTGAATTTTATTTTAATTTTACTATGCGTGCATAGTAAAAATGTAAAAAAAAGAGTTAAAAATTGCTAAATGTGGAATTTAGAGACTGCAATTAGCAAATATGTTATTACAGAATTGTTTATAACGTGTGTAATATTTAATTACAATTTATAAAGTTAGAAGTCTTTAGTTACTCCAATAATATTTATGGGTTTTATAGCACCAAGCACATGTTAAGGTGTATAAAATATGCTCTCAGATTTCTTTGATTTCCGTAATCTGTTCTTACAATTAGAGAGCTAGGACAAAAGTGGCTTTTGTATAAATTGTATTTATATATTTTAACTGTTGACCGCATAAAAAAGGAGGAGAAAAAGGGATGGGAATCGAGTAAATACACGGGGCAATTTTGATTTTTGAAACGCAGTGTAAGTGCTTTTGCGAATTTTATTTTCAATTTAATAAATTAATAAGAATTCTTTTATCGAAAGTTTTGCATTTATTGTTATTTTTGTGGTCTTATAAAACATGATACATGAGAACAATTCAATTCAGAGAAGCGATTTGTGAAGCCATGAGTGAGGAAATGCGCAGAGATGAGAGCATTTACTTAATGGGTGAAGAAGTTGCTGAATACAACGGTGCATACAAAGCATCAAAAGGAATGTTAGACGAGTTTGGTGCAAAACGTGTTATCGATACACCTATTGCAGAATTAGGTTTTGCAGGTATAGCTGTAGGTTCTACTATGACTGGTAACAGGCCAATTGTAGAATATATGACCTTCAACTTTTCGTTAGTTGGAATTGATCAAATTATAAACAATGCGGCTAAAATCAGACAAATGTCTGGTGGACAATTTAAATGTCCAATCGTATTTAGAGGACCAACAGGTTCTGCAGGACAATTAGGAGCAACACACTCTCAAGCTTTCGAAAGCTGGTTTGCTAACACTCCAGGTTTAAAAGTAATTGTACCTTCTAATGTATACGATGCTAAAGGACTTTTAAAAGCGGCTATTCGTGATGACGATCCAGTAATTTTTATGGAGAGTGAACAAATGTACGGTGATAAAGGTGAAGTGCCAGATGGAGAATATGTTCTACCAATTGGTGTTGCCGATATTAAACGTGAAGGAACAGATGTTACTATCGTTTCTTTTGGTAAAATTATTAAAGAAGCCTACACTGCTGCAGACGAGTTAGCTAAAGATGGTATTTCTTGTGAAATTATCGATTTACGTACGGTACGTCCTTTAGATATAGATGCTATTATAACATCTGTTAAGAAAACAAATAGATTGGTAATCTTAGAAGAAGCTTGGCCATTTGGAAATGTATCTACAGAGATTACATACCAAGTGCAAGAAAAAGCATTCGATTACTTAGATGCACCAATTATAAAAATAAATACTGCAGATACTCCTGCACCTTATTCGCCAGTATTATTGGCAGAATGGTTACCTAATAGCGACGAAGTTGTTAAAGCTGTCAAAAAGGTAATGTATAAGAAATAAGTTGCATTATATTGCATAATTAAAACTTCATCAACATGATTAATTGCTGGTGAAGTTTTTTTTTAACTATGAATTTAAGACTTAGCCTCACATTTTTCCTCCTTGGATGTTTATCCATACTAGCTCAGACAAAAGTTAGTGGTAACGTCTACGACATAAATAACGAACCTGTAGCTTATGCTAACGTTATATTTAAAGGTTCTTCTCAAGGAACCATTACCAATGAGGATGGTAAATTCTACATGGAATCCGATTCCGATTGGGATACCCTTTCCATTTCTTTTATTGGCTATATCACCCAAGATGTTCCATTATCTAAAAATGCTAATTACAATCTAAAAGTTGTTTTAGAAGAAGAAACTGCACAGTTAGACGAAGTGGTTATTGTAACCGGAAAACAACCTAAAAAAAATAATCCCGCAATAGATATTTTAAGAAAAATATGGGAACACAAACGGAGAAATGGACTCCAGAAATTCGATCAATATGAATACCAGAAGTATGAAAAAATTGAATTCGATTTAAATACCATAGACAGTTCTTTAATGAAAAGCAGAATTTTTAAGGGTATGGAATTTATCTTTGAATCTGTAGATACCTCTAATGTTACAGGAAAAACATATTTACCCATTTTTGTTAACGAGTCGTCAAGTAAAGTATATGGTAACAATGTAACTTCTAAAGAACGCGATGTTTTAAAAGGAAATAAAATGTCAGGTTTTAGTAATAATCAATTCATTTTAGATTTTATTAAAGACCTGTATTCTCAGTACGATGTTTACGAAAACTATCTTAAATTCTTCGATAAGAGTTTTGTGAGTCCGCTATCTAAAACGGGAATAAATGTATATAATTACGTCTTGTCCGATAGTGCCTTTATCGATAATAAATGGTGTTATAATATTATTTATTATCCGCGTCGTAAAAATGAGCTAACCTTTAAAGGCGATTTTTGGGTGAACGATTCTACGTTTGCTATTAAGAAAATAAACATGCAAGCCTCAAAAAGTGCGAATATAAATTGGGTAAAAGAAATTTATATAGAGCAGGAATTTGATGTTTTAAACGATTCTATATTTCTTATAAAACGCGACTATTTTATGTCGGATTTTGCCTTTAAGAAAAAGGAAAAAGCCCGAGGAGTCTACGGGAAACGTACCACGCTTTACGATAATTACGTGTTCGATAAACCACGTGCAGAAGAATTTTATAACGAAGAGGTGTTCGAGTATAACGAAGACACCTACAATCGAGACGATGAGTTTTGGGAGGCTAATAGGCAAGAAACCTTAAGTAAAGACGAAAAAGGGGTTTATAAAATGCTCGATACTTTACAAACCGTAAAGAAATTTAAACGCTTGTATAGTGCCGGAACTATTTTGGCTTCAGGTTATGTCGAGTTAGATCAGTTAAACATGGATTACGGTCCTATTTTTTCAACCTTTGGATATAATGAAGTTGAAGGGTTGCGAATTCGAGGAGGAGGAAGAACCTATTTTGGCGCAAACGATCCTTGGCGTTTAGAAGGTTTTGGAGCTTATGGTTTTAGAGATGAAAAAATAAAGTATGGGATTTCCGGAAAATGGTTAATTAATAAAGAAAACCGATTTATAATCTCTGGAGGACATAGAAAAGATATTGAACAAATTGGTGCAAGTTTAACTACATCTACAGATGTGCTAGGACGTAGTTTAGCGTCGTCGGCATTATTTGCAAAAGGAACTAACGATAAATTATCGAACATAGAACTGACTAGTTTAGCCTTCGAATTGGAACCAATAAAGAATGTAGTCTTTAGGTTAGGAGCCGATTTTAGAACCTTGAGTTCGGCTTCAGATGCTTTTAATTTAGATTATTATATAGATGATACGTATACCGAAGTGGCTTCAGAAATAAAGCAATTCGAAACAGCGCTTTCGGTTACTTATTTTCCTAATAGGCGCATGACGGGGTATGGTGTAGAGCGTGCAAGAGCCAATAATGACTTTGCAACTCTGTTTGCACAAGTAAGTCATGGTGAGAAAAACTTGTTAAAAAGTGATTTCGACTATACCAAAGTGCAGTTTTCTTATACGCAGCCCTGGCAGGTTGGCGGCTTTGGAAGATTGTTAACTACTGTCGAGGCTGGTAAGACGTTTGGGGAAGTGCCACTAGGCTTATTAAGTGTGGTGCCTGGGAACCAAGCTTATTTTTCTATATACAACACCTTTTCACAATTAAACTATTACGAATTTATTACAGATACTTATGTGTCTGCACATATGGAGCATAATTTTAACGGAAGATTATTCTCTAGAATTCCTTTACTTCGTAAATTAAATCTTAGAGAAATTGTAGGTTTAAGAGGAGTTTGGGGAGAAATTTCTGATGAAAATATAGCCCTGAGCGCATCAGATGTGCCGTACCGTGCACCTAGCGATAAAGTGTATTATGAATACAGTTTTGGAATAGGAAATATCTTTAAAGTTTTTAGAATAGATTTTAACTTTAGAGGAAATTACTTAGAAAACCCAGACGCCCGTAATTTTGGTGTTACAGGTACTTTTGGATTCTATTTTTAATTTAACGGCTTTAAATTGTAGGAATTATCATTTTTGAATGGTTTAATTCTGATTATATAAAAATCAATTCATTTTTAGGTTGCCTATAATTGTAGGGTTCAGTACATTTACCTACACTAAACATAGTTAATATGAGTCCAGAAAAACACGAAACTTTTGATGTATTAATAGAAATTCCTAAAGGAAGTAGGAATAAATACGAATATGATTTTAAATTACATAAAATCAGATTCGATAGAATGCTATTTTCTTCTATGATGTATCCAGGAGATTATGGTTTTATTCCAGAAACTTTAGCATTAGATAAAGATCCATTAGATGTACTTGTACTAGGACATCAGCCAACTTACCCAATGACGGTAATGGAAGTGAGACCAATTGGAGTATTCCATATGACCGATGAAAAAGGACCGGATGAGAAAATTATTTGTGTACCTGTTTCAGATCCTATTTGGAATAACAAAAACGATATATCAGATTTAAACCCACACCGTTTAAAAGAAATTGAGCACTTTTTCCAAGTTTATAAAGATTTAGAAGAAAAGAAAGTAGACACAGGTGGATGGAGTGATGCTGTTGCTGCTTTAAAAGTATACCACGAATGTGTGGATCGTTATAACGAAAGCGAGCATAAAGAGCGCGGAGATTTTAAAATCTAAATATTTTTCTTAAAATATATCAAAAACCACATTTAAACATGACAAATGTGGTTTTTTTGTATCCATTATTTTGGTAAATTTATAGTTACATAATTAACTAACTTTTATAAATTACTATTGAAATATGGAATATTTAGTAAAATTTTTACCAATATTTGGGATTCTCGCATTAATTTTTGTTTTTCTCAAAAGTGGTTGGGTATCTAAACAGGAAGTAGGTGACGAGAAAATGTCACGTATTGCCAAAAACATAGCAGATGGTGCTATGGCATTTTTAAAAGCAGAATATAAGGTTTTAGCAGTTTTTGTGGCCGCTGTAGCCGTGCTGTTATACTTTAAAGGTGTTTCTGAGGTTGGATCTAGTGGTATGGTAGCTTTATCTTTTATAGTAGGAGCTATTTGTTCTGCTTTAGCTGGATTCATTGGGATGAAAGTCGCAACCAAAGCCAATGTAAGAACAACACAGGCAGCAAGAACATCGCTAGGAAGGGCACTAGAAGTTGCCTTTGCCGGAGGTGCTGTAATGGGACTAGGTGTTGTTGGTTTAGGTATCTTAGGTTTAAGTGGTTTATTTATGTTGTACCAGAACATGTGGCCAGGTGCCGAAAACCTATCTATGGTATTAAACGTACTTTCAGGATTTTCGTTGGGAGCATCTTCCATAGCCTTATTTGCCCGTGTTGGTGGAGGTATTTATACTAAGGCGGCAGATGTTGGTGCAGATTTAGTTGGTAAAGTAGAAGCAGGTATTCCTGAAGATCACCCGTTAAACCCTGCTACTATTGCAGATAATGTGGGAGACAATGTTGGTGACGTTGCAGGTATGGGAGCCGATTTATTCGAATCGTATGTTGGTTCTATTATTGGTACTATGGTATTAGGAGCCTTTATTATAACTCCTGAATTCGATGGGTTAGGCGCAGTATATTTACCACTAGTTCTTGGAGCTGTAGGTATTGTAATGTCTATACTAGGAACATTCTTCGTAAAAGTAAAAGATGGTGGAAATCCACAAACGGCATTAAATATTGGAGAATTTGGTTCTGCAGGTTTAATGGTAATAGCGTCTTATTTTATAATTAGTTCATTAATCCCAGAGACGGTTCAAGGTTTGCCTTTTGGAGCTTGGGGTGTTTTTATGGCTACTGTTGCCGGTTTAGTTGCTGGTCTTGGTGTTGGTAAAATCACAGAGTATTATACAGCTACTGGTAAAAAGCCAGTAATGTCTATAGTAAAACAATCTGAAACAGGATCTGCTACAAATATTATTGCAGGTTTAGGTGTTGGTATGATGTCTACTGCAATTCCAATTTTATTAATTGCGGCAGCGATTATTATTTCACACTATTATGCAGGTTTATATGGAATCGCCATTGCTGCAGTAGGAATGTTAGCGAATACAGGAATTCAATTAGCTGTAGATGCCTATGGCCCTATTTGCGATAATGCCGGTGGTATCGCAGAAATGGCAGAATTACCAAAAGAAGTACGTGAACGTACAGATAAATTAGATGCTGTGGGTAATACGACTGCAGCAGTAGGAAAAGGTTTTGCTATTGCGTCTGCAGCCTTAACAGCTTTAGCGCTTTTTGCGGCCTTTATGAAAACGGCAAATGTAATTGCTATAGACGTGTCTCATCCAGGTATTATGGCAGGACTTTTAGTTGGAGCCATGTTACCTTTTGTATTCTCTGCGTTGTCTATGAATGCTGTGGGACGTGCGGCTATGGCAATGATAGAAGAAGTTCGCAGACAGTTTAGGGATATTCCAGAACTAAAAGCCGCTTTAGGCGTTATGCGTAAGTACGATTCAGATATGACCAAAGCTTCAGTAGAAGATCGTGCTATTTTTGATAAAGCAGATGGTGTCGCAGATTACGGAAAATGTATCGATATTTCAACCAAAGCGTCAATTAGAGAAATGGTGTTGCCAGGATTATTAGCTATAGCAGTTCCTGTTGCTGTTGGTTTTATTGGTGGTGCCGAAATGTTAGGAGGGTTACTTGCCGGAGTGACCTCGTGTGGTGTGCTAATGGCTATCTTTCAATCTAACGCTGGTGGAGCATGGGATAATGCTAAAAAGACCATAGAAGAGCAAGGTAGAAAAGGAACAGATGCACATAAAGCTGCCGTGGTAGGAGACACCGTTGGAGATCCGTTTAAAGATACGTCAGGACCATCTTTAAATATCTTATTAAAATTAATGTCGGTTGTAGCCCTAGTTATTGCACCAAGTATTGCTTTAACATCAGATAATATTGCAGATTATAACCAAAGTAATATTGGAGCTCCAACAGAACTAATTCAAGACGTTAGAAAAGAGGTTCAAATTCATATTGATGAAGCAGGAGAAAAAATCGCAGAAGTAACTACTTTTAAAACCGTAGATGGAAAAGAAGTTGTTGAAACAATAATTTATGAAGGGGAAGATGTAAATCAATTCATTCGTAAAAAATAGAAAATTAATTTAGTTATTAAAAAACCGTCTAGAAAGTGATTTTTAGACGGTTTTTTTTATGGATTATAATTTAAGGTTCGGTAATAATCCGGTATTTTTACACTAAGTTTTTATAATTAAATATGTTCAAAAAAGATCCGTTACAAATTATTGCATTTCAGAGCTATGGAACCAATACGCATTTTTATTTGCGCGGTCGAGCTCTAGAAGATGAAACTATAGATTTGCAACAAAAAGGGTTGTTTAAACTTTTAATAAATACGTATAAACGATTTGAAAGTGATGAGGTTAAACATATCGAGCTAAATTTGCGGTTGCCAAATGATAAGGTCGTGAAGGTAAAAACCGATGCTCATGGTTATTTTAAATCGGAAGAAACGTTTGATAATTTACAAGACTTAACAAATGATGAAGGCTGGTTGCAAATTGTCGCGTCTTACAATGATGTGAATATTAAGCGGAAAATAACCAATGATAATCGTTTTCCTGCCGAAATTTTAATTCCTTCTAAGTCTGTTGCATTTGGAGTAATTAGTGATATAGACGATACTATAATTCATACTGGTGTTGCATCATTCTTAAAATGGAGAGTGCTAATAAATACCTTTTTTAAAGGAGCCTTTAAACGTATTCCTTTAGAAGGTGCTGCCGAATTTTATCATATGTTACATAAAGGACGTTCGGGGGTCAATGCAAATCCTATTTTTTATGTTAGTCATAGTCCGTGGAATTTATATCGCTACCTAGAGTTTTTTTTGAAGACCAACAATTTTCCCAAAGGGCCAATTCTGTTGCGAAGTATGAATAGTATTTTCAAAAGAAAAAAAGCAAGTGAGAAGCCTGAAAAACAAAAGGAAATTATAAACATCCTTAAAATGTATCCCGATCTAAACTTTATTCTTATCGGAGATAGTGGAGAGCACGACGCAGATATTTACATAGAAATTGCAGAATTATTTCCTAAGCGTATCTTAGCTATTTATTTAAGATCTGTAGATCATAAAGAAAAAATGCTACGTGTAAAGGGTATTTTTGAATCGTATAAAACAACTCCAGCTTTATTAGTCAATTCTAGCAAGGAAGCTATAGACCATGCTAGAGAGAGTGGGTTTATTCAGTAATACGTTAGAATAAACCGTTTATTTCGGCATCAATTCTGTTAATTACGTAACCTAAATCTTCGGGGTTATCTACAAAATCTAAATTGTCTACATCAATAATTAAAAGTTTTCCTTTATTGTAGCCATGAATCCAAGCTTCGTAGCGTTCGTTTAATCGACTTAAGTAATCTATGCTTATAGAGTTTTCGTAATCGCGACCACGTTTTTGAATCTGTCCAACTAAATTTGGAATAGAGCTTCTTAAATAAATTAATAAATCAGGACCTTGAACGACAGATTCCATTAAATCGAAAAGCGAACGGTAGTTCTCAAAATCACGATTGGTCATTAAGCCCATAGCGTGTAAGTTAGGAGCGAAAATATGAGCATCTTCATAAATTGTTCGGTCCTGAACAATATCTTTTCCGCTTTCTCTAATCTGAAGCACTTGTCTGAAACGGCTATTTAAAAAATACACTTGCAGATTAAAACTCCAACGTTCCATCTGGTTGTAAAAATCGTCTAAATACGGGTTGTCTACAACATCTTCTAATTGAGCTTCCCATTTAAAATGTTTAGCAAGTAATTTAGTTAGCGTTGTTTTTCCAGCGCCAATATTTCCGGCTATTGCTACGTGCATAATTTAAATTGTTTTTAAATGGAATTGATTCAGAGTTTTCAGGTCGTAAATATACAAGGTTTCATTGGTAAGCAAAAACTGTTTTATTAATAAATCTGGTAGCTCTATTTTAAGGAAGTTTGTGGTGCCTTTCTTTAGATAAAATAATTCATCTTTTTTCTGAAGCACTATATTCTCGTTGCTTTCATCTAATTTGGTAAAACCTTCATTTTTAATTTTTTGCACTAAAGAACCTACGTAATTAAATTGATAAATATATTCGGTAGTGAGTAACCAGCACCAATTATAATTACTTGCAATATCTAAAACTTCAGCATTTATAGGTGTTGTAGAGGCTCTTAAAGTATTGGTTTTATAATCGAAAAGCTCTAATTGCTGTGTGTTATCGTTAAATAACCACAAAGTGGTATCGTATCCAGTAGATACATGTGAGGGGTTTCTATATGGTGCGATGGTATTAAAATCTATTTTGAAAATTTCGGCTAGACGATTATCTAAGATAATAATTGTATTAAAATTCTGATAGAACAAGTTTAACCGTAAGGGGTTAAATGTATTCACCGTGTGTATGTTGCCTAATTGTAGGTTGGTGTAATGTAAAGTGTGTTTGGTAGTTTGTTTAGAAAATTCGTTCTGATTAATAAAATAAAGGGTTTCCAATGCATCGGCATCTATAAAAGAGGATACTTTAAGCGATTGCGATTTCTCTAAAGTAACCTTAATAGTAGCTTGGCTATGTACATATAGCGTTGAAAATAGGAAAGCGTATAGTAAGAATTTCATATTTGAAAAGTACAAAAAATTGAATGACTCTTTGCAAATAAAAAAGCACCCTAATTATTAAATTAGGGTGCTTTAAACTTCTTAATAGGAAAAAATTATTCTTTCACTATTTTAAAATGCGTTATAGTATTGTTAGAATGTACGGTTACTACGTAAATTCCAGTTGCCAAATTAGAAGTATCTAGGGCAACAGATGCCGAATTAGATTTCTCAGTAAGTACCGTTTTACCCATTAAGTTATTAATGTTAAAAGTTAAATTACTCCTATTATGTGAGAATGTTCTATAGTTGTTTTCCATTAACTTTTTAATAACTTAAAATAAAAATGTCTCCAATTATTTATGAAAACAAAAGAGAGCGTTGTGTTAAAATGGATTCAAGCTAATAAAAAAAATAAAAAAGAAGGCTATTTCATTAAACGATTTATAAAAAGGAAAGTCTTACAGTAACATATTAACCCGGAATAATTACAATTAGATATGAAATCACAATTTTTTAGAATGTTCTTAGTGTGTTTATGCACTGCCTTTTCAGCACACGTATTTGCTCAAGCCGATTTTCACGGACAGGCTGTTTATGAGTCTAAAACAACAGCAGAAATGCCAGATTTTGGAGACAGGCAAATGAGTGAAGAACAGAAAAAAAGAATACAAGAGCGTTTAAAATCTATGTACGAAAAAACATACGTTTTATCCTTCAACCGTTCGGAGTCTATATATAAGGAAGAAGAAAAGTTAGAATCTCCAACATCAGGAGGTAGAGGATTTAGAGGATTGGATATGTCTGCTGGAGCCAAGTATAAAAATATTAAAACCAATGAGGTTATTGTAGATCAGGAATTTTACGGAAAACAATTTCTTATAAAAGACAGTTTGCCAAAGTTAGTTTGGAAAATGGAAAACGAATCTAAACAAATTGGTCAGTATACCGCATTTAAGGCAACAGCTGTTAAATTAGCGAGTCAAACCGGTATACCAAGTTTTGGAGGTCCAAGACGTGGTGAAGATTCTAAGGAAAATAAGGAAGAAGATAACAAGCCAAAAGAAGTTCTAGTTACCGCTTGGTACACACCACAAATACCGGTTAATCAAGGTCCTGGAGATTTTTGGGGATTACCTGGGTTAATATTAGAAGTTAGTACAGATAAAACAACCATATTATGTTCTAAAATTGTTTTAAATCCTAAAGAAAAAGACGAAATCAAAGTACCTAAAAAAGGTAAAGAAGTTACACAAGCAGAATACGACCAAATTGTAAAAAAGAAGTTAGAAGAAATGCGCGAAATGCGTGGTAATCGTGGCCCAGGTGGGGGAGGTAGACGTTAATATTTAGATTTAAGAAGATATAATTAGATCATGAAAAAAGGATTAGTACTAGTATTTCTACTTGCTGTAAACTTAGGTTTCGGACAATTAAAATTGGAAGGAATTGTTAAGGATAGTATAGGAAACCCGTTAGAGTTGGCCAATATTATTGCAATAAATACAGAGAGCCAAGCATTAGAATCTTATGGGATTACAGATCCTAATGGGATGTATAAATTATCCATTTCTAAAAATTCAACGTATAATGTACAAGTGAGTTATATTGGGATGAGAACAGAACAAATGGTTGTAGAAACAACAGATAAAGATGTTAATAAAACATTTGTTATGTATGCCGATAATACATTAGATGAGATAGAATTAATTTACGAAATGCCAGTTACGGTTAAAGGAGATACCATTATTTATAATGCAGATTCTTTTAAGAATGGGACAGAACGAAAATTAGAAGATGTTCTTAAAAAGTTGCCTGGTGTCGAGATTAATGATGATGGAGAAATAGAAGTAGAAGGTAATGTAGTGAGTAAGGTCATGATCGATGGAAAAGATTTCTTTGATGGCGATTCTAAATTGGCAACCAAAAACATTCCATCTAATGCATTAGATAAAATTGAAGTTTTAAAGAATTTTGCAGAGGTAGGACAGTTAAGTGGTGTTACCAATAATTCTGAAAATGTTGCGATAAACATCCGATTAAAAGAGGGTAAAAAGAATTTCTGGTTCGGAGATATCACAGGAGGTTCTGGAATAGCCGACGAGAATGGCTTGTATATTATTCAGCCTAAATTGTTTTATTACAGCCCTAAATACAGTATTAATCTTATTGGAGATTTAAATAATATCGGGGAAATTGCTTTTTCCAGACGAGATTATTTCAACTTTACTGGAGGATTTAAATCTCCTAGCAGATCTAGTGGAACAAATATTAATTTAGGAAGTAATAGTTTAGGATTTTTATCTCTTCAGAATAATAGGGCACAAGATATAGTAACAAAATTTGGAGCGGCTAATTTTAGTTACTCTCCAAACGAAACCTTAGATTTTAGTGGTTTTGGTATATTTTCTAGTAGCAGAATTGGGATGCAGATCGATAATAGTATTACGTATACCAATACCGAATTGGGAGTTCCGGATGAGGTTACCCAAAGCAAAACCAAACAACGTAGCGATTTGGGAATGCTAAAACTTAGTGTAGGGTACAAGCCTAATTCAGATAATCAGTTAGATTACGATGTTATGGCAAGAATATCACAAGAGTCTCAGGATCAGTTCGAGACATCTTCTGTGCTAGGAAACACCATGCAATATGAGTCTTCTAGTCCGTTTAGTATCAACCAAAATTTTAATTACTACTATACTTTAGGCGAAAAACACATATTTGCGACAGAAGTGCAACATCTTTGGCAAGACGAAGATCCTTTTTATAACGCCATAATAGATAATAAAGCAACGTACGAGACTACAGGTGATGCCTTAGGATTAGACAATCAGCAAATAGATTATAATGTTAATCAGGATAAACGTGTAAAGTCAAATCAGGTCGATGCGAAAGTAGATTACTTTAATGTTCTGAATGCAAAAAGTAATTTAAATGTTACTGTTGGAACGATTTATAGTCATCAGGATTTTAATTCTAATATCTTTCAGGTGCTAGATAATGAATCTGTTTTCGATCCTACACCAACTATTAACGACGGTTTATCAGAAAATAATATACAGTATTCATTTTCCGATTTATATGTCGGACTTCACTATACGGTAAAGTCGGGTATCTTTACTTTTACGCCAGGAGCATCCGTACACTCTTATAGTAGTAATAATATTCAATTCGGCGAAAAGTATAAAGATGATTTCTTTAAAATTTTGCCAGATGTAGATGTTCGACTGCAGTTTAAAAAAACCGAGCGTTTGGTTTTAAATTACAGTATGCAAACTCAATTTACAGATGTTACTCAATTGGCACGTGGACTGGTAATGAATAGCTATAACTCCTTTTTTAGTGGGAATGAAGCTTTAGACAATGCTATTTCTCATGCGGTACGTTTGTCTTATTCTAGCTTTAATTTGTTTAATTATACTAATGTTTTTGCTAACGTTAACTATAATAAGAGTATAGATAACATTAGAAATATTACCAATTTTGAAAGTGTAATACGTTCTAATTCTCCTTTTAATTCGGCTTATGCAGACGAAACGGTTTCGGCTAGCGGTCGTTTTCAGAGACGTTTTGGGAAGTTTCAAACCTCGGCAAATGGACAGTTTAACTATTCTAAGTTTAATCAATTTATCCAAAACAACAGATCTGTAAACGAAAACTATACTCAAAATTATGGATTAGAATTGCGTTCGAATTTTAATGAAGCACCAAATTTTGAAATCGGATATAATTATAGCATCCAAGATAGCGATCAAGGCGATACGCGTACCAAGTTTTTTACATCGTCGCCACGCGTGGAGTTTGATGCCTTAATATGGAAAGTATTGACTTTTAAAACGGATTACACGTATAACGATTTTAGAAATGAAGAACGCTCTTTAAATGATTACGAATTTTGGAATGCATCTTTAGCATATAGAAAAGATGAAGACAGTAAATGGGAATTCGAATTGAAGGCTACCAATTTACTGAATACAAAAACACAGAGTCAAAGTAGTGTTTCAGACATTTCGGTTAGTGCAACAGATTATTATATACAACCTAGATATGTTACTTTAAGAGCGGTTTATTCGCTTTAATTAAAATAATACCGGATTAAAATAAAATATTTTTTAATCTTAATTATTGATTTTCAGAGGTTAATATTTTGCTTCTTAAAAAGCATCCTTTTTTTGTTTGAAATATTAAAAAAAGTTATATATTTGCCTCCGGTTTTGGGGAGATACTCAAGCGGCCAACGAGGGCAGACTGTAAATCTGCTGACTACGTCTTCGTAGGTTCGAATCCTACTCTCCCCACAAAAAAGCAAGCTATAATAGCTTGCTTTTTTTATGCTTAAAAACTACCACGAAATATGGTAGGTGTTAAGATTTACTGGGGGCTATTGTGTACGCTTCCCGACTATGCTCGAAGACCGTTTAAAGGAATCACTTCCCTATGATATTAGGGCGGAGTCGAGAATAGAATTTAGGTGGCATTTTTCTACCGCACTGGAATGAGAAGAATAAAATGCTTGTTTAGTTATAAGTTTCCAGATTGTATTATACATCCTTCTAAGCGTCGCTAGAAGAACGTTTAAGAAGGTATTCTTTCTTTAGGTGTTCGAGCGAAGTCGAGAATAGAATTACATATTATATGTATTTATGCAAGCCTGCTTAGGTTTAATTTATAAAGTTGGGTTTGATAATACAGTAGGGTCTCGCAGTAGTAACGTATTAATGCGAAGTATAAAAATAAAAAAAGCCATTTCAATTAAGAAAATGGCTTTATATAATAAGGTATAAATATTTTAAAGGTTAAATGCAGCTTTTACTACATCTACGTAATCTAATTTTTCCCAAGTAAATAATTCCACATCTAAGGTTGTAGTTTCTCCATTTGGTTGTGTAAAGGTTTTTGTGACAGTTTCTGGCTGTCTTCCCATGTGGCCGTAAGCGGCTGTTTCGCTATAGATAGGCTGACGTAGTTTTAAACGTTTTTCTATTTCGTTCGGACGCATGTCGAATATTTTAGAGATTTTATTTGCAATTTCTCCATCTGTCATATTAAAAGGACAAGTTCCGTAAGTGTTTACATAAATTCCCATAGGTTCTACAACTCCAATAGCGTAAGAAACTTGGACTAAAATTTCCTCACAAACTCCTGCAGCAACCAAGTTTTTAGCAATGTGTCGAGTTGCGTATGCCGCACTACGATCTACTTTACTTGGGTCTTTTCCAGAGAATGCACCTCCACCGTGAGCACCTTTTCCACCATAAGTATCTACAATAATTTTACGACCTGTTAATCCGGTATCACCATGAGGTCCACCAATAACAAATTTCCCTGTTGGGTTAATGTGGTATTTAATGCTATCGTTAAATAACGCTTGAATTTGTTCAGGTAATTTAGCAATAACACGAGGGATAAGAATATTAATAATATCCTCACGAATTTTAGCAAGCATTGCATCGTCAGTTGCGAAATCGTCGTGTTGTGTAGATATTACTATAGCGTCAATACGTTGCGGTACGTTGTCGTCGCTATACTCAATAGTAACCTGACTCTTAGAATCTGGGCGTAAATAAGTAATGTCTTTATTTTCGCGTCTTAAAAGCGCTAATTCTTTTAATAGTGTATGTGATAGGTCGAGAGCTAGGGGCATGTAGTTTTCAGTTTCGCTTGTTGCGTAACCAAACATCATTCCTTGGTCTCCTGCGCCTTGTTCTTCTTTTGTTTCTCTGTCTACACCTCGGCTAATATCGTCTGATTGCTCATGTATTGCAGAAAACACACCACAAGAACTGCCGTCGAACATGTATTCTCCTTTGGTGTAACCAATTTTATTAATGGTGTCTCTTGCAATTTTCTGAACATCTAAATAGGTTTTAGATTTTACTTCGCCAGCAAGAACAACCTGTCCTGTAGTAACTAAGGTTTCGCACGCGACTTTAGAATCGGTGTCGAATGCTAAGAAATTATCTATTAAAGCGTCGCTTATTTGATCTGCAACTTTGTCTGGGTGTCCTTCAGACACACTTTCGGAGGTAAATAAATATGCCATAATCTAATTTAAATTATTAAATATGGAGGGGATTTGACGAAAACGTCTCAGGAAGTAAATACTGTCCTTTAGCATTTTTTATGGAGGTTGCAATCAGTCAAATCTTTCCTCATTATTAAGAGGCAAAAGTACGTATAATATTAGAATATCAAAATTACATGTTGTTAATAAAAATTAAAAATTAAAAAAGCCTTTAGAAAACTAATTCTAAAGGCTTGTATATTGTATTAAAACGGATGTTTAATGTTCGTTCATTCTAAAGTCTGGATATGCATCCATACCATGTTCGTGAGCGTCTAATCCTTCTAATTCTTCTTTTTCAGAAACACGGATTCCCATTGTTTTCTTAAGTGTAAAGATAATAATGAAAGAAGTAATTATACAGAAAATAGCGTAAACAGCTACTCCTATTAATTGACTAACAAATTGATCCATACCGGCTAATTCTCCGAAAATACCAACAGCTAAAGTTCCCCAAATACCACAAATTAAGTGTACGGCAATGGCTCCAACTGGATCGTCTAATTTTAATCTGTCAATAAAACTTACAGCGAATACAATTAATCCTCCTGCAACAGCTCCAATAAGGATAGCATCTGTAGGACTCATTTGGTCTGCACCTGCAGTAATTCCAACTAATCCTCCAAGTATACCGTTTAAAAACATCGTTAAGTCTAAGTTTTTAAACATGGCTGTAGATACTAGCATACATACAACTCCACCGGCAGCAGCCGCTAAACACGTTGTTACTAATGTTAAAGATGTTAATCCAGGATCTGCAGATAAAACAGAACCTCCGTTAAATCCGAACCAACCTAACCAAAGGATAAGTACACCTGCTGTAGCTAAAGGAATGTTGTGTCCAGGAATTGCTTGAGGTTTCCCATCTTGAAATTTTCCAATACGTGGGCCTAATAAGCAAACTGCAACTACGGCAGCCCATCCTCCTACAGAGTGAACTAAAGTAGATCCTGCGAAATCGTAAAATCCTAATTCATCTAAAAATCCGCCACCCCATTTCCAAGAACCAGCAATTGGGTAAACAAAACCTACATATATAATAGCGAAAATCATAAATGGTACAATTTTCATACGTTCGGCTACAGCTCCAGATACAATAGTTGCTGCAGTTGCGGCAAACATTCCTTGGAATAAGAAATCTGTCCAGTAGGTGTAACCTTCGTTATATGCTAAGTCTAATGCGCCTTCTGCATTTAATGGTGAGTCTAATCCAAATCCTGCGAATCCGAAAAAGCCATTAAATTCTCCTGGGTACATTAAATTAAATCCTACTAGGCAATAAAGTAAGAGACCAATAGTAATAATAAAAATATTTTTAAAAAGTATGTTTAGTGTGTTTTTCTGACGTGTTAAGCCTATTTCTAAAAATGCGAACCCAAGGTGCATAAAGAAGACTAGGGCTGTACAGATCATCATCCATACATTATTGATAGTTAATACTTCCATGTTTAAGTTTTTTGATTAATTATTTTAAAGTTTCTCCTCCTTTTTCTCCAGTTCGTATTCTGTAGCATTCTTTAATATCTGACACGAATATTTTACCATCTCCTACGTCTCCTGATTTTGCAGATTTTAATATGGTTTGAATTGTAATGTCTTCAAAATCGTCGTTAACGACTACCGAAAGATATCTGCGCTGGATGTCGCTAGTGCTATAGCTAACACCTCTATACACATGTCCCATTTTTTCGTTTCCTAAACCGGTAACATCCCAGTATGCGAAAAAATTAACACCGATTCCGTGAAGTGCTTTTTTTACTTCAGAGAATTTAGATTTTCTAATAATTGCTTCGATTTTTTTCATAATTAAATAAGGTTTTTCATTTTAGTTAATTTGAATGTATTCATAAATTTTTGATTTTATTATTTGTTTGATTATTTTTTTACGTTAAAAAGATGCCTTGCTCGCACAAGACATCTTATTAGGTGTTATAAACATGAGGTTTATTTATTCAAATTCTCTTGTTCTTTTTCCGTGGTAAGCAATAGAACCGTGTTCAGAAATATCAAGTCCTGCTATTTCTTCTTCTTCAGTTACTCTTAATCCACCACATGTTTTCTTTATAATAGTAAGGAATACGTATGATAATACGATTGCCCAAAACGCATAAGCTACAACTCCTATAGCTTGTGCTAATAATTGAGAAGCACCACCACCGTTAAGTAATCCAATACCAGTATCTCCGTCTACACCCCAAAGTCCAATAACTAAGGTTCCCCAAACACCGGCTACACCGTGTACAGAGATTGCGCCAACGGCATCATCTACTTTTAAAGTTTTTTCAATAAAACCAATTGATAGTACTACAAGGATACCTCCAATTAATCCAGCTAATACAGCTCCACCTTCAGTCATGTTTCCACAACCAGCAGTAATACTTACTAAACCGGCAAGAGCTCCATTTAATGTCATTGATAAATTTGGTTTTCCATTTTTAAACCAAGTGAATAATAAGGCACTTAATGCTCCAGCAGATGCTGCTAAGTTGGTAACTAAAACAACTTGTGAAGCTGCAACAGAATCGTCGCCTCCCCAAGCTAATTGAGAACCACCATTAAATCCGAACCATCCTAACCAAAGAATAAATACCCCTAAAGTGGCATACATTTGGTTGTGACCGTGCATTTCTACAGGTTTACCGTTAAGGAATTTTCCAATTCTTGGACCTACCATCCAAGCCGCGACTAAAGCAGCCCATCCTCCTACAGAGTGTACAATAGAAGATCCTGCGAAATCGATAAATTCAGCTGGCATCCATGCAGCGTTTAGCCAACCGCCATTCCATTCCCATCCACCAGCGATTGGGTAGATTAAAGCGGTTAGTATGATACTAAAAATAGCATATGTTGTGTATTTAGTACGTCCTGCAATTGCTCCAGATACAATAGTTGCTGTTGTTGCAGCGAATACTGTTTGAAAGAATAAATCGGCTGGACCTTGAGAGAATATAAATCCGCTCCAGTGGAAGAATCCACCTTCGGTTACATCTGCACCGTACATTAAGGAGTATCCTATAAACCAAAAGGCTAAAGATCCTACAGCAATATCCAAGAAATTCTTCATGGCAATATTTACTGCGTTTTTAGAATCTGTCATTCCAGATTCTACTAAAAAGAATCCTGCTTGCATGAAGAATACTAAGATACCTGCAATAAGCATCCAAAGCATACCCATATCGTCTTTAACAGCAGCGGCTACTGCGGCTGCATCTTGTACTGCAGGTGTTGAGTTTAAAAATAACATCATAAATAAAAAATATTAGGGGTTAGTAGTTAGTGAAAATTAAGACGTGGTTGTCTTTTCAAGTATTCGCACTTTTATTTAGAATGCGTAGATAGCAGCTATGGTAAATGCCGCTAAGTTATCTGTAGCTTCTCCGTCGTTATCTAAGTAAGGTGTAGCGTCAGACCAAGAATCGATTCTGATTTCCGGCTTAATAATTAAGTTGTCAATTGTATAACTTCCTGTAAGAGTAAATGCAACTACGGTTTCATCTTCAACATCAGCGGCGTCAAAATATCTTCCGTAAAATTCACCTCTTAATCCTAAGCTAAAATCATCTGTAGCTGCAAACTGTGGGTATAATGCAGTACCGTAGAAACCAGATCCATCATTTTCGTTATAAGCTGCGTTGATTCCTAAGTAAAAAGCATCTGTTAAATCGAAACCTCCTGTGTAATCTACTTCAAAACCTAAACCGTCATTGTTTCCGCTATCGTAATATAAGTTTAAGTATTGTCCTTTATATCCTAATTGCGCTCCTAAAGCGTATTCTCCTGTTGCAGACGTGTCGTTAACATCCCAAGGGTTGGTTACAGCTAACATTAAGCTTAAATCTTCTGAAAGGGCAAAGTCGGCTTTTAAACCCATGTGAGAGAATGGCCCGCTTGAGAAAAGGTAAGATGTACTGTAGTTAAAGTTTGCAGCAGGTGCAATAACTTCGTAACCTAAAAATGTATTCCAGCGTCCAAATGTTAATGTTGTTTTGTCAGACACATTCCAGTAAACGTATGCTTGATTAACGATTCCATCAACGATGTTACTGTTAAAAGTAGCTTCTTCTCCTCTTGGTCCAACTACTAGATCAAGTACAGCTCCTGTTTTTGCACCTTGGTAAGAAAGAATTACATTTCCCATCCCTAAAGCAAATCCACTTTTCTTGGCAAATGCTGTTCCGAATGATTGCTCTTGGTCGTCTGGAGCAGTTAAGTACGTTTGGAAATATGCATCAACGCTACCGCTAATACTAAATTTTGGTTTTTCTTCGACTTCAACGGTTGTGTCCTGAGCATAAATGCTAATTGTAGCAAAAAGCAGTGCTAGTGTAAAGATTTTTTTCATATTAAATATTGATTTGTTGAGTTAATAACGATTCAAATCTATGTAAAAAGTATTTACACCGGTAAAAAAATAGGGGGTCAAGCTTAATTTTTATGATTAATTCAGTTTTACCCCTCAAAAAATGAGGGTATCTTAAATAATTGTTAAGAAAAACCTGTTTTGAAAAATTTTATTTTGGCAAAAATTGAAAGATTTATTAATTTTTGTGAGTAAAATGCATTTAAATTATGCTTGTGTTAAGAAGAGTTTTGCTAAATATTAAATTTCTTGCGTTTTTGTGGTTTGTAAACAATAATGAATTCGTAAATTACATTGCTAATTAATTACAATACGAAAATAAAAGTTTAAGTATACCTATAATGTCATAAAAGTTTGAGCGCGATTATTACAGTTATAAGTATACTATTATATTAGTGCTTGCTAGTAGCAAAAATTAACTAAAATATTAATGATTATGTTGAAGAAACAGGGGCTGTATTTGCCAGAATTTGAACACGACAATTGTGGCGCGGGATTTATATGTAGTTTAACCGGAAGTAGATCTAACGATATTATCCATAAAGCATTAGAAATTCTAGTGAAATTGGAGCATAGAGGAGCTGTGAGTTCAGATGGAAAAACAGGAGATGGTGCTGGAATTTTAATAGATATACCTCATGACTTCTTTGTAAAATATTGTGATTTTGAACTGCCTGCTCGTGGAGAGTATGCGGTAAGTAATATGTTTCTGCCAAAAAAGGATAATCAGCGTGATTTTTGTATCGACACGTTTGAGAAATGTATTGCAGAACAAGGACTTAAATTAATAGGATGGCGTAATGCTCCTGTTAATAATAATGTAATTGGTAAAATAGCTGCGGCTAGTGAACCTTTTATTAAACAAGTATTTGTTGGTAAAAATAACCCGGAACAAACCGATTTCGAGTTTAACTTAAAATTGTTTTCTGCAAGAAAAATTGCTGAACATACTGTTTATAATTCAAAATTATCTGAGTCTTCTTACTTTTACTTCCCTAGTTTATCAACCAAAACTATAATATACAAGGGGTTATTAGTTCCTGAAGATATCAAAGAGTACTATTTAGATTTATTAAATCCGCTTTTAGATGCTAAACTGGCTTTAGTACACCAACGTTTTTCTACCAATACATTCCCGACATGGGATTTGGCTCAGCCTTTCCGTTATATGTGTCATAATGGTGAGATAAACACATTAAGAGGAAATGTGTCTCGTATGTTTTCTCGTGAAGAAATCATGGAAAGCGAATGGTTCGGAGACGATATTAAACGTGTGATTCCTACGATATTAAAAGGAAAATCGGATTCTGCATCTATGGATATGGTAGTCGAACTGTTATTAATGACAGGGCGTTCATTACCAGAAGTTATGATGATGTTAGTGCCAGAAGCATGGGAGAAAAACAACACCATGTCCGATGCTAAAAAAGCATTCTACGAATTTAACTCGTGTTTAATGGAGCCATGGGATGGTCCTGCATCTATTCCATTTACCGACGGAAGTTATATTGGAGCAGTATTAGATAGAAACGGTTTACGTCCGTCTAGATATACAGTTACAAAAGATGATTTTGTAATTATGTCGTCTGAAACAGGAGTGGTAGATATCGAACCAGAAAACATAAAATTCCACGGACGTTTAGAGCCAGGGAAAATGTTTTTAGTTAATATGGACGAAGGTCGTATTATTAACGATGAAGAAATTAAGGAGAAGATTGCAACGCAACATCCGTATAGAGAATGGTTAAATAAAAACTTAATCCACTTAAAAGATATTCCTTACAGTACAGATCCTGTAGTGTTCGAAGAAGAAGATTTAGTTGTAAGACAAAGTGTTTTTGGGTATACTCAGGAAGATTTAAATACTATTATTAAGCCGATGGCTCAAGGTGGTAAGGAACCAATTGGTTCTATGGGTAGCGATACGCCAATTGCTATTTTGTCTGAGCGTCCGCAATTAATATACAATTACTTTAAGCAGTTATTCGCGCAAGTAACGAATCCGCCGTTAGATGGTATTCGTGAAGAGTTAATTACAGATATTAGTTTAACTTTAGGAAGTGATACTAATATTTTTGAAATTAATGAATATCACTGTCGTAAATTAAAGATTCAAAATCCTGTAATTTCTAAGCAAGATTTAGAGAAAATAAAATATCACGATAAGAGTCCAGACTATCAAGTAACTTCAATCTCAATTTTATACGATGTATCTAAAGGTGTTAACGGATTGGAAGATCGTTTAGAAGTTATTGTAGATACTGCCGAAAAAGCAATTGATTCTGGAACCAATATTATTATTCTTTCAGATAGAAATGTAAACAAAGACAAAGCGCCAATTCCTGCTTTATTAGCATGTTCTTATGTTAATCACGCATTGTATAAAAGAGGAAAGCGTTCTCAGATTAGTTTAATTATAGAGTCTGCAGAACCTCGTGAAGTACATCATTTCGCATTATTATTTGGTTACGGAGCAAGTGCAATTAACCCGTATATGGTTAACGAAATTGTTGAAAAACAATTGGAAGAACAAGATATTACGGGATTAGATTTCGAAAAAGCAATTTCTAATTATAATATTGCTGTTGGAAAAGGAATTTTAAAGGTGATGAATAAGATCGGAATTTCTACCTTAAACTCTTACCGTGGTTCTCAACTTTTCGAATGTATAGGTATTAATACCAAAGTTGTAGAGAAATATTTCCCAACTACAGCAACGCGTATTCAAGGTATTGGTTTAAACGAAATAGAAAAAGAAATTTCTTTACGTCACGAATGTGCTTATAAGGTACGTGAAGTAGATGCTAATTTAGATTTAGAAATTGGTGGTCAGTACCGATGGAGACGTAATGGAGAGAAGCATTTATTTAATCCGTTAACTGTTGCCAAATTACAAGAGTCTGTTCGTACTAATAAAAAGTCCACGTATAAAGAATATGCAGAACTTGTAAATAACCAATCGAAAGATTTAATGACGATTCGTGGTTTATTTGAATTTACAAACTACGATCCAATTTCTATAGAAGAGGTGGAGCCTTGGACAGAAATCGTAAAACGTTTTAAAACGGGAGCCATGTCTTATGGGTCTATTAGTAAAGAAGCACACGAGAATTTAGCCATTGCCATGAACCGTATTGGTGGAAAAAGTAATTCTGGTGAAGGAGGAGAAGATCAGGAACGTTTTTACAAAGATCCTGATGGAGATTGGAAAAACAGTGCAATTAAGCAAGTCGCTTCAGGGCGTTTTGGAGTAACCTCTAATTACCTGACAAGTGCAAAAGAGATTCAGATTAAAATGGCGCAAGGTGCTAAGCCTGGAGAAGGTGGACAATTACCTGGGCCAAAAGTGAATCCTTCAATAGCAAAAACACGTAATTCTACTCCTTATGTAGGATTAATTTCACCACCACCACATCACGATATTTATTCAATTGAAGATTTATCTCAGTTAATTTACGATTTAAAATCGGCTAACAGAGAAGCTAGAGTAAACGTAAAACTAGTATCTGAAGTTGGTGTTGGAACAGTAGCAGCGGGTGTTGCCAAAGCAAAAGCCGATGTTATTTTAGTTTCAGGTTTTGATGGTGGAACAGGAGCATCTCCATTAACATCATTAAAACACTGTGGTTTACCGTGGGAATTAGGAATTGCTGAAGCACAACAAACTTTAGTAATGAACGACTTAAGAAACCGTATCGTTTTAGAATGTGACGGTCAGTTAAAAACAGGTCGAGATGTTGCTGTAGCATGTTTATTAGGAGCCGAAGAATTTGGTTTCGCAACAGCACCGTTAGTTGCTTCAGGATGTATCATGATGCGTGTGTGTCACTTAAATACATGTCCTGTTGGAATTGCAACTCAAAACCCAGAATTACGTAAGAAATTTAAAGGAAAGCCAGAACACGTAGTTAACTACATGTATTTTGTAGCTCAAGAATTACGTGAAATTATGGCGCAATTAGGATTTAGAACTATTAATGAAATGGTTGGACAGTCTCAAAAATTAGATCGTAACCAAGCTATCGAACATTATAAGGCGTCAGGAATCGATTTAACTCCAATATTACACAGAGTAAAAACAGAACCTTACGTAAAATTATATAATACAGAAAAGCAAGAGCATAATTTAGATGTGCACTTAGATTTCGAAATTATTAATAAAGCGCATCCAGCGTTATTCCGTAAGGAGAAAACGTATTTAGATTTTAAAATTACAAACATAGATCGTGCAGTAGGTGCTGTAATTAGTAACGAAATTTCAAAAATTTACGGAGCTCAAGGTTTACCAGAAAACACCCTTAACTTAAACTTTACAGGTTCGGCAGGACAGAGTTTTGGAGCGTTTGCTACAAAAGGTTTAACAATGATTGTAAATGGAAACACAAACGATTATTTAGGAAAAGGATTATCTGGAGCTAAAGTAATTATTAAGGTTCCTGAACAAGCAACTATTGTTCCTGAGGATAATGTAATTACTGGAAACGTAACCTTATACGGAGCCACATCTGGAGAGGTTTATATTAATGGTAAAGCAGGAGAGCGTTTCTGTGTTAGAAACTCAGGAGCTCAAGCGGTTGTTGAAGGTATTGGAGATCATGGTTGTGAGTACATGACTGGTGGTGTTGCTGTAATACTTGGTGAAGTAGGAAGAAACTTCGGAGCAGGTATGAGTGGTGGAATTGCTTTTGTTCTAGACGAAAAAGGTACGTTTACTAATAACTGTAATTCTGAAGCACTTAACTTAGATCCAGTGGTTTTAGAAGAAGATATTACAATATTAAAAACATTAATTACTAATCATTATAACGCTACTTTAAGTCCGCAAGCACAACGTATTTTAGAGCAATGGGAACAATACTTGCCTAAATTTATCAAGGTTTTACCAGAAGAATATAAGCAGGCTTTAATTAAATTAGAACAAGAAAACCTTGTAACGCAATAGATATTATGGGAAAAATAACAGGATTTTTAGAATATAAACGTGAAGTTGAAGGGTACGAGCCAGTTGAAGATCGTATTAAAGATTATAAGGAATTTACAATTCCTTTGTCTGAACCTCATATAAAAGATCAAGGTGCGCGTTGCATGGATTGTGGTATTCCATTTTGTCATAGTGGTTGCCCACTTGGTAATTTAATTCCAGATTTTAACGATAAAGTATATAAAGGAAGGTGGAAAGAAGCTGCGGCAATCTTACATTCTACAAATAACTTCCCAGAGTTTACAGGTAGACTGTGTCCTGCACCATGTGAAGAAGCATGTGTATTGGGTATAAATGAAGACCCTGTAACTATCGAGAATATTGAAAAACAAATTGTTGAAACAGCCTTTAAAGAAGGTTGGGTTGTAGCGCATCCTCCAAAAAACCGTACTGGTAAAACGGTAGCTGTTATTGGTGGCGGACCTTCAGGTTTAGCGGCAGCACAACAATTAAATCGTGCCGGACATTTGGTAACGCTTTTTGAAAGAGACGATAAAGTTGGTGGTTTATTAAGATATGGAATTCCAGATTTTAAATTGGAAAAACAAATCATAGACCGTCGTATTAAAGTTATGGAAGAAGAAGGAATCGTGTTTAAAACCAATGCGCACGTTGGTAAGAATGTAGATTCAGAACAACTTAAAAAGGATTTTGATGCTGTAGTGTTATGTGGTGGTGCAACGGTAAGACGTGGTATGCCAATTCCTGGAGCCGAATTAAACGGGGTTGTTCAAGCTATGGATTTCCTTAAGCAAAATAACAAACGCGTTAGCGGTACCAAAGAATTTGAAAACGAAATCAAGGCTACTGGTAAGAATGTAATTGTTATTGGTGGTGGAGATACGGGATCAGATTGTATTGGAACTTCTAATCGTCACGGTGCAAAATCTGTAACCAATTTTGAAATTTTAGATAAGCCTTCAGAAGGAAGACCAGCGCATCAGCCATGGCCATATTGGCCAATGAAATTGCGTACAAGTACATCTCATAAAGAAGGTGTGGAGCGTTTCTTCAGTATTTCAACTAAAGAATTTTTAGGCGACGAAAACGGAAATTTAAAAGGATTAGTTACTGCCGAGGTAGAATGGATTTTTAAACCAGGCGAGCGTCCGCAATTAAAAGAGCTTCCTGGAACCGAAAAAACGTGGGATTGCGATTTAGCTTTGTTGGCTTTAGGGTTTACAGGAGCAGAGAAAACACTTCCAGAACAATTGGGGCTAGATATGGATTTTAGAACCAATATTAAAGCCGATACAAACAATTATATGTCTAACGTGCCTGGGGTATTTGTTGCTGGAGATATGCGTCGCGGACAATCGTTAATTGTTTGGGCAATTTCCGAAGGGAGACAAGCGGCCTACCATGTAGATAAGTACTTAATGGGCGAATCTAATCTACCTCTTAAAACAGGTATCGATTTACCTAGAGTTTAATATGTAACAAATACATCAAATATTTTGTTTTTTTATAGGTTACTATTCAAAGAATTAAGATATTTGGTTTATATATGAAAAATTTTATAATATATATTTCTATTCCTGTCGTTGTGATTCGTTCGTGAGGATATTGGGGGGAATATGTATTAAGAATATAATAAAAGCCTTCCTTTTTTTTGGGAAGGCTTTTTTGCGTTAAATCTGTTTTAAATAAATCGATTTTGGGTTGGAATTAATTGTAAAAGGAGCCGTTTTTTGGACTGAATAGTGATTTCGACGTTTATTTTGGAAAAAGTTGATTTTTTTATCAAAAAAAGAAGGCATTGAACATCATATATAATAGTGTTTAAATATCTGTATTATAGGTATTTAGATATGTAATATTAGAAATGAGTTTAGTCTAAAGCTGTCGGACTAAATTCGTTAAAAATTGACAAAAAATTAATTTAGAGCTCTCAAACAGATTAGAATTTAGAGCAAAAGCTTTTAAAACATATGAAAAATTTAAAAAAGTATAGTCACGCGATCACTCAAGATCCTTCATTGCCTGCCGCTCAAGCGATGTTGCACGCTATAGGATTAACAGATGAAGATTTACAAAAACCATTTATTGGTATCGCAAGTACAGGTTACGAAGGGAACCCTTGTAATATGCATTTAAATGACTTAGCTACACATGTTAAAAAAGGAACCCAAAATGCAGATTTAATTGGTTTAATTTTTAACACCATTGGGATTAGTGACGGTATTTCTAACGGTACACCTGGAATGCGTTATTCTTTGGTGTCTAGAGATATTATTGCAGATTCGGTCGAGACTGTTGTCGAGGGGATGAGCTACGATGGTTTAGTTACGGTTGTAGGCTGTGATAAAAATATGCCAGGTGCTTTAATAGGAATGCTTCGTTTAAACAGACCTTCTGTTTTAGTGTATGGAGGGACTATTGCTTCTGGTTGTCATAAAGGAGAAAAGCTTGATATTATTTCGGCTTTTGAAGCTTATGGAAAAAAAGTTGCCGGAACTATCGGCGATTCAGAATTTAAAGAAGTGGTTCACAAAGCATGTCCAGGAGCAGGTGCTTGTGGGGGAATGTATACTGCAAATACTATGGCATCGGCAATCGAGGCTTTAGGAATGTCGTTACCATTTAACTCGTCTACACCAGCTGTTGGAGACGATAAATTAAAAGAAAAAGAATGCGTTAAGGCCGGTGAAGCTTTACGTTATTTATTAGAAAATGATATAAAACCTTCAGACATTGTATCTAAAAAATCGTTAGAAAATGCATTTAGATTAGTAACGGTTTTAGGAGGTTCTACCAATGCTGTACTTCACTTTTTAGCCATTGCTAAAGCGGCGAAAATTGAATTTACTTTACAAGATTTTAAAAGAATTAGCGACAACACCCCTTTATTGGCAGATTTAAAGCCAAGTGGTAAATATTCTATGGAAGATTTACATGGTGTTGGAGGGATTCCTGGCGTATTAAAATACATGTTAGAAAACGGTATGCTTCACGGCGATTGTTTAACCGTAACTGGGAAAACCATAGCAGAAAACTTAAAAGATGTTCCTAATTTAATCGAAGGACAAGAGATTATAAAAACGCTAGATAATCCAATTAAAGAAACCGGACATATCCGTATTCTTTTTGGAAACTTAGCAACCGAAGGTGCTGTTGCCAAAATCACTGGTAAAGAAGGACTGTCGTTTAGAGGGACAGCTAACGTTTTTAATAGTGAAGCCGAAGTTAATGAGGGTATCAAAAACGGTAAGGTAAAGAAAGGCGATGTCATTATTATTCGTTACGAAGGTCCGAAAGGAGCGCCAGGAATGCCAGAAATGTTAAAACCTACATCGTCTATTATGGGTGCTGGATTAGGAAAAGATGTGGCAATGATTACCGACGGACGCTTCTCTGGAGGTTCTCATGGTTTTGTAGTGGGTCACGTTGCCCCAGAAGCTCAGGATGGTGGTAATATTGCATTGGTAGAAAATGGAGATATAATCTTTATTGATGCCGAAAATAATACAATTGATATTGAAATCTCGGAGGAGTTATTAGATAAAAGACGCGCAAATTGGGTTGCTCCAAAATTAAAAGCAGATCGCGGCGTTTTATATAAATATGCGAAAACAGTATCGTCTGCATCAAAAGGATGCGTGACTGATGAATTTTAATTTTTTACTATGAACACAGAAACAGTAAAAACGACTAAGACAGCTACGGAGAGTACGGTGCGTATTTCGGGTAGTGAAGCCATCATAAAATGTATGTTGGCCGAAGGTGTTGAGATTCTTTATGGGTATCCAGGAGGAGCTATTATGCCGGTTTACGATGAACTTTATAAATATAGAGATCAAATTCATCATGTCTTAACTCGTCATGAACAAGGTGCTGCCCATGCGGCTCAAGGTTATGCGCGTATTTCTGGAAAAGTAGGAGTCGCTATTGCTACTTCTGGTCCAGGGGCTACAAATTTAATAACAGGTATCGCAGATGCTCAAATAGATTCGACTCCGTTGGTCTGTATTACTGGTCAAGTCGCTTCACATTTATTAGGTAGCGATGCGTTTCAGGAGACCGATATTGTGGGGATTTCTACGCCTGTAACTAAATGGAACGTCCAAATTACAAAAGCGGCAGATATTCCTGAGGTCATGGCTAAAGCATTTTATATTGCTAAAAGTGGCAGACCAGGACCTGTGCTTGTAGATATTACTAAAGATGCTCAGTTCGAAGAGTTCGATTTTAAATACGAAAAATGTACTTCGGTACGTAGTTATAAAGCGTCTTGTAAAATAGACAGCGAAGCTGTTAAAAAAGCGGCAGACTTAATTAATAGTGCTAAAAAACCAATGATTGTTTGGGGACAAGGTGTTATTTTAGGAAAGGCGGAAGACGAATTAAAAGCGGTTATAGAGAAAGCCGGAATACCTTCTGCATGGACTATCTTAGGAGCTTCAGCAGTACCAACCGATCATCCTTTAAATATAGGGATGGTGGGAATGCATGGTAATTATGCGCCAAATATGTTAACCAACGAGTGCGATGTGTTAATTGCAATTGGTATGCGTTTCGACGATCGTGTAACAGGAAATCTTGAAACCTATGCAAAACAAGCTAAAATTGTTCATTTTGAAATAGATCCAGCTGAAGTCGATAAAAACGTTAAAACGGATGTCGCAGTTCTAGGTAACTCTAAACTGAGTTTAGCTGCATTATTACCACTTTTAAACGAAAATGTGCATACAGAATGGCATCAGAAATTTAAGAATTTATATGCTACCGAGTTTGAAAAAGTAATTCAAAACGATTTACACCCAACCAAAGAAGGATTAACCATGGGGGAAGTGATAAATCAGATAAACATACAATCTAAAGGAGATGCGGCTATAGTTTCAGACGTGGGGCAACACCAAATGATTGCTTGTCGTTACGCAAAATTCAATAAAACCAAAAGTAATATTACTTCTGGAGGATTAGGGACTATGGGCTTTGCTTTACCAGCGGCTATTGGAGCGAAAATGGCTGCGCCAGATCGTGATGTGGTTGCTATTATTGGTGATGGTGGTTTTCAGATGAATATTCAAGAATTGGGAACTATTTTTCAGCAAAAAGTACCTGTAAAAATAGTGGTTTTAAATAACGAGTTTTTAGGAATGGTTCGCCAATGGCAACAGTTGTTTTTCGATAAACGTTATGCATCTACAGAAATGACAAACCCTAACTTTGTAGCGATTGCTAAAGGGTATTATATAGAAGCTAAGCGTATTACAAAACGTGAAGAACTAGCAGGTGCAGTAGAAGAAATGATGAACCACGATGGGGCATATTTCTTAGAGGTATGTGTAGAAAAAGAAGGAAACGTTTTCCCAATGATAGCAACAGGAGCTTCAGTTTCAGATATTAGATTAAGTTAATTATGGAAGATAATAGAAACACATATACCATCTCGATTTATACCGAGAATAACATTGGTCTTTTAAACAGAATTTCGGCGATTTTTCAAAGAAGACATATCAATGTTGAAAGTTTAAACACCTCTATTTCAGAAATAGAAGGCGTGTCAAGATTTACTATCGTAGTAAAACTTAAAGAAGACCGAATTAAGAAGATTGTTGGTCAGATAGAAAAGCAAGTCGAAGTTATTAAAGCGTATTACCATACAGACGAAGAAACAATTTATCAGGAGTCTTGTATGTTTAAATTAAAATCGGATTTATTATTTGAAGAACGCGAAATTCAGAATATAATTAAAGATAGTAATGCGAGAATTGTAACGGTTAATAAAGAGTTTTTTGTTCTTGAGAAATCAGGAAAACGAAACGAAATCGAACAATTATATCGCGATTTTAGTGCCTACGGCATTATGCAGTTTGTACGTTCAGGACGTATTGCAGTAACCAAAGAAGAAATGAAAATATCACAAATGCTAACAGCATTTAATTAATTTAAACACAATGGCAAATTATTTTAACACCTTATCACTAAGAAATCAATTAGAACAATTATCAAAATGTCGTTTCATGTCGTCTTCAGAATTCGAAGATGGTGTCACTGCATTAAAAGGTAAAAAGATCGTCATTATAGGTTGTGGCGCACAAGGATTAAACCAAGGATTAAACATGAGAGATTCTGGTTTAGATATATCTTATGCTTTACGTGCTGCTGCAATTAAAGAAAAGCGTGCTTCTTTTGTGAACGCTTCAGAAAACAATTTTACTGTTGGAACATACGAAGAGTTAATTCCTACGGCAGATTTAGTTTTAAACTTAACGCCAGATAAGCAACATACTAATGTTGTAGAAACTATAATGCCTTTAATGAAAAAAGGTGCAACATTATCTTACTCTCACGGATTTAATATCGTAGAAGAAGGTACTCAAGTCCGTAAGGATTTAACTGTTATTATGGTTGCTCCTAAATGTCCAGGTACGGAAGTACGTGAAGAATATAAACGTGGATTTGGTGTGCCAACATTAATTGCTGTACACCCAGAAAACGATCCAGAAGGAAAAGGTTTAGTACAAGCTAAAGCGTATGCTGTTGCAACAGGAGGAGATAAAGCGGGAGTTTTAGAATCGTCTTTCGTTGCTGAGGTTAAAAGTGATTTAATGGGGGAACAAACTATTTTATGTGGGGCGTTACAAACAGGATCTATTTTATGTTTCGACAAAATGGTTGAAGAAGGTATAGAGCCAGGTTATGCTGCTAAATTAATTCAATATGGTTGGGAAACTGTAACTGAAGCTTTAAAGCATGGTGGTATTACAACTATGATGGACCGTTTATCGAACCCAGCTAAAATTAAAGCATATAAATTATCTGAAGAATTAAAAGATATTTTACGTCCGCTTTTCGAAAAGCATATGGACGATATTATCTCTGGTCATTTCTCTAAAACCATGATGGAAGACTGGGCAAACGACGATGTTAATTTATTAACTTGGAGAGAAGCAACAGGAGAAACAGCTTTCGAAAAAACTAAATTAACTTCAGATAAAATTTCAGAACAAGAATATTTCGATAATGGTGTTTTAATGGTTGCTATTGTAAAATCGGGAGTAGAGTTAGCTTTCGAAACTATGGTAAGCGCTGGAATTATCGAAGAATCTGCATACTACGAATCACTTCATGAATTACCTTTAATTGCGAATACAATTGCAAGAAAGAAACTTTACGAAATGAACCGTGTTATTTCTGATACAGCAGAATACGGATGTTACCTATTCGACCATGCCGCCAAGCCTATGTTAGTAGATTTCATGAAAGGAATTAAAACTGATGTAATTGGTAAGCCATACTCAACATCTAACGAAGTTGATAATATTGAATTAATTGCAGTAAACGATGCTATTAGAAATCATCCTATTGAAGCGATTGGAAAATCGTTAAGAGCAGCCATGACAGCAATGAAAACAATAAAATCTGAAGTAGAAGAAGACGCTTCAGTGTTAGCCTAATACAATTATGCAAACCGAAAACAAAACATATTTTCCAAGTTTAAAAGCAGTACAAGCAGCAGCCGAGCGTTTAAAATCGGTTGCTGTTTCTACGCCTTTAACACAAAACCTACAATATTCTAAACGTTTTGGCGCCAATGTGCTCTTTAAGCGTGAAGACTTACAATTAGTTCGTTCTTATAAAATTAGAGGGGCATACAACAGGATGTCGTCTTTAACTCCAGAACAAATGAAAAATGGTATTGTATGTGCAAGTGCAGGGAATCACGCTCAAGGTGTGGCTCTATCCTGTAAATTGTTAAAAATAGAAGGTACTATTTTTATGCCTTCACCAACACCTAATCAAAAAATCGAGCAGGTAAAAATGTTTGGTGAAGAATATACTAAAATTGTTTTGGTTGGCGATTCTTACGACGATGCATACCATGCGTCTATGTTAGAGTGTGAACGTTTAAATAAAACTTTTATTCATCCGTTTAACGATCAAGAAGTAATAGAAGGACAAGCTACCATTGGTCTTGAGATATTAAGTCAGATCAATGCGCCTTTAGATTACGTTTTTGTTCCCGTTGGAGGTGGAGGATTAGCTTCAGGCTTATCTACAGTGTTTAAGCAATTATCTCCGGATACTAAAATTATAGGAGTCGAGCCACAAGGCGCACCTTCTATGAAAACATCTATAAAAAACGGTTATAACACAGAATTAAAAACCATCGAAAATTTTGTTGATGGTGCTGCAGTAAAGAAAGTAGGAGACAGAACGTTTGCTATTTGTAAGCAGAATTTAGACGACATGATAACTGTTCCCGAAGGTAAGATATGTGAAACCATTTTAGAACTTTACAATAAGGATGCTATTGTGGTCGAGCCAGCAGGTGCATTAAGTGTTTCTGCTCTGGATTTCTATGCCGAAGAAATTAAAGGTAAAAATGTGGTTTGTGTTATTAGTGGTAGTAATAACGATATTACTAGAACAGCCGAAATTAAAGAACGCGCTTTATTATATACCAATTTAAAGCATTATTTTATAGTGAAATTCCCACAACGCGCGGGAGCATTAAAAGAGTTCGTTGCCGAGATTTTAGGGCCTAACGATGATATTACCTATTTTCAGTATGCCAAAAAAACCAATCGTGAAAATGGTTCGGCAGTAGTTGGTATCGAATTAAAATCATCTAAAGATTTAGGACCCTTAATTACTAAAATGAAACAGCGAAACTTTTACGGCGACTATTTAAACGATAATCCAGACCTGTTTCAGTTTTTAGTATAAGCTTAACTATTTTGTAAACTACTAAATACGATTAAAGAGTTATCTTTAAACTTAACTGTAAATTAAAATTATATTATGCACACATCTTTTTTAGAGATTCCGGATCAATATAAAGTTACAACTGAAATTAATCAAAATACATATTTAGTAGGTGGTGAATTAAAAAAATGGACGGGAGATACGGCAGATGTTTATTCATCCGTATCATCTACTCCAGAATATAAGCCAACACGACTTGGTAAAATACCTCAACTGGGAAAAGAACAAGCATTAGAAGCCTTAAATGCTGCTTGTAAAGCCTATGATAAAGGTCAAGGCGAATGGCCAACAATGAAAGTGATTGATCGTATTGCTTGCATGGAAAAGTTTGTAGAACAAATGAAAACCAAGCGAGAAGACATCGTGAAATTACTAATGTGGGAAATTGGTAAAAGTTTACCAGATTCTCAAAAAGAATTCGATAGAACAGTAGATTATATTTACGACACTATTGAAGAATATAAACAACTAGATCGCGATAGTGCTAAATTTGAAAAGCACGATGGCGTTTACGCTCATATAAGACGTGGTTCTTTAGGGGTTGTGTTGTGTATGGGACCTTATAACTATCCGCTTAACGAAACTTTTGCACTGTTAATTCCTGCCATTATTATGGGGAATACAGTAATTTTTAAACCTGCTAAACATGGTGTGTTGTTAATGACACCGTTGTTAGAAGCGTTTCGAAATAGTTTTCCAGAAGGCGTTGTAAATATTATTTATGGTCGCGGACGTGTAGTTGCTACACCAATAATGGAAACAGGAAAGGTAGATGTACTTGCTTTAATAGGAAATAGTACGTCTGCAAATGCACTTCAAGATAGTCACCCAAGACAAAACAGATTGCGTTTGGTTTTAGGTTTAGAAGCTAAAAATCCAGCAATTGTTTTACCAGATGCAGATTTAGATTTAACCATAGACGAATGTATTGCGGGAACCTTGTCTTTTAATGGACAACGTTGTACGGCTTTAAAAGTACTTTATGTTCATGAAAATATTGTTGAAGAATTCAATAAACGGTTTGCCGCTAGAGTAGATGCGTTACAATTTGGAAATCCATGGGATCAAGGGGTGAAATTAACACCGCTTCCAGAACCAGGAAAACCTGCTTATATTCAAGAGTTGATTGATGATGCCTTAGAAAAAGGTGCAACGATTCTAAATGAAAAAGGAGGAAAAACTACAGAAAATTATATTTTTCCAGCAGTGTTGTTTCCAGTAAGTAAAGACATGCGTGTATTTAAAGAAGAGCAATTTGGACCAGTAGTTCCTGTGCTGTCTTTTAAAGATATTCAAGAGCCTTTACACGATATGGCCGAATCTAATTACGGACAACAAGTGAGTGTCTTTGGTCAGAATGTTAAGACGTTAGCGCCATTGGTCGATACTTTAGTCAACTTAGTATGTCGTGTTAACCTAAATAGTTCCTGCCAGCGTGGACCGGATGTTTATCCGTTTACAGGAAGAAAAGATTCTGCTGTAGGAACATTAAGTGTACATGATGCTTTAAGATCGTTCTCAATTAGAACGTTTGTAGCTTCAAAAGATAATACATACAATAATGCTATTTTAAATGAATTGCTTGATACTAAAGCATCCAATTTTATTAGCACCGATTATATACTGTAAATAAGTAATATAATACATCTTATTTAAAAGCTAAGCTTAAATAATTTTATACAGAGGTTTATATTAGTGCAATTTTCTTCACTGAAAAATTATGCACTAGTATAAACCTTTATATGTATATATTTGAGACACATTTTTATGTTTTATAGTGAATTATAAACATAAAATCTTAAAATATTACCTAAAAACTAACTAACCTTAGCAAAATGAGAATTATTAAATCTAGTGTATTTATACTGGTCTTGTTAACTTTTTTCAACTGTAAGAAAAAAGAATATGTCGATAAAATTTACGAGAAGCCCGAAATTGTTAAAGAAGCTGTTGCCGATTTTCTGTCGCCAGAAGAAAGTATGAAAACATTTTACTTGCCCGAAGGTTATAAAGTAGAGCTCGTTGCAAGCGAACCCATGATTGATGAGCCAGTAACTATAGCATGGGATGGAAATGGACGAATGTACGTGGCCGAAATGAATACCTATATGCAGGATGTTGATGGTACAGGAACCAATCAATCTATAAGCAAAATTAAATTGTTAGAAGATTTAGATGGCGATGGTAAAATGGATAAGAGTACCGTGTTTATTGATAGCCTGTTGTTACCAAGAATGATTCTTCCGTTAGAAAACGAACTGATTGTAAACGAAACATATTCGTACGATTTATGGAGTTATAAAGACACTGATGGCGATGGTGTAGCCGATAAAAAAGAACGTGTATACCATAATCCAAACCGTCGAGGAGGAAATTTAGAACATCAGCAAAGTGGACTTATCTGGAATTTAGATAATTGGTTATATACAACATATAATCCCATTCGATTTAGGTTTAAAAGCAATGGTGAAGTCGAAGTAGATTCTTTAGAAAGTATGCCTAGCAGAGGGCAATGGGGACTTACACAAGACGATTTAGGAAATATGTATTATTCTTCTGCAGGTAGTGAAAATCCGGCTTATGGGTTCCAGCAACCACCAGTGTACGGAGAGTTTAATGCAAAGGGAAGACTTGCCGAAGGTTTTGTAGAACCTTGGCCAATAGTTGGAACTCCAGATGTTCAAGGCGGAACAAAAAGATTGCGTGAAGACGGTACGCTTAATCATTTTACAGGAACTGCAGGACAAGAAATTTATAGAGGACATAAATTACCGCCATCAACATATGGAGATTTGTTTATTCCAGAACCGGTTGGAAGACTTATTCGTAGAGCTAAAGTTAAAAACGAAAATGGTAAAAAGGTCGTTTATAACGCGTACGATAAAGCAGAATTTATGGCGTCTACAGATTTAAACTTTAGACCTTTACAAGCAAAAACAGGTCCAGATGGTGCACTTTATATTGTAGACATGTATCGCGGTATTATTCAAGAAAGTAACTGGACCAAAGAAGGAAGTTTTTTACGTCCCGTTATTGTGCGTAAAGAATTAGATAAAAATATTGGAAAAGGAAGAATTTATAGAATTGTACATGAAGATATTGAACTTGACAAGAAACCAAACTTAATAGGAAAGGAAGCTTCAGAACTAATCAAATATTTAAGTCATCGTAACGGTTGGTATCGTAATACAGCTCAAAAGCTAATTGTTTTAAGAGGCGATCAATCGGTTATTCCTGAGTTACAAGCTATCGCCCGAGATAATACATCTTTTATGGATGGATTATTTAATAGTGATAAAGATTTGGGCTTAGAACGTGTTACAGCACTTTGGACACTTGAAGGCTTAGATAATGTTGATAAGACTTTAATTCTTGAAAAATTACAAGATGAAGATTACCGCGTTAGGCTTACAGCAATACGATTAAGTGAAAACTTTTTAAAAGCAGGAGATACAGATGTTCTTCAAAATTTAGAAGAGCTAATTTCCGATGCTGATGTAAACGTAGTGAACCAATTGGCTTTAAGTTTACGTTATAGTAAGGATAAAAAAGCAACAGATTTACTTCATACTATTAATGAGAAATATGGCGATCATGAAATTATTTCGCATGCTGTAGCCGAAAGTTTAAAGAAAGACGATTCTCAACTCGCAAAGCTTAAAAAGAGAATTTCAGGACGCGACCTAGGGACTAGACTAGGTATTGTAAAAGGTTACGATGCTTACCAACAACTATGCGTTACATGTCATGGTGGCGATTTAAAAGGTATAGCTACAGAGGGCGGAAAGCTTATAGCACCATCTTTAATTGGTAGCGCACGTGTGAAAGGCGATAAGGGAATTTTAAGTAAAATTTTATTAAACGGATTAATTGGACCTATTGAAGGGGAAGAGTATGGAATTATGATGCCGTTAAAAGATAATAGCGATCAGTGGATTGCAGATGTCTTAAGCTATGTTAGAGCTATGAACGACGAAGATAATGTTTCTAGAAGAACGGTTAAAACGGCAAGAGACGAGTCTGCAGACCGTGAGAATTATTGGACACTAGAAGAGTTAGAGAACGAAAAATAATATTGAATATTTGAATTTATAAGTGAAGAAGTTGGATGTAAGTCCAACTTTTCTGCTTAATAACCAATGGTCCTATATCTAAAAAAGGCTAGATTACGGCTAATTATAACTAAAATTAGAAGTGTTTAACGTATAACTAAAGCAGGTAGAAATATAATATTTGAAGATGTAGTTACATGTAAATAGCAACTTAAAATGCCATAGATAACACGATAATCTAATTGGTTTTGTAACGCTAGGAGATGTGTAATAAAAAAGGCAGAACCTTGTAACGGTGGTTCTGCCTTTTTAATTTTATACTAGTCTGTATTACGTATTCATACTATATATTCTATGTTATTAACCTTTTAAAACGTATAGTTTAATTGCAGTAAAGTGGCACGAGGTAAAATAGGAATTACTATAAAACCAGCGTCAGGATTGTTTTCTATAAACTCTGAAGTCGCACCGTTAGCATTCGCTCCAAATGAATTTGCTCCCATAAAATTAGCCAAACCATCCGAATTAAAAATATTGGTCATTAAAAGATTAGCGCTTAAATTTTTATTTATTTGATAACCTAAACCGGCATCAAAAACACTGTAGGCATCAAGCTGAAATGCGTTAGCTACATTGGCTTCTCGTTTTCCAGTGTATCTCCACTTTAAAAAAGAAGAAACTTTATTTCTGTTATATTCAATTGCGAAATTAAACATTAGTTTCGGGTTAAAAGGTAGAGTGTTTCCTGAATAGTCTACAGTACTATCGTCTGCGGTGTCTACGGTTCCTGCCGCATCATAAAGGTTCCATGTACTGGCTTTAGGATCTTGAACAATTCCGTTAAAACGGAATGCAATATTTTGGAACGGTTTATAAATAGTTTCCCATTCTAAACCTAAGGTTCTAGAGGTGTTAAATAGAATTGGTGTATAAAAAATACTACCTGTATCGCCATCATATTCAAAGTTAGAGATTCCAATGTCTTTTAATTCACTCCAGAAAACAGTGGTGGTAAAAGAAAAATCTTTTAAAATAGATTTTAGCCCAACTTCAACTTGATTAATTTTCTGTACTTCACCCGCTTGATTAATAGGTACGTTGGCATAATTATTAAAATAATAATTTAATTCAGGGGCTTTATTTCCCTTAGATAATCTTCCAAATAGCGATGCGTCATCAGTTAATTTATAATTTAAACCAAAAGAATACGAGACATAATTATAAGAGTAGTCAAACGTGTCTACCTCTCCTGTTGGTGCTAATATATTATTGTCGTAAGCGGTAGTTTCATCTTGATCTAACCCTCCATTTTGTGTAAATGGCGCATAGCGATCGTTACTACCGTCATGCGTTATAGATTCAAAACGTACACCCAAATCAAGTTGTATTTTGTCTGAAACTTCCCAGTGGTCGTTTACAAATCCAGCAACCTGAGTAATTTTAGCACGACTATTTGTAAAGAATAATCCGCCATAATTACTAACTCCATTTTCGTCTGATAATGCCATAACAGGCGCTCCTGGGTTCTCTAAGGTAACTTGTAGCATCTGCGGATTGTTTTCGTAGGTAGAGAAAGCAAAACTTCCTTGTGTAAATACCGACGTGTCCGAAAATCCTGTAGCAAAACCAAAATTTAAGTCGTGTGTATCCCACGTTTTATTCAGTGTTAATTGTTGCATAAATTCATCTGCAGTATTATCTTTATACCAAGTAGATGTTCCCATAATGGCATCGTTTGGTAGTGTGCCATCTGTTAAATATTCTGAAGAATTACCTGAGAAAATACCACTGTTGTCAATGCGTGCTAATTCAGCTCCAGAGTTAGCGTTTTTAAATACAATTTGTCCGACAGGAAACGGATTTCCGTTACTCACTAAATAATAGGCCGTAGGATCGCTAATAGACACAAAGACATTGCTTATTGCCGTTTGCCAATTTGCGCTTTTAGAAGAGAACTTCATGTTGTTTTTAATAGACCAGTTATTTCCTAAGTTCTGAAATAAATCGAAACCAACCGCTAGATCTTTTGCATGAACTCCGTTCGACGGATTAAAACTATTTGTACCGCCTTCTGCTAAATTACGACCGTCCGGAATAGACGCATCAAAACTTGGCATTAACAATGCAGAGTTATTGAAGTCTTGACCGTAAGTAGCTTCTGGGTTGTCCCAATTTGTTGCGGCTACACCGTTATATCTGTTGGTATAATCGTTGAGGTATTTTCCGTATAGTTTAAAATAACCTCGTGAATTTTCTTTTGTAAGGTCAAATTTAAACTGTCCACCTTTACTAAATGTAAAATCTGTATTTCTTGCACCTTCATCGTGTCTGTAATGTCCACCAGAATTAAAAAACCAATTATTTCCCAAGGCACCACCTAAAACAGCGTCTACTCTGTAAAGCATATTGCCTTCACCTTGAACGCCTGTTTGTAATTGCACTTCTCCATTTAAATCTTCAGAAGAATTTCTTGAGATAAAATTATAAACACCGCCAGGCGCATTCATTGCCGTTATAGATGCACTACCGCCACGTAAAGCTTCGACTTTACTTGTGGTTAAATCTACGCGATTAAAAATATCTGGGCTATAATAGGAGTGTTGTACCAAACTAACTGGTAATCCGTCTTCTTGTAGCGATACATAGTACCATCCCATGTCGTCTTCTGCAGCCGCAGAAATACCACGCGTATACACTTTTGTAAAAACCTCTCCGGCAGATGCATCGGTAAAGGTTCCTGGTATATTTTCTAATAGGTTTGCTGTACCTCTAGGGTATACTTTTTGTATTTGTTCAGCATCGAGTGTACTTACAGAGGTGCTAGATTCTAACTGATCTTTAGGGGTGAAATTCCCTGTAATAACAACGGTATGAAGGTTAAGTAAATCTGTTTCTAAACTGAATGAAAAATTCATGTCATTATCACGAACTTCAATGTCTTCTTTAATAGGCTTAAATCCTAAGTGGGAAATGCTTAAGGTGTATTGGCCAGCAGGAATATTTTCAAGTTTGAATGCACCTTCAGTATTGGTAATACTATAAACATTTGGCTTAGCATTTATAACAACAGTTGCGCCAGATATGGGCTGGTTGTTGCTGTCGGAAATGGTACCGCCAATTGTAGATTGCGCATGTAATAGAGCAGATTGAGTTAATAGCAAGAAAGCTACTAAACATTTAAATAAATTCATAGTTAAGGGAGTGTAGTTGTTATTTCGATATTTTGAATGTTAAAATGTAAAATTAGTAGTAATTTATCTTTATACAAAGCCACTGAAAGAATTCATACAATCTAATACAAATGAGGTGTATGATTTGAGTATTTCGTGATTTATAAAAGCTAAAATTTATAATTCGCAAAAAAGGTGTATTTTGCATGGCACTTGTATTCAAATAATTTCAGTGAAAGTAAACAAAATAAATATCGAGCCCTATAAAGCTTACGGCGTAGTTTATCATGCCGACACTTGTTTGCCATTACTTGATGCGTTTAATCGAAAAAAAATAAAATTTAAAGCTCTCGCCAGACATACCTATCCTGGCGATCGATTAGACGAGAATACGTTGGGTTTAAATAGTATTGGGTACTGGGATGCTAGCGAGCCTCAAGATTGGGGATTAGACTGGCATAGAAATGAAGGAATCGAATTTCATTTTTTAGAATCAGGTACGATGCCTTATGCTCAGGAAAATAAAGAAGTTTTACTTACTCCTAATCACTTAACAATTACGCGTCCATGGGAAGCTCATAAGGTTGGAAACCCGTATGTAGGTATGGGAAAATTCTACTGGGTAATTATCGATTTAGGCGTGAGAAGACCGCATCAAGAATGGGTGTGGCCAGATTGGGTGACTTTGGTTCCTAAAGATTTAGATCGGTTGACTGCCATTTTAAGACAGAATGAAAAATCTATTTGGAAAACAGATCAAAAAGTTCGTGACTGTTTTGTTAGAATAAATAAAGCAATTGATACCGATGTTAATGGAAGTAGCGCCTCAAGAATAAGACTACTAGTTAATTACTTACTTATTCTGTTGTTCGATTTATTAAATACCGAAGATATTGTGTTAAATGAAAAATTAACCGATAGCTCTCGAAGTGTGAAATTTTTCTTAGATGAATTAGGAAACAATTTATCCGAAAATTGGACTGTCGAACTAATGGCGGAATCTGCAGGTGTTGGAGTAACACGCTTTACGCACCATTGCAAGCGTTTAACAAATGTAACACCCATGCGTTATTTAATGATGAAGCGCCTCAATTTGTCTAAAAGAATGCTTTTGGAAAATCAAGAATTAACCATTGCAGAAATTGCATACACCTGTGGTTTTGCCACAAGTCAGTACTTCGCCACGGTATTTAAAAAACATGAAAAATGTTCGCCAAAAGCTTATAGATTAAAGCTTACGGAAGAAAATCCAGAATGTGTTTAAAATATTTCACTGAATTAATATACACCTCTTTTCAAAATCTATTTTCTATTTTCACTAAGTAGAAAATTTCAAGATAGTCTGTTTCGGTTTATTGCATCTCATCTCACTAAACACGAGTTTTAGATAAGCGACTATTCCTTTGTTTTTTGTACAAACTAACTAAACCACAGACATAATAATGGAGATTAATAAGAAAAGACTCTTTCTTGGGAGTTGCTTGGCTCTAATTACAACAGCAATGACTTTTGCTATTCGAGCAAGATTAGAAACCGTTTTCGGCCCAGAGGGCATAGGTTTAACCTTAGAGCAAATTGGTTATGCTTTTACGCCCGCATTTTTCGGGTTTACGCTAGCTATGATTTTTGGAGGCCCCATGGTAGATTTTATCGGGATTAAAAAAATTACATGGATTGCCTTTGTCATGCATGCTGTGGGTATTGTTTGGACTATTCTAGCCGATTCCATGAGTTCGTTGTTTCTAGCAACGTTGTTTGTAGGTATTGGAAATGGAATGGTAGAAGCGGCTTTAAACCCAATGGTCGCATCGATGTACACATCCGAAAAAACCAAAATGCTTAACAGATTTCACGTTTGGTTTCCAGGAGGAATCGTTATTGGCTCCATTGTAGGATGGTTAGTCATGGATGTTTTAGGTTTAAGCTGGCAAATTATGGTTGCAACGTTATTTGTGCCTCTAATCTTATATGCAATATTGTTTTTCGGACAAAAATTCCCTGTAACAGAACGCGTTCAAATGGGGATTAGTAACAAAAAAATGTTCGCTAGTATTGGTAAGCCATTGTTTCTTTTTATGGTGTTTTGCATGTTTTTAACCGCAGCATCAGAATTAGGGACAACGCAACGTATAGAATCTCTTTTAAAAGAATCTGTAGCCGTGCCACTTCTAGTCCTTGCTTTTATAAACGGAATTATGGCGTTAGGTAGACTCTTTGCAGGACAAGTGGTGCATAAATTACAGCCGTCGGGTATGTTGTTATATTCAGCAATATTTACGTTTATCGGCTTATGGTTATTAACTATTACAAGTGGCGGTATGACGTTTGTTGCAGCGGCAGTATTTGCCGTTGGTGTAACCTTCTTTTGGCCCACTATGTTGGGGTTTGTTGCAGAATATTTGCCGGAAACAGGGGCGTTAGGACTCTCGATAATGGGAGGAGCAGGAATGTTTTCCGTATCTTTAGTTTTACCAATTATGGGGAAATTAATGGATGATGCTAATGCTTCGGAGGCGTTACGTACCATGTCTATTTTGCCTGCAATTCTTATTGTGGCCTTTTTAGGGTTGAATATTTATATGAAAAAAAGAAATAAAACAGAACAAGCATAATTTAGTATGGCAAGAAAATTAAGAATGGGAATGATTGGTGGTGGTACCGGATCATTTATAGGAGATGTACATAGAAAGGCGTCGTCAATAGATGGCATGATCGAACTGGCGTGTGGTGCATTTAGCAGTAATGCAGAAAAATCTAAAGCATCAGGACAAGCATTATATCTACCAGAAGATAGGTGCTATGGAAGTTTTGAAGAAATGATCTTGACGGAAAAAGAATTGCGAGAAGATGTTCGCATGGACTTTGTTTCTATAGTAACGCCCAATCACATGCATTTTGCGCCCGCGAAATTAGCGTTAGAACATGGTTTTCATGTTGTTTGCGATAAGCCAATGACGTTAACATTGGATGAAACTATAGAACTGCAAACGTGTGTAGAAAAAAGTGGTAAAATTTTCGCTTTAACACATAATTACACGGGATATGCTATGGTAAAGCAGGCGAGAGCTATGGTTGCCAAAGGCGATTTAGGAAAAATTAGAAAGATACAAGTACAATATTTACAAGGTTGGTTGTCTACAGCTGTAGAGCAAACCGGACAAAAACAGGCGTCTTGGCGTGTAGATCCGGCTAAATCTGGTATTGGTGGAGCTTTAGGCGATATAGGTACTCATGCTGGAAATTTAGCCGAATATATAACGGGATTAGAAATTGAAGAACTAGCAGCCGATTTAGGAACATTTGGAGAAGGCCGTGTTTTAGACGACGATGGTAATTTATTGCTACGTATGAATAATGGTGCAAAAGGAACCATGTCTATTTCTCAAATAGCATTAGGCGAAGAAAATAATTTAGCCATTAAGGTGTATGGAGAAAAAGGAAGTTTAGAATGGCAACAGGAAAATCCAAATCAGTTAATCACACACTGGCTCAAAGATCCTGTAAAAGTTTTTACACCAAACGGTAATGGTTTGTATGAAGAAGCGCTGGCTGTGTCGCGTATTCCTGCGGGGCATCCAGAAGGATATTTAGAAGCTTTTGCTACTATTTATAAAAATTTTGCAACACATGTTATGGCGTTGTTAAATAATGAAATTATCGAAAAACCAGATTATCCAACCGTTAAAGATGGTGTTCGTGGGATGCAGTTTATATATGCTGCAGTAGAAAGCGACAAGCATAATGCGTCTTGGGTGAAAATATAAAATAATTAACGTACTCGATTTTTTTAACAACTTCGAGGAATAAATTTCTTCTGTTATGAAGATAGCTAGTATATGAAAACAATAAAAGGACCCGCAATTTTTTTAGCTCAGTTCGCAGGAAGTGAGGCACCGTTCAATACTTTAGACAGTTTATGTAAATGGGTAGCAGACTTAGGCTATAAAGGAATACAAATTCCCACTTGGGAAACAGGATTAATCGATATTGAAAAGGCTGCTGAGAGTCAGACGTATTGCGATGAATTAAAAGGGAAAGTAAATTCTTACGGATTAGAAATTACCGAATTATCAACCCATTTACAAGGTCAATTAGTGGCTGTAAATCCGGCTTACGATACCTTGTTTGATGGCTTCGCACCAGAAGCATATAAAAATAATCCAAAAGCCAGAACCGAATGGGCAATTGACTTTGTTAAAAAATCGGGAACGGCAAGTGGACGATTAGGTTTAAAATCGCATGCATCATTTTCTGGAGCTTTATTATGGCATACTGTATATCCTTGGCCACAGCGGCCACAAGGATTAGTAGAAATGGGCTTTGAAGAATTAGCAAAACGTTGGTTGCCTATTTTAAATCATTTCGACGAACAAGGTGTCGATATTTGTTACGAACTTCATCCGGGCGAAGATTTGCATGATGGTGTGAGTTTCGAACGGTTTTTAGAAGCAACGGGAAATCATAAGCGCGCCAATATTCTTTACGATCCAAGTCATTTTGTATTGCAGCAGTTAGATTATTTAAAGTTTATCGATTATTACCACGAGCGTATTAAGTCGTTTCATGTAAAAGATGCCGAATTTAATATGTCTGGGAAACAAGGTGTTTACGGTGGTTATTCAGATTGGCAAGACCGTGCTGGTCGTTTTCGATCTTTAGGAGATGGTCAAGTAGATTTTAAAAGTATTTTCACCAAATTAACTAAATACGACTGCGATGTTTGGGCCGTGATGGAGTGGGAATGCTGTATAAAATCATCAGATCAAGGCGCTAGGGAAGGTGCTCCATTTATTCAAAAACATATTATTGAAGCTGCAGAGCGTAGTTTCGATGATTTTGCAGGGGCTAAACCCGATGAAGCATTTTTAAAAAGTATTTTAGGAATTTAATCTATCAATAGAAATATGAGAAAGCATTTCGTTTTATTATTTTTAAGTCTTTGTTTTATGTCTCAGTCGTATGGGGTGAACGAAGCTAAAGGGAAAATAAAAGTATTAATTGTCGATGGTCAGAATAACCATGCGGTTTGGCCAAAGTCAACCATTATGATGAAGCAGTACCTAGAAGAGACCGGTTTGTTTGCGGTAGATATTGCGAGAACAAAGTTTTTATCCAAAAGTGAAAAACATAAAGATTGGTTAAATTACGCTAATGTTGCTCCAGGTGTAGAAGGGGAACCAAAGACAGATCCAGACTTTAATCCTAAATTTTCAAAATATGATGTAGTCATTTCAAACTTTGGATATAAAGCAGCGCCTTGGCCAGAAAAAACGCAACAGGCGTTTGAAAAGTATATAGCTAAAGGCGGTGGCTTTGTAAGTGTACATGCCGCAGATAATAGTTTTCCTGATTGGGAGGCATATAATGAAATGATTGGAATTGGTGGCTGGGGCGGTCGTTCAGAGAAAAGCGGACCTTACTTGTATATAGATAAAAATGGACAACCTAAAAAAGATTATAGCCCTGGGCCAGGAGGTAAGCACGGAAAACGAGAAGATTTTCCGGTGACTAATTATAACGAGGAACACCCAATAACTAAAGGTTTACCAAAAGTATGGATGCATGCAGACGATGAGTGTTATGCTTTAATGCGTGGACCAGCTAATAATGTTACTATTTTATCTACAGCTGTATCGACATTAAAAGACCCAGCTCTAGAGCAGAAGGAGCCTGTGGTGATGACAATAGATTATAAAAAAGGAAGAATATTTCACACCACATTAGGTCACGATGTAAACGCCTTCGAGTGTGTTGGGTTTATTACGTTATTTAATAGAGGAGTAGAATGGGCGGCTACGGGGAAAGTTACTCAATTAGAAGTGCCAAGCGATTTTCCGACATCGACAGAAGTTTCTAAGCGAAATTTTATTTATAAAAACTAGTTTAAATTCGGTAATATGCGTGTCGTTTAATGATGCATTACGAATCCTCTAAAATTGAACGTTTTAGAGGGTTTTTATTTTCTATAATGTAGTATATATATTAATTTTTGAATTATTTTAAATAAAAGTATCTAAAAGCAAGAGAATCAATAATTTTCGTCAATAAACGGATAATTGTTGTTGCTCGTTTCAAATTAAAATTATAGCTTTACAACATGGAAAATTTAAAAAATAACATACGTTACGTATTACGCAGGTTGCCCGCAAGTGCACCGCGCCGCCGCTTCTAATCTTCAGTTTAAGCAAATTTTTTACGTAATTTTAATTTTTTCATAGTGTCCAAATTTTTTATCATAGTAAATTTAAACAAAGTTAATATTTCAATTAACAGGGTTCCTATGCGCCGTATTTTTGTCCGTCGCCCTTAGGGGTATTTTATAATTTTATTGAACTAAGGTGAGTCCGGTTCAGCTATCGAAAAAATAAATTAAAGACATTCAATACGAGTTAAAAAATGGAAATTGTTATTGCCGACAAGTCGCATATTGTTTATGCAGAAATTATTTGTGAAACCATAGCGGATTCTGCTAGAGTTAGAGGTACGGGTATTGCAAAAAGAACACCTGAGTACGTCATACAAAGAATTATAAACGGAAATGCTGTTATCGCTTTAGATCATGGTAAGTTCGCTGGTTTTTGCTATATAGAAGCTTGGGGACACGGTAAATTTGTTGCCAATTCTGGACTAATTGTTCATCCTGATTATAGAAATAGAGGGTTAGCAAAAGATATTAAACATGCCATTTTTGAACACTCTAGAAAAAAATTTCCAAAAGCAAAAGTGTTTAGTATTACTACAGGTTTACCTGTAATGAAAATGAATTCCGATTTAGGTTACAAACCTGTAACATTTTCAGAATTAACAGACGATCAAACCTTTTGGGACGGGTGCCAAACCTGTAAGAATTATGATGTTTTACAACGTACAGAACAAAAAATGTGTTTATGTACAGGAATGTTGTACGATCCAGATAAACAACCTCCAAAAGATCAAAAAGAAGTAAAATCTAAAGTATTTCAGCGTTTAAAAAGTATTAAGGAACATTTATTTCTAAAAAAGCAAAATAAATAATATTGGTGTAGTTTTTGTAAATAAAATGGGGTCTGACCAAATAAGCAGTCATTATAAGTAAAATGGATATACTAGTCGATACAGATATTAAAATTGATCAAGTGATTGCACAGGCCGAAACCTTTTGCGAGGAAGAAGGCATTGAGCTTAAGTTGGTCTATAAACTTTCTAATAAGTCTTTAGAGATTATTTCAGAGCGATCTAGAGTGCTTCCTACGCTGTATTATGTGAGTGTAGAAATGCTTAAGAAACGTGTTGAAAATGGTTGCTTTATTTTAACTAAAGATAATCGTATTTGCGGACACATTTTTGTTCACGAGCATCAGGTTAAAGAGCATTTAATATACGAAAGATCATCACTGTGGGTCGATAGTGATTATAGGCAATATAATCTCGGTTTATTACTTATGGCTAGACTAACCGAATACTTTAACGAAACTTTTTTAATTTCAATAGCTCAAACTACTAAAGTTCATTATTACAATGAATTGTTGGGAATGACTCATGTTACCTTATCAAAAATGTCGGTGGTATTGGTTGAAGAGCTTGAGAAATTAGGGAAATTGAGAGACGAATTAAATTTTAGATATTATGTAAATGCCTGTTTTGCTAAGGAAATAGGTCAAATAAAATAAGAAGTAATTAAATTATAGTAAAATGAAAAAATTAGTAATAGCATACAGTGGAGGTTTAGACACATCATACTGTGCAGTAAGTTTATCAAAAGAGTACGATGTACACGCAGTAAGTGTTAACACCGGAGGTTTTACTAAAGAAGAAATTAGCCATATAGAAAGTAACGCTTATAAAATGGGCGTTTCTACTTATAAAAATATTGATGCCGTAGCTACATTTTACCAAAAAGTAGTGAAGTATTTAATTTTCGGAAATGTGTTAAAAAATAATACATATCCGTTATCTGTGAGTGCAGAACGTATTATTCAAGCCATCGAAATTGTAGAGTATGCAAAAAGCATCGATGCAAAATATATCGCTCACGGAAGTACTGGAGCAGGAAACGACCAAGTGCGTTTCGATATGATTTTTCAAATCCTAGCGCCAGAAATTGAAATTATTACACCTATTAGAGATCAAAAATTAGCTAGACAGACAGAAATCGATTATTTGGTTGCCAATGGTATCGACATGAACTGGGCAAAAGCTAAATATTCTGTGAATAAAGGATTGTGGGGAACTAGTGTAGGTGGAGAAGAAACATTAACTTCAGAGAAACCATTACCTAGCGAAGCATATCCGTCTCAGTTAGAAAAAACAGACGAGCAAAAAGTGACATTAACCTTTAAAAAAGGGGAATTTGTTGCCTTTAACGGAACTGAAGCCGCTCCAGAAAAAAATATTGAAGCATTACATGAAGTAGCTTCAAAATACGCCATAGGAAGAGATATTCATGTTGGAGATACTATTGTTGGAATTAAAGGACGTGTTGGTTTTGAAGCTGCCGCAGCTTTAATTACAGTAAAAGCACACCATTTATTAGAAAAACATACACTTACTAAATGGCAAATGCAACATAAAGATTACTTGTCTAGTTTCTATGGGATGCATTTACACGAGGGGCAGTTTTTAGATCCTGTAATGCGAGATATGGAAGCATTCTTATCTAGTAGTCAGGAAAATGTAACAGGAGATGTTGTTGTAACGCTTAAGCCTTACCATTTCTCTTTAGATGGAATCGTGTCTGAACACGACTTAATGAATTCTACATTTGCTAGTTATGGTGAAGAGAACAAAGGATGGACAGCAGATGACGCTAAAGGATTTATAAAAATTCTTGGAAACCAGAATAAGATATACCAACTCGTAAACAAGAAATCATGATACAAGCCGGAATTGTAGGAGGAGCAGGTTATACTGCAGGAGAACTGATTAGAATACTAATGTATCACCCACAGGTAAATATCGATTTTATTTACAGCACGTCTAACGCCGGAAATCCAGTGAGTAAAGTGCATCAAGATTTAATTGGGTCTACAGATTTACAATTTACAGATAGCATTAATGCCGAGGTAGATGTGTTATTCTTATGTTTAGGACACGGAAATTCTACTGCGTTTTTAGAAAATAATAGCTTTTCTGATGCGACTAAGATTATCGATTTAAGTAACGATTTTAGATTAGAAGCCGATGCAAATTTTAACGGTATGGAATTCGTTTACGGACTTCCGGAACTAAATAAAGAGGCTATTGTTAATGCAAAGTATTTAGCAAATCCAGGATGTTTTGCAACGGCAATTCAATTGGCATTATTACCATTAGCATCAGACGGGGAATTTAAAGACGATGTGCATATTAATGCTGTAACGGGGGCAACAGGAGCCGGAACGTCATTATCTGCTACGACACATTTTACGTGGCGAGATAATAACTTTTCGTACTACAAACCTTTTACCCATCAGCATTTAGGAGAAATCAATCAGTCGGTAAAGCAATTACAAAGTGATTTTAATTCAGAAATCATTTTTATGCCAAATCGTGGTGATTTTTCACGCGGCATTTTTGCAACAGCTTACACAAAATACGAAGGGACTTTAGAAGACGCAAAAACATTGTATAAATCATTTTACAAGGATGCTAAATTTACAGTGGTTTCAGATGAAGATATTCATTTAAAACAAGTGGTAAATACGAATAAATGTATCCTTCATTTACATAAACACAACGACAAATTACTGGTAACAAGTGTGATTGATAATTTGTTAAAAGGCGCTTCAGGACAAGCGGTTCAGAATATGAATTTAATGTTCGGATTTGAAGAAACCGAAGGGGTTCAATTAAAAGCTACTTACTTCTAAAACCACTAACCATATGAAAATTGCTATAATCGGAACGGGAAATTTAGGGCATTCTATCGCAAAAGGTTTAATTATCGATAATGCGTTTACTACTCTTTATTTAACCAAAAGAAATTTAGAATCACTAGAAGAATTTAATGGGTACACAAATGTGACTATTACTAGTGATAATATTGAAGCAACAAAAACATCGGATATTTTAATATTTGCGGTTCAACCTGCTCATTTTGAAAAAGTCTTAGCCGAAATCACACCGTATTTAACAGAAAAACATGTGTTAATTTCAACTGTTACTGGATTTTCAATCCCAAAAATAGAAGGCGTTGTTGGCGAAAATCAGTTTGTAATTCGTGCTATGCCAAACACAGCAATCGCTGTGGGTAAATCTATGACCTGTATTTGTAGTAATACGCAGGGAGCAAAACGGATTAAGATTTCTCAGGCTATTTTTAATCGATTAGGGCATACCTTAATTATTCCTGAAAGTCAGATGCAAGCAGCAACGGTTATTTGTGCTAGTGGTGTTGCCTTTTGGATGCGATTAATTCGTGCCACAACACAAGCAGCAATTCAATTAGGTTTCGATGCCGAAGAGGCTCAAGAATTATCGATGCATACTTGCGAGGGCGCAGCTAGTTTGCTTATCCAAACTGGGAATCATCCAGAGGAAGAAATCGATAAGGTTACAACGCCAAAAGGCTGTACTATTGAAGGGTTAAACGAAATGGAACACAAAGGTTTAAGTTCGTCTTTAATTCAGGGAATGGTAGCGTCTTACAATAAAATTAGCAACATTAAAAAAGAACAAATATGAGTTTGTTTCCAGTATATCCGCTTTACGATATTACCCCAGTAAAAGCGAAAGACGTTTTTGTTTACGACGACAAAAATGTAGAGTATTTAGATTTATACGGTGGTCATGCTGTAATTTCTATAGGGCATGCACACCCAACATACGTAGACCGTTTAACGCGTCAGTTAAAAGAGATTGCATTTTATAGCAATGCCATTCAGAATCCGTTGCAAGAACAATTAGCAGCAGAATTAGCCGACTTCTCAGGATGTAAAGACTACCAGTTATTTTTATGTAATTCAGGAGCAGAGGCGAATGAGAATGCATTGAAACTGGCATCTTTTCATAATGAAAAATCTAAAATTATTGCCTTTAAGAATGGATTCCACGGAAGAACTTCTGCCGCCGTTGCAGCAACCGATAATCCTAAAATTGTAGCGCCATTAAATGCCCAACAAGATGTTGAGTTTTTTGAATTAGGTGACTTAGAAGGTGTAGAACAAGCGTTAAAAAATAACGATGTTTGTGCTGTAATTATAGAGTTTATTCAAGGTGTTGGAGGTTTAGACGAAAGTACAACCGCATTTTACCAAGGACTTGAGAAATTATGTAAAGCGTATAATGCATGTTTTATTGCCGACGAGGTACAATCGGGCTTTGGTAGAACGGGAGATTTCTTCGCATTTCAAAAGCATAACATTACGCCAGATATTATTTCTATGGCAAAAGGTATGGGGAATGGTTTTCCTATTGGAGGTATTTTAATTCATCCAGATATAAAAGGACGATTTGGATTATTAGGAACTACTTTTGGAGGAAATCATTTAGCATGTGCGGCTTCTATTGCTGTTTTAGATGTGCTTAAAGCTGAAGATTTGCTAGCGCATACTAAAGAAATTTCAGCATATTTTCTTGAAAAAGCAAGCCAATTACCACAATTAAAATCAATTAAAGGTCGTGGTTTAATGTTAGGATTAGAATTCGATTTTCCGATTTCAGACCTTAGAAAAAACCTTATTTTCGACCATCATATATTTACTGGAAGTGCAAAAAATCCTAATTTATTAAGAATACTTCCGCCATTAACGATTCAAAAAGAACACTTAGACATATTCTTTGAGGCTTTAAAAACAGAATTAGCTTAGCATGAAAAAATACACGCAAATATCAGATATTTCAAATCTTTCAGAAACCATAAAAGAAGCGATTCTTTTAAAAATGAATCCTTTCGAACATAAACACTTGGGTAAGAATAAAACCTTAGTGATGTTGTTCTTTAATTCGAGTTTACGGACGCGGTTAAGTACAGAAAAGGCGGCGAAAAATCTTGGAATGGATGTCATGAGTTTAAATGTAAACGATGCGTGGAATTTAGAGTTTGAAGCCGGTACAATTATGAATGCCGGAACTTCCGAACATGTAAAAGAAGCGGCTGCTGTGATCTCTCAATATGCCGATATGATTGCTGTGCGTGCCTTTCCAAGCTTAATGGATAGAGATAAAGATTATGCAGAAATGGTAATTAACAGCTTCGAAAAGTACGCAACTGTGCCTATTGTAAATATGGAAAGCGCTACGGCACATCCGTTACAAGCATTGGCAGATGCGATTACAATTTCAGAATTATCTGAAAAAGCACGCCCAAAAGTGGTCTTGTCTTGGGCGCCACACCCTAAAGCATTGCCACAGGCGGTACCCAATTCATTCGTTGAAATGATGATAAAAATGGATGTCGATTTAACCATAACGCATCCCGAAGGCTATGAGCTTAATCCTGAAATTACGAAAGACACACCAATTAATCATAATCAAGAAGAAGCTTTAAAAAATGCCGATTTTGTATACGCCAAGAACTGGAGTAGTTATACGGACTACGGACAAATTTTAAATAGAGACAGAAACTGGATGATTACAAAAGAAAAATTGGGACATGCTAAATTTATGCACTGTTTGCCGGTTAGACGAAATGTAATAGTGGAAGATGCCGTTTTAGATAGTGATCAATCTGTTGTGATGCAAGAAGCCAACAACAGAACCTACGCGGCGCAAATTGTTATGAAAGAAATTTTAGAAAATCTATAGTATGAAAACACTAAAAGTAGTAAAGATAGGTGGAAATATTATTGATGATGATATCGCTTTAGCTAATTTTTTAGAAGGTTTTGCTGCTATTGAAGGACCAAAAATATTAGTCCACGGTGGTGGTAAATTAGCGACTAAAATGGCGAAATCTATGAATATCGAAGTGCAAATGGTAGATGGAAGACGCATTACAGATGCCGATACTTTAGATATAATTACCATGGTTTACGGCGGAAAAATCAATAAAAACATTATTGCACAATTACAAGCTAATAAATGTAATAGTGTTGGATTTACTGGAGCAGATGGAAACGTAATTGTTTCAGAAAAACGTCCGGTAAAAACTATTGATTACGGATTTGTAGGCGATGTAAAACAAGTGAATACCAAAGTGCCTAAAGTGCTTTTAGAAAATGATATTACACCTGTTTTTTGTGCGATAACACATAACGAAAACGGACAATTATTAAATACAAACGCGGATACTGTTACGTCTGAATTAGCCATTGCTTTTGCAGATTTGTACCAAGTAGAACTTTATTACTGCTTCGAGAAAGACGGTGTATTATTAGATGTTGACGATGCAAATTCTGTAATAGAAGATATCAATACATCCAATTACGTTACTTTAAAAGCAGATGGTGTGATTACAGATGGGATGCTTCCCAAGCTAGATAATTGTTTTCATGCCATTTCCAATCACGTACACAAAGTGTGTTTGGGAAAACCAGAAATGCTATTTAATCAGAACACAAAACATACAACCATTCAAGCCTAATGACAACGCAACAATTAACCGAGGAAGCGATATTATTGCTTAAAAACCTGATAGAAACCCAATCTTTTTCTTCGGAAGAAGATAAAACGGCACAGCTTATAGAAGCTTGGTTCATTCAAAAGGATATTCCGTTTACCCGCACAAAAAATAACGTATGGGCTACAAATAAAGATTTCACAGAAGGCAAACCCACTTTACTTTTAAATTCGCATCACGATACGGTAAAGCCCAATACGGCCTATACAAAAGACCCGTTTAAAGCCATTGTAGAAGATGGTAAATTATACGGATTAGGAAGTAATGATGCAGGAGGCTGTCTAGTTTCTCTAATTGCAACCTTTACCTATTTTTATAATAAACCGAACTTAAAATACAATTTGGTGATAGTCGCTTCTGCCGAAGAAGAGAGTAGTGGGCCAAATGGTTTAAATAGTATGTTATCTATAATTCCTAAAATAGATGTTGCTATTGTTGGGGAGCCGACATTAATGAATTTGGCAGTTGCAGAGAAAGGTCTTGTGGTTTTCGATGCTAAGGTAAAAGGTACGCCAAGTCACGCGGCGCATCCTAATGACGATAATGCCATTTATAATACTATTGAGGTGCTTAATTGGTTCAAGGATTATAAGTTCGAAAGATCTTCTGAAGCTCTAGGCGATGTTAAAATGACGGTATCTCAAATTCAAGCAGGTAAACAACATAATGCCATTCCGGCTGAGGTTGATTTGGTTATAGATGTACGCGTAAACGATAAATATACAAATGCAGAAATCAATGATATTTTAGTGAATGAATCGCCTTGTACAGAGATTAAAGCAAGAAGTTTACGTCTAAATTCGTCTTCAATTCCTAAAGACCACGAATTGGTAAAAGCAGGAGTTGAAATTGGTCGTACAATGTACGGATCACCAACCTTATCCGATCAAGCCGTGTTAACCTGTTCGTCTTTAAAGCTAGGCCCTGGAGACAGTACGAGATCGCATTCTGCAGATGAGTTTATTTACTTAAATGAAATTGAAGAAGGTATTGCAATTTACATTCAATTATTAGAAAAAATACTTTAATTATTTAAGTGAGAAGTTAGGCTTCAATCTAAAATATAAAAACATATAGTTATGAAACTTTGGGACAAAGGTCTTACTATCGATAAAAAGATAGAACAATTCACTGTTGGTAACGATAGAGAAATAGATATACATATTGCTAAATACGACGTGATTGCCTCTAAAGCACACGCCATAATGCTAGAAAGTATAAACATTATTACTGAAGAAGAGTTAAAACAATTACTTGGAGGATTAAATGTTTTAGAAGCTCAGATTGAAGGCGGCACATTTGTTATTGAAGAAGATTTTGAAGATGTACATTCTAAAATTGAATTTGAGTTAACCAAAACTTTAGGCGATGTAGGGAAGAAAATACATACAGCTCGTTCTAGAAACGATCAAGTTTTAGTGGCGCTTCAGCTGTATTTTAAAGAAGAATTAAAAGTCATTCAAACGAAAACTAAAACGTTTTTCGATACACTTATTGGGTTGGCCGAAACACATAAAGGATCCTTATTGCCAGGGTATACGCATTTACAAGTCGCTATGCCTTCGTCTTTCGGACTTTGGTTTTCTGCGTATGCAGAGCTTTTAATCGACGATGTGTATATGCTACAAGCAGCTCAAAAAGTAGCCGATCAGAATCCGTTAGGTTCTGCTGCAGGTTATGGAAGTTCATTCCCTATAGACCGTGAATTAACAACTAAAGAAATGGGCTTTTCAACATTAAAGTATAATGTTGTCGCGGCACAAATGAGTCGTGGAAAAAGTGAGCGTACAATTGCAGCTTCGTTAGGAAGTTTAGCAAATACATTATCGCGTTTTGCAATGGATATTTGCCTGTATAATAGTCAGAATTTTGGATTTATAGCCTTCCCAGACGAGCTAACAACGGGAAGTAGCATTATGCCACACAAAAAGAACCCTGATGTGTTTGAATTGATTCGTGGAAAATGTAATAAAATCCAAGCGCTTCAAACAGAAATGGTATTAATTACTAATAACTTACCTAGTGGTTACCATCGCGATTATCAGTTGTTAAAAGAGAATATGATTCAAGCTCTAGAGGATATGAAAGACATTCTAGACATTTTTAATTTCTCTATCGCTCAAGTTAAAGTGAAAGATATAGATTTACACGACGAGAAATATAAGTTCTTATTTACGGTAGATAATATTAATACTTTAGTAGTCGATGGAATGTCTTTTAGGGATGCTTATAAAAAAATTGGTGGAGAAGTAGAAGCAGGAACTTATGTGCCAGACGATTCTAAAAAACACACCCATTTAGGAAGCATTCATAATTTGGGATTAGATAAAATAAGCCTTAAATTTCCGAAACTTTAAAACAAACTTTAAAAACAAAACTATGAAATACTTAAAATTATCGGTATTGATGTTAAGTTCTGCATTCTTAATGAATTGTGGAGGGAAAGAAGAAAAGAAAAAAAGCTTTTCTTACGATACAGAAACAGAAACACCTGCGGCTAAATCTGAAACAACAGTGGCGCCAGATACGGCAACAACAGCAGATGGTGTTGTAGAAGTTATGCTTCATGGAGATGATAAAATGACTTTTAACTTAAAAGAAATTAAAGTTAAATCAGGTCAGAAAGTGAAATTAACTTTGATGCACACAGGTAAAATGCCAAAGAATGTAATGGGGCATAATTTCGTGCTTCTTAATAAAGGAGTAGACTTATCTACTTTTGCCTCTAAAGCGGCTTCTGCAGCAGATCATGATTATGTACCTGAAGGTTCTGAAGATGTTATAGTATACACTAAATTACTTGGTGGTGGAGAATCAGATGTTATTGAATTTGATGCTCCTGAAGCTGGAACTTATGATTTCTTATGTAGTTTCCCTGGACATTACGCTTTAATGAAAGGTAAGTTTATTGTTGAATAAACGCAGTATAAAACAGAGTAAAATTAAAAAAGCGTCTTAGTTTATAAACTAAGACGCTTTTACTTTATATAAAATACTGTAATTATATTATGGTAGATTGTCCTAAGTGAATATTAGAAAAATTATGATTTGAATCTTTAGGATTACTAATAAAATCAGCAATAAAATCACCTACTTTAGAGGTTGTTATATTATCGTATTTCGTGTTTAAATCTGGTGTTGTAATATGAAGTGCTAACGATTTATCGACTGCAGTTCTAATTAAATCCGCTTCATCGTTTAAATCGAAATGATCTAATAACATGGCTGCGGATAAAATAGAAGCAATAGGATTTGCAATACCTTTATTTGTCGCTTGTGGATAAGACCCGTGAATAGGTTCGAACATAGCATATTTATCTCCAACAGACGCTGAAGCTAATAAGCCAATAGATCCGCCAATTACACTAGCTTCATCACTAATAATATCTCCAAACATGTTTTCTGTTAAGATCACATCAAATTGTTTCGGATTTAAAATCATTTGCATTGCAGCGTTATCTACAAATAAGAAATCTAATTCTATATCCTTGTAGCTTGTAGCAACCTCTTTTACCACTTTACGCCATAAACGAGACGTTTCTAATACGTTTGCTTTATCTATTAACGTTAATTTTTTTCTGCGTGACTGAGCGGCTTTAAATGCTAAATGTGCAACACGTTCAATTTCTACACGAGAATATTCGCATAAATCTGAAGCTGTATCTCCATCTGCACTTATTTCTTTTTTTCCGAAGTAAATACCACCAGTAAGTTCACGATAAATACTAATATCTGTACCTTTAATAATATCCTTTTTTAAAGGCGATTTACTTAAAAGTGTATCGTAAGCTTTAACAGGTCTAATATTTGCATATAACCCTAAAGATTTTCTTAAAGCAAGTAAACCTTGTTCTGGGCGTACTTTGGCAGAAGGATCGTTATCGTATTTAGGATCTCCAATAGCACCAAATAATATGGCATGACTATTTTTACACTGCTCTAGAGTTGCTTCAGGTAAAGGGTTTCCTGTTTCATCGATAGCTATTGCACCAACAGGAGCATAATTAAAACTAAAAGAATGATCGAATTCTAATGCAATGGCTTTTAGGACTTTTATAGATTGTGCAGTGACTTCTGGTCCAATTCCGTCTCCTGCTAATACTGCTATGTTTAGTTTCATAAGAATTATTTTTTAGTTTGCTATTAGGCCAACTAACTGATAATGGTTACAAGTTAATAGTTATGCCTTATTTTCGAAGGCTAAAATATCTTCTTTTTTACTTAATAAATAATCAATGTCGTCGTAACCATTAATCAGACAGGTTTTTTTATAAGGATCAATATCGAAAGACTCCTTTAAATCTGTGTCTTTTATAGAAATGATTTGCGTTTCTAAATTTACACTAATTATTGTTTCTGGGTCTGTTGTTATATGATTAAATAATTCCTTTAAAAAAGGAGGAGTTACTTGTACAGGAAGAATACCATTGTTAAGTGCATTTCCCTTAAAAATATCGGCAAAGAAACTCGATACTACCACTTTAAATCCGTAATCGGCTATAGCCCAAGCTGCATGTTCACGACTAGAACCACAACCAAAATTATCGCCAGCCACAAGGATGCTTCCCATGTAGGTGGTGTTGTTTAAAGGGAAGTCTTCGTTTAAATCTCCATTTTTATTAAATCTCCAATCTCTAAATAAATTGTCTCCAAATCCTTCTCTATCTGTTGCTTTTAAGAAACGTGCAGGAATTATTTGGTCGGTATCTATATTTTCTATGTCTAATGGAATGGCTCTAGACTGAAATGTTGTAAACTTTTCCATTTAGTTTAATTGTTTTGTAATGTCAATAATTTTTCCTTCTACGGCAGTCGCAGCAGCGACTAAAGGACTTGCTAAAATTGTTCTTGAACCTTGACCTTGTCTACCTTCAAAATTTCTGTTTGATGTAGAGACGCAATATTCATTTTGCGGAATTTTGTCATCGTTCATGGCTAAACAGGCAGAGCAGCCAGGCTGACGAAGTTCGAAACCTGCATCTGTAAAAATGTCTTTTAAGCCTTCTTCAATAATTTGAGTTTCCACCAATTTACTACCTGGAACTAGCCAGGCTGTAACGTTAGGTGCTTTTTGTTTGCCTTTTATGTACTCGGCAGCTACTCTAAAATCTTCAATTCTAGAGTTGGTACAACTACCAATAAAGACAAAATTAATTGGTTTGTTTATAAGAGATTCGCCTTTTTTGAAATCCATATATTTCAATGATTTTTCAAAAGAAGCATCGTCAAGTGTAGGGATGTTTTCTGTAACTTTTATCCCCATACCCGGGTTTGTTCCGTATGTTACCATAGGTGCGATATCTTCGGCATCGAAGACATATTCTTTATCGAAGACAGCGCCTTCGTCTGTAGGTAATGTTTTCCAATATGCTACTTTATCTTCAAAATCTTTACCTTTAGGTGCAAATTCACGACCTTCAACATAGTCGAAAGTTGTCTGGTCAGGAGCAATCATACCTCCACGAGCGCCCATTTCAATACTCATATTACAAACCGTCATACGGCCTTCCATACTCATATTTTCAAAAACATCTCCTGCGTATTCACAGAAATATCCTGTACCTGCGTTTGTTCCTAATTTAGCAATAATGTATAAAATAACATCTTTAGGAAGTACGCCTTTTTTTAATTTTCCATTTACAGAAACGCGTAAACTTTTTGGTTTGGTTAAAAGTAGACATTGACTAGCAAAAACCTGAGCAACCTGACTCGTACCGATTCCAAAAGCAATTGTTCCAAATGCACCATGTGTAGAGGTATGACTATCTCCACATACGATTGTCATCCCAGGTTGTGTGATACCTAATTCGGGCGACATTACATGCACTATTCCATTGTATTTGTGACCTAATTCAAAAAGTGTGATTCCGTTTTCGGTACAGTTTTTTGACAGCTGCTCAAGCTGATGTCTAGATAATTTATCTTGTATTGGTAAATGTTGATTCGTTGTTGGTGTGTTGTGATCTGCTGTGGCCACAATTTGGTTGGGTCTAAATACAGGAATATCTCTGTCTTTTAACTCATTAAAAGCTTGTGGGCTTGTCACTTCATGTATTAAATGTTTGTCTATGTACAATATTTGTGGTCCGTTTTCTATAGCGTCTACCACATGTGCATCCCAAACTTTATCGAATAATGTCTTTTTCATTTTTTAAGTTTATGCTATTTTATACAAAGATAAAAATAGACTTTTAGCCTAATATTTTAAGCCGAAATAATTTGATTATATATAGTACTTGTTTCAATGATTTGATGAATATCAGAATCGTCTACTTCTTTTTTGATATCTGCAAAATCTAAGAAATTAGCGTACACTACATCTAACTGTAATTTAGTTAATTCGTAGCCTACTTTTTTAGCTCTATAAGCCAATGCCGCTCTACCACTTCTTGCTGTTAACACAATAGCAGATTCTGTAACGCCAACATCTTTAGGGTCTATAATTTCGTAAGTTTCTCGGTTTTTAATCACACCATCCTGGTGTATTCCAGAACTGTGGGCAAATGCATTAGCTCCAACAATAGCTTTGTTAGGTTGCGTATAAATTCCCATATGTTCCGATACCATCTGGCTCGTACTATATAATAAAGAGGTGTTAATGTTTGTGTCTAAATTTAAAGTAGGGTGCTGTTTTAAAATCATAACTACTTCTTCTAAAGCCGTATTTCCTGCGCGTTCACCAATACCATTAATAGTACATTCTATTTGTCTTGCACCATTAATTACACCTTCAATAGAGTTGGCAGTGGCCAAACCTAAATCGTTATGGCAGTGGCAAGATAAAATGGCTTTCTCTATACCTTTAACGTTTTCCATTAAGTACTTAATTTTAGCACCATATTCGTTAGGTAAGCAATATCCAGTAGTATCAGGAATATTTAAAACAGTTGCTCCTGCTGCAATTACAGCTTCGCAAACTCTAGCTAAATAATCGTTATCTGTTCGTCCTGCATCTTCGGCATAAAACTCTACATCTTCAGTAAATGTTTTTGCGTAACGCACGGCTCTTACAGCACGTTCGATAATGGCATCGCGATTAGAATTAAATTTAAATTTTATGTGAGAATCAGAAGTTCCAATTCCGGTATGGATTCTAGCTTTTTTTGCATAACGCAATGCTTCACCTGCAACTTTAATATCATTTTCTACAGATCGTGTTAGACCACAAACTGTTGCATTCTTTACGATTTTTGAAATGGCTTCAACCGAAGCAAAATCTCCAGGACTTGACACAGGAAAACCCGCTTCAATAACGTCAACTCCTAGAAGGTCAAGTCTTTCAGCAATTATTAATTTTTGCTCTTTGTTTAACTTGCAACCTGGGACTTGTTCGCCATCGCGTAACGTTGTGTCAAATATTTGAATGTTAGAATGTGACATATATCTAAGTTTAATTTCTTATTGTTCTACGAATTTATATTATACTTTTGTTAAACAATACTTCATAATTGTGCTTTTACGACGTTTAAACGTGTTTAAATGTGTTTATGTAACTGTAAATCAGCGCATTATAATACTTATTATTTGATGATAAAAGACCAAAAAGATAATTTATTTTTACTTGTAAAGTCATTAACCAAGTCTGAAAAACGACAGTTTAAACTTTATGTAGGAAGGTTGGGTGTAAATAACGATTCTAAGTTTTTGAACTTATTTAACATCCTCGATAAATTATCTGTGTACGATGAAGATTTTATTTTAAAAAATGGAGATGTAAAAAAACAACAATTGGCCAACGTTAAAGCGCACTTGTACAAACAGATTTTAATTAGTTTAAAATTAAACCCATCACATCAAAATATTAGATCTCAAATTCGTGAGCAATTGGATTTTGCGTCCATTTTATATCATAAGGGATTATACAAACAGAGTTTAAAAATTCTTGATAAATCGAAAGAATTAGCGATTCAGAATGAAGAAAAAAATCTAGCTTTTGAGATTGTTGAGTTTGAAAAACTTATTGAATCACAGTATATTACGCGAAGTATAGGAGGTCGTGCAGACGAGCTTACGGTGCAGGCTAAAGAACTTAGTGCTTTAAATGTGGTGGCTAGTAAATTATCTAATTTATCACTTCAGTTATACGGACTTTATTTAAAAACAGGTTCTGTAAGAAATAAACAGGAAGGGGAATTGGTTGCTACTTATTTCTATAAAAGATTACCAAAATACGACATTAAAGATCTAGGGTTTCGGGAAAAATTATGGTTATATAATGCTTACTTGTGGTATAGCTTTTTGACTCAGGATTTTAAAAACTGTTATAAATATGCTTCGAAATGGGTGGATTTGTTTTACGAGAATCCCACAATGATTAATTTAAATCCTGTATTTTTCTTAAAAGGAAAAAATTATCTCTTGGAAGCTTTATTTTTTATCAGAAGTAGAAATAAATTTGAAGATGCCTTATTGCGTTTAGAAAAAACCGTGAATGAGAAAACCTTCTTAAAAGATGAAAATGTTGAAGCTTTAGCCTTTTTATATTTAAATATTCATAAAGTGAATTTGCATTTTATTGACGGCTCTTTTGAAGATGGTTTGGAATTAATCCCTAAAATTGAATTGGGATTAAAGAAATATTCTAATCGAATAGACGAGCATCACGCCATGATTTTCTACTATAAATTTGCAAGTCTATATTTCGGTGCTGGAGATAATAAAAAATGTATCGCTTACTTAGATAAAATTATTTCGAATAAAAGTTTATCGATGCGCGAAGATTTATTATGCTTTTCAAGAGTGTTAAATTTGGTGGCACATTACGAGGCGGGCTTAGATTATCATATCGATGCATTACTTAAAAGCACGTACAAATTTTTAATCAAGATGAACGATTTGCACGAGGTGCAAAAAGAAATGATAAAGTTTATAAAGGGGCTTCAAGATGTTTACCCTCAAGACATTAAAAAGGCATTTATAAAATTAAGAGATACCTTAAAAACCTATGAAGACCATCCGTTTGAAAAACGTGCGTTTTTATATTTAGATATTATTTCGTGGTTAGAAAGTAAAATTGAAAACAGACCTGTAGGCCAAATTATAAAAGATAAATATTTAGCTAAAAATAGTGGTGCTAAAAGATAATTTTATAAAAATGTTCTAAATAATTTGGAAAATCAACTTTTCTAACTGAATATTTGTACTCACAAAGTTCAATAACGTATTGAAATGTTATCAAGAAAGGTGGAGGGATTAGACCCGTTGAAACCTTAGCAACCCTTTAACTTATAAAGAAGGTGCTAAATTCTACTTAAAAACCGATTCATTTATCGGCGATTTGGATAGATAACTAAACGAAATTACTTTCATGGTAATTTGTATTTATTTCTTTTTAACATTTTTCTATTAAGTACGCCTTGTAAAAGGGTGCATTTGACTTTTAGTTTTAATTTATTAACTCAAAAAGAAAGAAAAATGAGTACTCAAAAATTCGCAACAAAAGCATTACACGCAGGTCACGATGTTACCAAAAATGGAGGAACACGAGCAGTGCCAATTTACCAAACGTCGTCTTATGTTTTTAACGATTCAGATCACGCAGCAAACTTATTTGCTTTAGCCGAACCAGGTTACATTTACACACGATTAAACAATCCTACAAACGATATTTTAGAACAACGTTTAGCGGCGATTGAAGGTGGATTAGCCGCGGTCGTTACCGCTTCTGGAACTGCGGCGATTTCTACAGCTTTATTAACATTATTAAAAGCTGGAGATCATATTGTGGCATCTAGTAGTTTATATGGTGGAACATATAATTTATTGGCTGTTACATTACCAAGACACGGTATTACAACCACTTTTGTAGATCCTTCGGATGCTGAAAATTTTCAAGCAGCAGTTCAAGATAATACACGTGCTGTTTTTATCGAATCATTAGGGAATCCGAAATTAGATGTATTAGATATCGAAGCAATTTCTAAAGTGTCTAAAGCAAACGATATTCCTTTAATTGTGGATAATACGGTAGCCTCTCCGGCCTTATTAAATCCAATTCAATACGGTGCAAATCTTGTTATTCATTCTCTTACAAAATACATTAATGGAAACGGAACAAGTCTAGGAGGTGTAATTGTAGATGCTGGAACGTTTAATTGGGCAAACGGAAAATTTCCTGAATTTACAGAGCCATCTGCAGGTTACCATGGTTTAGTATATAGCGAGGTTTTAAAAGAAGCCGCGTTTATTGCTAAAGTTAGAATAGAAGGCTTACGTGATTATGGTAGTGCTTTAAGTCCGTTTAACGCATTTCAAATTATACAAGGTTTAGAGACTTTAGAGTTGCGTATTAAAAAACATAGTGAAAACGCATTGGCATTAGCACAATGGTTGGAAGCTCAAGACGAAATTGCTTGGGTAAATTATCCAGGTTTAGAAAGTAGTGCTTATAAAACTCTAGCCGATAAATACCTTCCTAAAGGACAAAGTGGAATGGTTACTTTCGGACATAAAGGTGGATTCACGGCAGCAAAAATAATTGCAGATAAAACTCAAATATTCTCGCTTTTAGCGAATATAGGAGATACCAAATCGTTAATTATTCATCCTTCAAGTACAACGCATCAGCAGTTAGACGAAACAGCTCAAGCGGCGTCGGGAGTTACTAAAGATTTAGTACGTTTATCTGTGGGAATTGAAGATTTAGAAGATTTAAAATCCGATTTAAAACAAGCCTTCGAAGCGGTTAAGAACGCTTAACAGTTTCTTTCAAATTAAGCCCTTTTAATTACTAGTTTTATATATTGCGACATGAAAAATTTAGAATTTATTGCCTTAGATGCTTATAAAACCATTAGTGGTGTGGTGTTGCCAATTACGCTTTCTTACGAGGTATTTGGACAACCATTGCACGAAGCACCAATTGTTTTAGTAAATCACGCCTTAACGGGTAACAGTAATGTTGCTGGTGAAGGAGGCTGGTGGAGCGATCTTATTGGCGATAATAAAATTATAGATACCAAGAAGTTTACCGTTATTTCTTTCAATATTCCAGGGAATGGATACGATGGATTTGTAATAGAAAATTATAAAGATTTTGTAGCTCGCGATATGGCAAATATCTTTTTAAAAGGGCTTAAAATATTAAAAATAGATTCTGTTTTTGCTATGATTGGTGGCTCTCTAGGAGGTGGAATTGCTTGGGAAATGGCCGTGTTGCACCCAACTTTGGCAGAGCATTTAATTCTAGTTGCAACCGACTGGAAGTCTACAGATTGGCTAATTGCTAATTGTCAAATTCAAGAGCAGTTTTTAACTAATTCTAGTAATCCCGTTCATGACGCACGTATGCATGCGATGTTGTGTTATAGAACTCCAAAATCGTTTAAAGAGCGTTTTCATAGAAGTAAGAATGAAGATTTAGAAATCTTTAATGTCGAGAGTTGGTTGCTACATCATGGGAATAAATTGCAGGAACGTTTTCAGCTTTCTGCATATCGATTAATGAATCAATTATTGCGTACCATTGATGTGACTAAAGGACGATCTGAAGATGTAAATGTATTGGATGTTATCAAGTCTAATATTGCGATAGTTGGCGTAGATTCTGATTTGTTTTTTACGGCTGAAGAAAATCGTGAAACCCAAAAGAAATTAGCGCTTACACATCCAAATGTAACGTATAACGAGATTCATTCCGATCATGGACATGACGCGTTTTTAATTGAATTTGAGCAATTAGAAACTATTGTTGAAGGCATATTTAAACCGGAGTTGAAAAATAAACGTTTAAAAGTCTTGAAGTTTGGAGGGAGATCTCTCGCTAACGGAGAAGGACTAGAAACGGTACTTAATATAATAGAGAATAAGGTTAAGAACGACGAAAAAATAGCTGTTGTGCTTTCGGCTAGAGGTTCTTCAACAGACCAATTAGAAATTATTTTAGACAAAGCAAAAAACGACGAATCTTATAAAAAAGATTTAGAAGCGTTTAAAGCCTATCAAATAGAACCTTATCCAGGAATAGATTTCTCTGAAGAATTTTCAGTTTTAGACAAAGTCTTTGGAGGTGTAAAGTTATTAGGGGATTATAGTAAGAAAATTAAAGATGAGGTTTTAGCGCAGGGCGAATTAGTGTCGGTTAAATTGGTAGCCGAACTTCTTAAGGCTCGTGGTGTAAAAGCCCATGCTACAGACTCTAGATTACTTATTAAAACAGACGATAGTTTTGGTAATGCACAACCCAATACTAAAGTATCTAAAGAAAATGTTTTAAAACATTTTAAGAAACACAACGGAGATACAGTAAATATAATTACAGGTTTTATCGCTTCTAATAAAGATAATAAAACGACGACTTTAGGTCGAAACGGGAGTAATTATTCGGCAGCGCTTTTAGCGAATTTCTTAGATGCTGAGGAATTGCAAAATTACACCCATGTCAACGGAATTTATACAGCGAATCCAGATTTAGTGCCAGATGCTAAAAAGATTGAAGAATTATCGTTCGCAGAAGCAAACGAATTAGCCAATTTCGGAGCCACAGTTTTACATGCCAAAACGATTATTCCGCTACTAGAGAAAAATATTTCACTACGTATTTTAAATACATTTAATAGCGGAGACCAAGGAACTTTAATAACAGCAAAAACAGCTTCTAAAGGGATTAGATCGTTATCGGTTTTAGATAATGTAGCTTTAATTAATTTAGAGGGTCGTGGCTTATTAGGAAAGGTTGGTGTCGATGCACGTGTTTTTAAAACCTTAAGTGCAAATGATATTAGTGTGAGTATTATTTCGCAAGGATCTTCTGAGCGTGGTTTAGGATTGGTGGTCGATGCTAATAAAGCATCGCAAGCAGTGATTGCTTTGGAACGTGAATTCGAAACCGATTTCTATATGCAAGATGTAAATAGAATTGGTATTATAGATGATGTCGCTGTAATTTCAATCGTAGGACAAGATTTAAGCACATTCCACAAACCGTTTAATGCATTAATAAAAAATCAGATTGTTCCGTTACTTTTCAATAATACAATAACAGGTGAAAATGTAAGTTTGGTGGTTAGAAAATCTCAACTTCATAAAGCCTTAAATGTCATTCATGGAGAGATTTTCGGAATTTCTAAAAAAATAAACTTGGCCATTTTTGGTCATGGATTAGTTGGAGGTACATTAATAGATCAGATTATTGCTTCAGCTAGCGATATTGAAAAACGTAAAGGTATTAAGTTGAATATTTTTGCAATTGCGAATTCAAGAAAAGCGCTTTTCAATAAAAAAGGAATCGATTCTAATTGGAGAGATACACTTCAAGAAAAAGGAAAAGATTATACGTTCGAGAGTTTAGTAGAGTATACTAAAAAACATCATTTAGAAAATTTAATTGCCATAGATAACACGGCAAGTGCAGCGTTTGTCTCAAATTATATTCCTTTGGTAGAACAGGGGTTCGACCTTGTTTCATCCAACAAAATAGCGAATACTATAGATTTTAAATTCTACAGTGAATTACGTCAAGTGCTTGCTAAAAATCAGAAAAACTATCTTTACGAAACAAATGTAGGTGCAGGTTTACCATTGATTGATACGATTAAACTCTTGCATTTATCTGGAGAAAATATCACTAAAATTAGAGGTGTATTCTCGGGGTCTTTAAGCTACTTGTTTAATAATTATTCGCTTAAAAACGAACCGTTTTCTAAAGTGTTACAAGAGGCGGTAGACAAAGGATTTACAGAGCCTGATCCAAGAGAAGACTTATGTGGGAACGATGTTGCTAGAAAATTGTTAATTTTGGCAAGAGAGCTCGATTTACATAATGAAATAACCGATGTCGATATTCAGAATTTAATTCCTGAAAATCTAAGAAGTATTGATGCGAGTACGTTCTTAAAATCGTTTACTGAAATGGACGATTTATATCAAAGCATAAAAGACGAACAAAAACCGGGGCATGTATTACGATACATAGGCGATTTACACGGAGATTTGGCCGATGAAAAAGGTGCTAAATTAGAAGTGAAATTAGTATCGGTACCAGAAAGTTCGCCATTAGGATCTTTAAAAGGATCCGATTCAATTTTCGAAATTTACACCGAATCTTATGGCGATCAGCCTGTAGTAATTCAGGGAGCAGGAGCAGGAGCAGCAGTTACCGCCCGTGGTGTATTTGGAGATATTTTAAGATTAACAGAAAAAAACACGTATTAGTATTATGAAAGATAACCATTTCGAAACGGAAGCTATTAGAACCCAAACAGAACGTTCTCAGTTCTTGGAACATTCTACACCTTTATATTTAAGTTCAAGTTTTGTTTTTGAAGATGCCGAAGATATGCGTGCATCATTCACAGAAGAAAAAGAACGTAATATTTACAGCCGTTTTACAAATCCGAATACTTCGGAGTTTATAGACAAGGTGTGTAAAATGGAAGGTGCCGAAAGTGGTTACGCGTTTGCTACGGGTATGTCTGCTGTGTTTTCAACGTTTGCAGGACTATTAAGTAGTGGCGATCATATTGTGTCTGCAAGTTCTGTTTTCGGATCTACACATGCGTTGTTTACTAAGTTTCTTCCGAAATGGAATATTGAAACATCATACTTTAATGTAAATGACACAGATAAAATTGAAAGCTTAATTCAGCCAAATACAAAGATTTTATATGCAGAGAGTCCAACTAATCCAGCAGTAGATATTATAGATCTAGAGTTGTTGGGTAAAATTGCTAAAAAGCATAATATCTTATTGGTTATCGATAACTGTTTCGCTACGCCTTATTTGCAAAACCCAATTAAATTTGGTGCAGATATTGTGATTCACTCGGCTACAAAATTAATAGATGGTCAAGGGCGTGTATTAGGAGGAGTGGCCGTTGGTCGTGCAGATTTAATTCGTGAAATTTATTTATTCTCAAGAAATACAGGTCCTGCATTATCTCCGTTTAATGCTTGGGTATTATCTAAAAGTTTAGAAACTTTGGCTGTTCGTGTAGATAAACATTGTGAAAATGCTTTAAAAGTTGCTGAATTTTTAGAAGGACATGAAAATGTGTCTTTAGTAAAATATCCGTTTTTAAAATCACATCCGCAATACGAGATCGCTAAAAAGCAAATGAAACTTGGTGGTAATATTATCGCGTTCGAAGTTAAAGGTGGTGTAGAAGGCGGTCGTGCATTTTTAAACAAGATTAAATTACTGTCGCTATCTGCAAATCTTGGAGATACACGTACTATTGTTACGCATCCAGCCTCTACCACGCATAGTAAATTAAGTAGAGAAGATAGAATGGAAACGGGAATAACAGACGGATTGGTACGTATTTCTGTAGGTTTAGAGCATACAGACGATATTATAAACGATCTGGATCAAGCTTTAAATTAAATTTTAAAAAGCAGTATATTTGCAACATGCTTTCAAAGAAAACCAAATACGGGTTAAAAGCCCTTTTATTTTTAGCGCGACAAGAAAATAATACGCCTGTCCAAATAAGTGTGATTTCTAAAAGTGAGAATATTTCACAAAAATTTTTAGAAAGTATTTTGCTAACACTCCGAAAAATAGGAGTGTTAGGGTCTAAAAAAGGGAAAAATGGAGGATATTATCTGCTAAAAGCTCCTCAAGATATTAAAATGTCTTTAGTAATGAGGACGCTTGAAGGTCCCATTGCTATGGTGCCATGCGTAAGTCTTAATTTCTACGAAAAATGCGACGATTGCCCGGATGAAACCCTTTGTGGCGTACATACTTTAATGGCAGAAGTGCGAGATAAAACACTTGATATCTTCAATAATAAGTCGTTAGCCGATTTAGTTTAACATTATTTTTTAAAAATTAGTTTGCATATGTTGGGAACAACATATACATTTGTCAAATAACCTACTAACCCGATAGGGGAATAGAGGTAAGTAAGAAAAGATGATATTATGTTGGACAGTACTATAGATATTACGTATTGGAATAAAGAATTAAGAGATAAAACCCCTCAGCAAATAATTGATTGGGCGTTAGCTTTAACTGAAAATAAAATAGTTACCACAAGTTTTGGAGTGTATTCTGCAGTATTGTTAAGTACAATTTCTAAACAAGATAATAATATAAAAGTGATCTGGTGCGATACCTTATTTAATACGCCAGAAACTTATGAACACGCTAGTTCATTAATAAATACATTCAACTTAAATGTTGAAAAATATGAGCCTATGTTGAGTAAATCGGCAATTGAAACAACAATAGGAATCCCGGACGTAACCAGCCCAAAACATGCCGAATTTACAGAAGTTGTAAAGCTAGAGCCTTTTAGAAGAGCTCTAGCCGAACAAGAGCCAGAGCTTTGGTTTACAAATATTCGTGTTAGACAAACGGAATATAGAAAGTCTAAAGATATTTTAAGCTGGAGTAAAGATGGTGTTTTAAAAGTCAGCCCATTTTATTACTGGTCAGATGAAGATTTAGATGCTTATATCGTAGAGCAAGATCTTCCGAAAAACCAATTTTATTTTGACCCTACCAAAGCCTTACAAAATAGAGAGTGTGGAATTCACTTTCAATAAATGAGAAACAATCATGCAAAGTTTTAGATCAGAAATAGAAAACCCAGTTGTAGAGAAGGATATAATCGAATTAGAGAAAAAAATTCGATTATTCAATGAAGGCAGTCTAACAGATGAGAGTTTTAGAAGTCTACGTTTAGCTCGTGGTATTTACGGGCAACGTCAAGCAGGCGTGCAAATGATTCGTATTAAATTGCCTTATGGTAAAGTAACATCGAATCAGTTGTTAAGAATCTCAGATGTTTCAGATCGTTTTTCTACAGGACGATTACATATTACTACACGTCAGGATATTCAAATCCATTACGTTAGTATAGACGATACTCCAGAATTATGGTCGCAATTGGAACAAGACGATATTACGTTACGTGAAGCTTGTGGTAATACAGTAAGAAATGTGACAGCCAGTGAAACAGCGGGAATCGATGTAAACGAACCTTTCGATGTAACACCTTATGCGCATGCTGTATTTCAATTTTTCTTACGTAACCCAATCTGTCAAGAAATGGGACGTAAATTTAAAATGTCTTTTTCGTCATCCGATGCTGATACAGCGCTAAGTTATATCCATGATTTAGGATTTATTCCAAAAATTAAAGATGGTGAGCGCGGATTTAAAGTGATGCTAGGAGGAGGTTTAGGGTCTCAACCAAGAAGTGCAGATTTAATTTATGACTTCTTACCTACCTATAAGATCATTCCTTTAATAGAGAGTGTATTGCGTATTTTCGACCGTCATGGTGAACGTGCTAGACGTATGAAAGCACGTATGAAATTCTTAATAAAAGAATATGGCGTAGAGAAGTTTTTAGAATTAGTTGAAGCCGAGCAAAAGGCATTATCTAATCAAGAAGTGCATATTGAAGCCAATGACGATGCTGTTAAAATTGCAGATGTTGCGGTACCTCAAGTTGATATTGAAGACGAGAATGCATATAACAGTTGGAGAGCCTTAAATGTAATTCCTCAGAAACAAGAGGGGTTATTTTCCATAGGAATAAAAATTAAGTTAGGTGATTTTTATACAGATAAAGCTAGAAAATTAGCATCCTTAATAAAAAATTATGCGGCCGATGAGTTACGTTTTTCTTTAAGACAAAACATTTTAATCCGTCACGTAAAAGCAGAACTATTACCATTTTTCTACCAAGAATTAAAAGCTTTAGATTTTGTAGATGCAGGATATAATGCGACTACAGATATCACGGCTTGTCCAGGTACAGATACGTGTAATTTAGGTATTGCTAGTAGTACAGGAATGGCAGATGAGTTGGAGAAAGTACTTTATTCTGAATACCCACAATACATCAATAATCAGGATATCACTATTAAAATTAGTGGTTGTATGAATGCTTGCGGACAACACAATATGGCGCATATTGGCTTTCAAGGAATGTCTATTCGTACCAAAGATAAACTTGTTGCTCCTGCAGTACAAGTGTTGTTAGGCGGAGGTGTTTTAGGAAACGGAGAAGGACGTTTTTCAGATAAAGTAATCAAATTACCTTCTAAAAGAGGGCCACAAGCTTTGCGTTTAATTTTAGACGATTTTGAGGCGAATGGAAATCCTGATGAGTCATTTTTAGAATATTACGATCGTCGTGAGGGACAGAAATATTTTTATAATTTCTTAGTAACCTTGTCAGATACTGAAAACTTAGAGCCAAGCGATTTTATCGATTGGGGAACAAGTGAAGAATATAAGCAAGAAGTAGGTGTTGGAGAATGTGCAGGTGTTGTAATCGATTTGGTCGCTACGTTATTATTAGAAGCTAAAGAGAAATTAGAAAAAGCCGATGAGGTTTTCGAATCTACAGAACAATGGGCAGATGCGATTTATTTAGCATATACGGCAAATGTAAACGCAGCCAAGGCTTTATTGCTTTCAGAAGATGTTAAAACCAATTCTCAAGCCAATATTATTAGCTTATTCGACGATACCTTTATCGAGTCCAATAAAATTACTTTAGATACAAAAAATAGTTTTTCAGATTTCGTTTACCAGATTAATAAAAACGAACCGAATAAAGAATTTGCAACCACATATATTAACCAAACCAAAGCTTTTTTTAACACCATTGACGTTTTTAGATCACGCGAATTAGTCCATGCAAACAACTAACAACATACCTAAATTAACGGTAGTAGGTGCCGGTCCAGGAGATCCAGATTTAATATCGATTAAAGCGGTAAAAGCAATTGAATCTGCCGATGTCATCCTGTACGACGCGCTTGTAAATGTTGACTTACTAAAATATGCTTCAACCACTAAGGAAGTTATTTTCGTTGGGAAACGCAAAGGGTGTTACGCATATCAACAAGAACAAATTAATGAACTTATTGTACAACGTGCAAAAAGTTTTGGGCATGTGGTTCGTCTAAAAGGCGGAGACCCATTTGTTTTTGGAAGAGGTGCAGAAGAAATTGAATATGCTAAATTAAATCATCTAGAAGTAGATGTTGTTCCTGGAATGTCCTCTGCTTTAGCAGTACCAACAAATCAAGGAATCCCTTTAACGAAGCGCGGAATTTCTGAAAGTTTCTGGGTAATCACGGGAACGACTAAGAATCACGAAATCTCTGGAGATATTACATTAGCAGCCAAATCGTCTGCAACCGTAGTCATTTTGATGGGGATGAGTAAATTAACGGAAATTGTGCAAGTGTTTAAAAGTGAAAATAAACATGAGCTTCCGATAGCTATTATACAAAATGGAACGTATGCCAATGAAAAAACAGGTATAGGGACCATTAATTCTATACAAGAGATTGTAGAACAACAAAAATTGAGTTCTCCTGCTATAATTGTAATAGGAGAAGTCGTTAATGAACGTACAAACTTGAATAGAATTAAAACAGAATTACGCGAGTTAACATCTGCGTTATAAAAAAAAATAAAAACGTTATTTCAGTAAAAATTATCAAAATGATACAAACAGATATACTAATAATAGGAGCAGGACCAACAGGACTATTTACTGTGTTTGAAGCAGGATTATTAAAACTTAAATGTCATTTAATTGATGCTTTACCACAAGCTGGTGGGCAATGTTCAGAACTTTATCCTAAAAAACCGATATACGATATTCCAGGATTTCCAGAAGTATTAGCTGGAGATTTAACTAAAAACTTGTTAGAGCAAGGGAAGCAATTCGAGCCAGGGTTTACCTTAGGAGAGCGTGCTGAAACTATAGAGAAACAAGAAGATGGATCGTTTATTGTTACAACAAATAAAGGCACTCAACACCAAGCACCAGTAGTAGCTATTGCAGGTGGTTTAGGCTCTTTTGAACCTAGAAAACCACTGATTGAAAATATTGCAAATTACGAAGATCACGGTGTAGATTACTTTATTAAAGATCCGGAAAAATATAGAAATAAACGTGTTGTTATTTCAGGTGGAGGAGATTCTGCTCTAGATTGGAGTATCTTCTTAGCCGATATCGCTTCAGAAGTTACGCTTATTCACAGACGTAACGAATTCCGTGGTGCTTTAGATTCTGTAGAAAAAGTTCAAGAATTAAAACTTCTAGGAAAGATTAATTTAGTGACACCTGCAGAAGTTGTTGGCGTTGCTGGAGAAAATCATATTGAAGGCGTGACTGTTAAAAAAGCAGATGAAGAGTTTACAATAGATACAGATTATTTTATTCCATTATTCGGATTGTCTCCAAAATTAGGACCAATCGGAAATTGGGGATTAGAGATAGAAAAAAATGCTATTAAAGTAGATAATGCCTTAGATTATCAGACAAACATTCCTGGAATTTACGCTATTGGAGATGTAAATACGTATCCTGGAAAGTTAAAATTAATTCTTTGTGGTTTCCACGAGGCAACTTTAATGTGTCAATCGGCTTATAAAATTATTAATCCAGGTAAAAAGTATGTGCTTAAATACACAACGGTAAGTGGAATTGATGGTTTTGATGGTACACGTAAAGAAGCTCCAAAAGCAGTGGTTCAAGCTATTGTATAAAATCTGGTTTTAAATTAGTCGTTTTGTAAAATAGACTGTAAATTAGTTGAAATAAATCCGACTGTTATTTAAAATTAAAGATGTGTTTTTATGATAGAAGATACTAAATTGCAAAATAAATTGGTTTCAAAGACATATAATGTTAGACTAAAAGACTCCATTGCAACATTTACAAAACACTTGTTTTATGTAATGTTCGACGATGAACCCGCAACAGAGCTTCAGCATTTAGAAAATTTGTTCATTGAAATGAGCAAAAAACTAGAGATTGATAATGCTTTTCAAATTTGGGAGACTTTTAAATATAACTTACCTAGTATTAGACGTCGTTTAGATTTAGATGCTATTGCGATCGAGCAAAACGATCCTGCAGCTAAAAGTTTAGAAGAAGTATACTTGGCATATCCTGGTTTTTATGCCATTGCAATTTATCGATTAAGTCATGAGTTATCTAACCTTAAAGTGCCTGTTATTCCTAGAATGATGAGTGAGTATGCCCACGGTATTACAGGTACAGATATCCATCCTGGTGCAGAAATTGGAGATTCATTTTTTATAGATCATGCCACAGGTATTGTAATTGGAGAAACTTCGATCATTAAAAACAACGTTAAGATCTATCAAGGGGTAACCTTGGGAGGTGTTCAAGTTAAAAAGAGTTTGTCTGCTACAAAACGTCATCCTACTATAGAGGATAATGTTATCATCTATGCAAACGCAACCATTTTAGGTGGCGATGTTGTTATAGGTGCCGACACTATTATTGGTGCAAATGTTTGTGTAACAGTTTCAGTGCCTCAAGGTTCAATTTTAACCTATCAAAAAGAGTTTAATATTAGATCGCGTAAGCATGATTAAAACGGAAGGCATTTTAGATCAAATAGGTCGAACGCCTTTAGTAGAGGCTACGCACTTACACAATAATCCTAATGTTAAACTACTTCTTAAGTTGGAAGGAAATAATCCAGGAGGTAGTGTAAAAGATAGAGCCGCGTTTAATATGATTAACGAAGCATTACAACGTGGTGATATTAAAAAAGGCGATACTTTAGTTGAAGCGACTAGTGGAAATACCGGAATTGCATTAGCTTTTATCGCTCCTTTATTGGGCGTTAATATGGTGCTTGTTATGCCCGAAAACTCTACTGAAGAGCGTATAAAAAGTATGCGAGCCTATGGGGCAGAGTTAATTCTAACCCCTAAAGAAATAGGAATAGAAGGCGCTCGGGATCTAGCTATCGAGTTACGTGACCAAAAAGGTTATTTTATGCTAAATCAGTTTTCAAATCCAGACAATTGGAAAGCGCATTATAAAACTACAGGTCCTGAAATTTGGGAGGCTACCGATGGGGAAATAACTCATTTTGTGTCTGCCATGGGAACTACTGGAACTATAATGGGTGTTTCTACTTTTCTTAAAGAAAAGAATAAAACTATTACCATTGTAGGTGCACAGCCTAAAGATGGAGCTAAAATACCAGGTATTCGAAAATGGCCAGAGGCATATTTGCCAGAAATTTTCGATAAAACTAAAGTCGACCAAGTGGTTGAAGTTAGCGAAGAAGATGCTAAAATTATGACACAGCGATTAGCCAAAGAAGAAGGTGTGTTTGGAGGTATGAGTAGTGGAGGTGCTGTTGCTAGCGCTCTAAAAATTATAGACACTTTAGAATCTGGTGTGGTAGTCGCCATAATTTGCGATCGTGGAGATCGTTATTTATCTTCGGATTTATTCGAGAATTAGCATAATAATTGCTTCAAAAATGAGGATAATAAAAAATTATTACTTTTATTTGTAGCTTAGTTCATAACCATAATAATTCGTTATCACGAAAGGCAGAGGGATAGACCCGGTGAAGCCTTAGCAACCCTTTACCACACTTAAAGAAGGTGCTACATTCTACTCAATGAAATCACTTTCAAAGGGGCAGATAACCCAAGAGAAATTCCTTTCTTTCCTGATGACATACTGATATAAAACATCAAAAATGTCAAACATTTATCAAGCCATTCAACAACGTATTTTAGTGCTAGACGGTGCTATGGGTACCATGTTGCAACGTTATAATTTTTCTGAAGAAGATTTTAGAGGTGAACGTTTTAAAGATTACCCAACGTCTTTAAAAGGAAATAACGATTTATTGTCGTTAACCCAACCGCAAGCCATAGCAGCTATTCATCGAAAATATTTCGAAGCAGGAGCAGATATTGTAGAAACCAATACCTTCTCGGGAACAACTATTGCAATGGCAGATTACGACATGGAAGATTTGGTTTACGAACTTAATTTCGAATCGGCTAGAATTGCAAAAGAAGTAGCTGAAGAAATGACGAAAGAAAATCCGGATAAGCCACGATTTGTCGCTGGAAGTATTGGGCCTACAAACCGTACAGCAAGTTTATCTCCAGACGTAGACCGTCCAGAATATCGTGCAGTAACTTTCGAAGAATTAAGAAAAGCCTATCATCAACAAACAGAAGCGTTGTTAGATGGTGGTGTAGATATGCTTTTAGTAGAAACCATTTTCGATACGTTGAATGCGAAAGCCGCATTGTTTGCAATAGATCAAGTGCAAGAAGAACGTGGCATTAAAATTCCTATTATGGTGTCTGGAACCATTACAGATGCATCTGGAAGAACATTGTCCGGCCAAACTGTAGAAGCTTTTTTATTGTCTATTTCTCATATTCCATTATTAAGTGTTGGATTTAATTGCGCCTTAGGAGCCGATCAATTACAGCCGTATTTACAACGTTTATCTAACGAAACAGATTTCTATACCTCTGCGCATCCCAATGCAGGGTTGCCTAATGCCTTTGGTGAATACGACCAATCTGCAGAGCAAATGCAAGAACTTATAGAGAACTACTTAAAAGCAAATATTATTAATATTATTGGAGGGTGTTGTGGTACAACGCCAGAACATATTAAACTGATTGCAGAAGTTGCTGCAAAATATAAACCTAGACAAGCCGTTGTTAGCGCTTAATTGAGAATCGAAAAGAAAAAACAGCATGTCAAAAAATAACAAACCTAAATATTTAAGTCTTTCTGGATTAGAGCCATTAATCGTGACTCCAGAAAGTAATTTTATAAATGTAGGAGAGCGAACTAATGTTACCGGTTCTAGAAAATTCTTACGATTAATTAAAGAAGAAAAATTCGATGAAGCTTTAGATGTTGCCCGCGACCAAGTAGAAGGTGGTGCGCAAATTATCGATGTAAACATGGACGAAGGAATGTTAGATGGTGCAGAAGCCATGGTAAAATTCCTGAATTTAATTGCTTCAGAACCAGATATTGCTCGTGTGCCTATCATGATTGATAGTTCTAAATGGGATATTATTGAAGCCGGTCTTCAAGTGGTACAGGGAAAATCGGTAGTTAACTCGATCAGTTTAAAAGAAGGTGAAGAAGCATTTATTCATCATGCAAAATTGGTAAAACGCTATGGTGCCGCAATGGTTGTTATGGCATTCGATGAAGATGGACAAGCCGATACGTATCAGCGTCGAATAGACATTTGTAAGCGTTCTTACGATATCTTAGTCGATAAAGTGAAGTTCCCACCCGAAGATATTATTTTCGATCCAAACATTTTTCCAGTAGCAACAGGAATGGATGAGCATCGCTTAAACGCCTTAGATTTCTTTAATGCCACAAAATGGATTCGTGAGAATTTACCTTATGCAAGTGTTTCTGGAGGCGTGAGTAATGTGTCGTTTTCATTTAGAGGAAACACGGTAGTGCGTGAAGCGATAAATTCAGCATTCTTATATCACGCTATTAAACATGGACTGAATATTGGAATTGTAAATCCGACCATGTTGGAGATTTACGACGAAATTCCGAAAGATCTTTTACAGCATGTCGAAGATGTATTATTTAATCGAGGTGATGATGCGACAGAGCGTTTACTAGATTTTGCAGAAACTGTAAAAGGAGATAAGAAGGTAGACGGCGATAAAGTCTTAGAATGGCGTAGTCACGAATTGCAAGATAGAATTACGCACGCTCTGGTAAAAGGTATCGACGCTTTTATTATTGAAGATGTAGAGCAAGCGCGACAAGAAAGTGAAAAACCTATTCATGTTATCGAAGGTCATTTAATGATAGGAATGAATGTCGTGGGAGATTTATTTGGGAGCGGAAAAATGTTCTTGCCTCAAGTTGTTAAATCTGCACGTGTCATGAAAAAAGCTGTGGCTTATTTACAGCCTTTTATTGAAGCAGAAAAAGACGGAAAACAAGAGTTTGCTGGTAAAATATTAATGGCTACCGTAAAAGGGGATGTTCACGATATTGGTAAAAATATTGTAAGTGTTGTTCTAGGTTGTAACAATTACGAGATTGTAGATCTTGGTGTTATGGTGCCCCCAGAAAAAATTATAGAAAGAGCAAAAGCCGAGAATGTAGATGCCATTGGATTAAGCGGATTAATAACACCATCTCTAGACGAAATGGTGTACCTGTCTAAAGAAATGGAACGTCAGAAGTTTACAATTCCATTACTTATTGGTGGAGCGACAACTTCTAGAGCACACTCTGCAGTTAAAATTGCTCCTAATTATACAAATGCGGTTGTGCATGTAAACGATGCTTCTAGAGCAGTTACTGTAGTAGGTAATTTGTTAGGAGCAGATAATAAAGTGTACAAAGAACAGATTCGTGAGGAGTACGAAAAATTCCGTGAACAGTTTTTAAAACGCGGAAAAAAGAAAAATTTCGTTACGATAGAAGATGCGAGAAAGCGTAAATTTAAAATTGATTGGAATACATCAGAAATTGTAAAGCCTAATCAATTGGGTATTCAAGTTATTCAAGATTTCGACCTTAAAAAGTTGGAAGAATTTATAGATTGGAGTCCGTTTTTTAGAAGTTGGGATTTACATGGAAGATATCCAGATATCTTAACCGATGAGGTGGTAGGCGAGCAAGCCACAGAATTGTTTGCCGATGCTAAAGAATTATTGAAACGCGTGTTAGATGAGAAATTATTAGGCGCTAAAGCCATTTTTGGGTTGTTTCCTGCGAACACGATTAATGACGATGATATTGAGATTTATGATGAAGACGGAAAAACTAAAGTTACCTTTTTAACCTTACGTCAGCAATTAGATAAGCGCGAAGGCGTTCCTAATTTTGCTTTATCCGATTTTATTGCTCCAAAAGACACCGGAATTCAGGATTACATGGGATGTTTCTGTGTAAGTACAGGTTTTGGGACAGCAGATTTAGCAAAAGAATTTGAAGCCAATCATGACGATTACAATTCGATTATGATAAAAGCCATAGCCGATCGTTTGGCAGAAGCTTTTGCAGAATATCTTCATAAAGAAATCAGAATAAATTATTGGGGTTACGATTCTAGTGAAACACTTTCAAACGAAGATTTAATTAAAGAAACCTATAAGGGCGTACGTCCAGCACCGGGATATCCTGCTTGTCCAGATCACCTAGAAAAGAAAACCATTTGGAAACTTTTAAAGGTGAAGGAAGAAATTGGAGTAGAGATAACAGATAGTTTAGCCATGTGGCCTGCTGCTAGTGTAAGTGGGTATTATTTTGCAAATAAAGAAGCGAAGTACTTTGGTTTGGGTAAAATCACTAACGATCAGTTGGTCGATTATGCGAAGCGTCGTGGTATTAGTAACGAAGAAGCAGAGAAGTGGTTAAGTCCGAATCTGGCCGATTAAATTAATATAATTATGAGTAAGAAATTCATAGAATTACATTTGGGTAGCCATAGTATTGTTCATGGTTTCGATGCTGATAATAAAGAAATTAGTGAGCGTGTAGAAGCCGAAAATTTTACTAAAAAAACGGTGGCAATTTCGCGTATTAAATCGGTTAGTGAAAATTTTATATTAACAGATTACATGGATGGTCGACTTATATATTGGGAATATAAGGAAGACTACGAAACGATTAAAAAGGCATTGACTAAATAATGAAAGTTACAGATCACATAAAACAAGCCAACGGAAAAACATTATTCTCTTTTGAAGTTATTCCGCCTCAGAAAGGTAAAAATATTCAAGATTTATATAATAATATAGATCCGTTAATGGAGTTTAAACCTCCATTTATTGATGTTACTACGTCTCGCGAAGAGTATGTTTACGTCGATAAAGGTAACGGACTTTTAGATAAACGCATCACCCGTATGCGTCCTGGAACAGTTGGTATTTGCGCTTCAATTATGCATAAATATAAAGTCGATGCTATTCCGCATTTACTTTGTGGTGGTTTTACAAAAGAAGAAACCGAGTATGTTTTAGTCGATTGTCATTATTTAGGTTTAGACAATGTGGTGGCTTTGCGTGGTGATGCGCGTAAAGACGAATCGTATTTTAAAGCTACTCCAGGCGGAAACAAGTATGCTAGTGAATTGGTAGAGCAAATTTCTAATCTTAATCAAGGGAAATACCTTCACGACGATATTAAAGTAGAACATAATTACGATTTCTGTATTGGTGTGGCTGGATATCCAGAAAAACACATGGAAGCACCATCTTTAAATACAGATTTAAAACGATTAAAAGCGAAGGTAGATGCCGGAGCCGATTATGTGGTAACACAGATGTTTTTCGACAATCAGAAATATTTCGATTTTGTAGAAAAAGCGCGAGCTATCGGGATTACTATTCCTATTATTCCGGGAATTAAACCAATCGCTGTACAACGTCATCTACAAATCTTACCTCAAGTTTTTAAAATCGATTTACCAGAAGATTTAATCGATGCGGTAGAAGGATGTAAAGATAGTAAAGCGGTGAGACAAGTCGGAATCGAATTTGCTATTCAGCAATCTAAAGAATTAAAAGACGCTGGCGTTCCATTTTTACATTACTATTCTATGGGGAAAAGTGATAATATAAAAGCGATTGCATCTGCGTTGTTTTAATAAATCTGTTACTTTTGACCCTCAAATAGTTTTATGAAGCACCTGCTACTTTTACTGTGTTTTGCGATTTCATCTGTAGTGTTTTCACAAGAGACAACAAATTCATCTTATGTAGATGTCAATTATTTTAGAGGCAATATTGCCCTTCATAATAATAGTATTTTACACCTTATTCAGGGACATCCGGAAGGTGTAATTGTGGGGTGGAATAAAAAGACATTCGGTAATCAAGACTGGCAAGAAGCTTATAATTACCCGGAATATGGAGTGTCTTTTTCGTATCAGAATTTAAAAAATGAAACTCTAGGCAATAATTATGCGGTATACGCACATTACAATTTCTATTTTTTTAAACGGAATTTAATGTTGCGCATTGGCCAAGGTCTAGCTTATAACACCAATCCGTACGATAAACACGATAATTTTAAGAATACAGCTTTTGGTTCTACCATTTTAAGTGGAACGTATTTTATGGTGAATTATAAGCGCGAACGTATTTTTGACCGTTTCGGAATTCAGGCCGGCCTATCGCTTCTTCATTATTCTAATGCTAATTTTGTGGCGCCCAATGCGAGTATTAATACTGTAGCACTTAATGTTGGGGTGACGTATAATCTGGAGGACGAAGATCCTGAGTTTGTGCATTCTGAAGTTACAGAAAAATTCACGCAGCCTATAAAATATAATTTGGCTTTTCGTAGTGGTGTTAATGAAAGTGATGTTATCGGGATGGGCCAATCTTCTTTTTATGTGCTTTCTGCTTATGCAGACAAGCGGTTATCTAGAAAAAGTGCGGTACAAGTGGGAACAGATGTGTTTTTTTCTAATTTCCTAAAAGATTTAATAGCATATAATGCGGTAGCTTTTCCAGAACGAAATATAGATGCGGATACAGATTATAAACGTGTAGGTTTATTTGTAGGTCACGAGCTATTTATAAATAAAATGTCTATCGAAACACAAGTGGGGTACTACGTGTATTATCCGTTCGATTTTGAAGGCCAAACGTATTTAAGAGTTGGATTAAAACGATATTTTGGAGAAAAATGGTTCGGAGCTGTTACGTTGAAAACGCATGGAGCAAAGGCAGAATGTGTAGAATTTGGAGTAGGAATACGGTTGTAAAAGATGAAAAAGATATTAGCCATATTATTAGTAATATTTGTATGCTCTTGCGATAGCGAAAGCGCTAACGATTGTTTTCAAACAAGCGGAACAATCATCTCAAAAACGATAGAATTAGATGCTTTTGAAAAAATTCTAGTGAATAGAAATATAGAATTAACTATAATTCAGGGCGCAAAATTAAAAGCGCTTATCGAAACTGGCGAAAACTTAATGAACGATGTTGAGGTTAAAGTTGTCGCTGGTGAATTACAATTAACAGATCACAATACGTGTAACTTGTTTAGAGATTACGACCCTACTAAGATTACAATAACAGCACCATCTTTTAATGTAATTAGAAGTTCGACGCAGTTCGAAATAAAATCTGAAGGTGTTCTAACACTTGATAAACTAGAACTGTTCTCGGAAGATTATAATAATTCCGAAGTTTTTACTGTGGGCGATTTTAGATTACAAGTAGACGTAGAAGAATTAGATGTGGTGTCTAATAATATTTCGGTTTATTATATATCTGGAAACTCTAATACACTATCGGTTGGATTTTATGCTGGAGGCGGACGCTTTGAGGGCGCCAATTTAATAGCAAATACCGTAAATGTTTACCATAGAGGTAGTAACGATATTATTGTTAATCCGCAAGAATCCTTAACCGGAGAGCTAGTAAGTACAGGCGATTTAATATCTAAAAACAGACCTGCAACTATAGACGTCGATGTAAAATTTAAAGGACAATTATATTTCGAAGATTAATTAATCTTGTGTCATTGTCCTAAATAGCTCTTCTAAACTCTCGTTTTTCTGAGTCAGTTGAAAAATTTTCAATTCATTGTCATGGGCAAAATCAAATACTTTCGGACGCATATCTTCAGCCGTTGCAAAAGTGATTTCATATACAAATCCATAAGTGTTGGCTACAGAAGTAACATGTGGTAAACGGAGTAAAAACGCATCTTCTACACGAAAATCAAACTCCACTAAAACAACTTGAGCTTTTCCTGCCTGTAAATCTTTTAACTTCTTATCTGCAACAATCTGCCCCTTATTAATAATAATTACGCGGTCGCACATGGCTTCAACCTCTTGCATGATGTGGGTAGACAGAAAAACCGTTTTTGTTTTTCCAATATCTCTAATCAGTTCGCGAATAGACACCAATTGATTTGGATCTAAACCCGTTGTAGGTTCGTCTAATATCAATACCTCAGGGTCGTGTAGTAAGGCATTGGCTAAGCCCACACGTTGGCGATATCCTTTAGAAAGCTGACCGATTTTTTTATGGGATTCCGGCGTTAAACCTGTGAGTTCAATAACTTCGGCAATACGTTGTTTAGGGACGTGGTATATATCTGCGTTAAACGCTAAATATTCTTTAATATACATATCTAAATACAACGGGTTGTGTTCGGGAAGGTATCCTACACTCTGTTGCACTTTATTCATGTTTTCCTGAACATTAAAGCCATTCACTTCAGCCTTACCTGAAGAGGCATCTATAAAAGTGGTTAAAATTTTCATCATTGTAGATTTTCCAGCACCATTTGGTCCTAAAAAACCAACAATTTCTGGTTTTCCTACAGAAAACGAAATATTATCTAGTACTTTTTGAGTACCATACACTTTACTAAGTTCTTCTACCTTTATTGACATTTTACTATACTTTACTCAAAAGTAAACATTATATAATTTATTTTACGAATAACCTTAATTTCTTTAAAACTATATAGATAAATCAAAATAAATAATTGAAATGTTTTGTAATGTGAAATTATTATCTAATTTAGTGGCCACAAAAGCAATATATGCAAAATACAAGTTTCACATATTTTAATTTTTTCTATTTCTTTTTTAGCAAGAGGAATGAGGCGTTGTATGTGTAATTTATAAGGATAAATTTAATATAAAGTCTCGATGAAAATCGAGACTTTTTTTATATATGGTAAAAACAGTTTCAATTCAAGGTATAAAGGGATCATTCCATCACATCGTTGCTAAAACGTATTTTGATAACGATGTAGAAATTGATGAATGTATGTCTTTCGACGCTGTGGTCGATAATCTTATTAGTAAAAAAAGTGATGTGGCGGTTATGGCTCTGGAGAATACCATTGCTGGATCAATTTTACCAAATTACGCGTTAATAGATAAGTTTAATCTTCATATAATCGGGGAACACTATTTAGATATTCAGCATAATTTAATGGCTTATCCAGGTCAGAAAATAGAAGACATTAAAGAAGTGTATTCGCATCCTATGGCTTTATTGCAGTGTAAAATTTTCTTTAAAGATTACCCGCATATTAAGTTGGTAGAAGATAAAGATACAGCAGAAACTGCGGAGCGTATTAAAACAAATCAATTAATGGGAGTTGCAGCTATTGCAAGTAAAACGGCTGCAGAAATTTTTGGATTGGAAATTTTGGCTGAAAGTATTCAGACGATAAAAGAAAACGAAACGCGATTTGTAATAGTAAAAACACAGAATTCTGTTTTAGATGAAAGTGAAATTACTAAGGCGTCTATCCGATTTGTGGCAGAACACAAACGCGGTAGCTTAGCAAGTGTTTTAAATGTACTTAGCGATTGTAGAATGAGTTTAACTAAAATACAATCGTTACCAAAGATTGAAACCCCTTGGAAATATGCATTTTTTGTGGATGTAACATTCTTAAAATATAGCAATTTCGAGAAAGCAAAATCCATATTAGATATTATGGTGAAGGAATTTAAAGTACTTGGCGAATATAAAAACGCAAAATTATGATAACTGTAGCAAACAGGTTACAAACGGTCGAGGAATACTACTTCTCTAAAAAATTAAGAGAAGTAAATGCCTTAAAAGCAAGTGGAAAACCGATAATAAATCTTGGGATAGGAAGCCCAGATTTAATGCCACCACAACGTGTAGTAGATGCTATTACCGAAAGTTTTAAATACCCAAATGTACACCAATATCAGAGTTATCAAGGTTTGCCAGAATTGCGTGAAGCTATGGGCGCATTTTACAAAGCACAATTTGGTGTAGATGTAGATCCGGCTTCAGAAATTTTGCCTTTAATGGGTAGTAAAGAAGGCATTCTTCATATTTCTATGGCTTTTTTAAATGCTGGGGACGAGGTTTTAATTCCGAATCCAGGATATCCAACCTATGCATCGGTTACTAAATTAGTTGAAGCGAAAGCGGTGACTTACGATTTAGATGAAACCAATGGGTGGTTACCTGATTTAGATGCTTTAGAGCAAACAGATTTAAGTAAAGTAAAAGTGATGTGGGTTAATTATCCGCATATGCCAACGGGTGCAAATGCTACCGAAGCCTTATACCAAGATTTGGTTGCTTTTGCCAAGCGTAATGATATATTAATTGTTAACGATAACCCATATAGTTTTGTTTTAAACAACAATCCGACAAGTATTTTAAGTGTTCCAGGAGCAAAAGATGTATGTGTAGAGCTTAATTCGTTAAGCAAAACATTTAACATGGCAGGTTGGCGCGTTGGAATGGTTTTAGGAAATGCCGAGCATTTAGGCGCTATTTTAAAAGTTAAAAGTAATATGGATTCTGGGATGTTTTACGGCATACAGAAAGGTGCTATTGAAGCTTTAAAAAGTACAGACGAATGGTTTAAAAACCTAAATGTGGCTTATGAAAAACGACGTAAACTGGTTTGGGAACTTGCAGATTTATTAGGTTGTACTTACGACGAGAGTACCACAGGTTTATTTGTATGGTCTAAATTACCAGCGGGTGTAGATGCCGAATCGTTTATTGATAAAATTTTATATGATAATTCAATTTTCATCACTCCAGGAATCATTTTTGGAAGTCAAGGTAAAGGCTATATTCGTTTTTCGTTATGTGCATCAGAAGAGCAATTACAAGAAGCAATTACCCGAATTAGAACTCAAAACTAAATACTTATGGATAATATAGTAGTAATAGGTATTGGTCTAATTGGTGGGAGTATGGTAAAAGACCTTAAAAAGGTGCATCCAGAAACTAAGATAATTGGTGTAGATAAAAATCCCGATCATGTTAATCAAGCTTTAGTAAGCGGATTAATAGATGAAAAAGGAACCTTAGATGCTGTTAAAAATGCAGACCTCGTTATTTTGTCTATTCCTGTAGATGCGTCGGTAGAATTACTTCCAAAGATTTTAGATTTAGTGTCTGACGATACTTTGGTAATAGATGTTGGGTCTACCAAACTAGATGTTTGTCATAAGGTAGAACACCATATAAATAGAAGAAATTATTTATCGTGTCATCCTATAGCGGGAACAGAATTTTCAGGACCTCAAGCCGCGATTAATGGTTTGTTTAAAGACAAAACAAACATTATTTGCGAAGTCGAGAAAACAGCATTTAAATTGCAAGAACGTGCTTTACGTGTGTTTTCAGATTTAGGTATGCGTATTCGATATATGAATCCAGAATCGCACGATAAACATATAGCCTATGTGTCGCACTTATCGCATATTAGCTCCTTTATGTTAGGGAAAACGGTAATCGATAAAGAACGTAACGAACGTGATATTTTTGATATGGCGGGGAGTGGATTTGCATCGACAGTGCGTTTAGCAAAAAGTTCACCAAATATGTGGACACCCATTTTTAAACAAAACAAAACTAATGTTATTGAGACATTAGATGAATATATTAACAACCTTAATCAATTTAAAATTTTATTAGAGAAAGATGACTTTGAAGCTATTTTTAACGAGATGAGAAACACAAATCGCATTAAAGATATTTTAAAAGGAATTGCTTAAAAAGTAGTAACATTATGGAAAACAAGAAAGAATTAAGAACCTGGTTAGACGATTTAAAATTAGATCACCCATTAGTAATCGCAGGTCCTTGTAGCGCAGAAACAGAAGAGCAAGTATTAAAAATTGCAAATGAGTTAAAAGATACAGATGTAAGCTATTTTAGAGCAGGAATTTGGAAGCCAAGAACTAGACCAGGAATGTTCGAAGGAGTTGGTGCTTTAGGTTTAAAATGGTTACAACGTGTTAAGGCAGAAACAGGAATGAAAATTGCTACCGAAGTAGCAAATGCAGCACACGTAAAATTAGCTTTAGAACACGACGTAGATTTATTATGGATTGGAGCGCGTTCTACAGTTAGCCCATTTATCGTTCAAGAAATTGCAGATGCATTAGAAGGAACAGATAAAATTGTATTGATTAAAAACCCAGTAAACCCAGATTTAGCATTGTGGTTAGGTGCTGTAGAGCGTTTAGCAACAGCTAACATTAAAAATTTAGGGGTTATTCATAGAGGGTTTTCAACTTACGAGAAAACAAAATATAGAAACAATCCAGAATGGCAATTAGCGATCGAATTACAATCTAAATTCCCAGATTTACCAATAATTAACGACCCATCACATATTACAGGAAAACGTGATATGATTTTTGATGTATGTCAAACGGCATTAGATTTAAACTTTGACGGTTTAATGATTGAAACACATTACGATCCAGACAATGCTTGGAGTGATGCGGCACAGCAAGTAACACCTTCTGTTCTTGTTCAGATCATGAAAGATCTTAAAATTAGAAAAGAAACAGATTCTGAAGCAGATTATTTAACGGCTTTAAGTAATTTAAGAGCTAAAATCGATATTATCGATAATCAAGTTATCGATCTTTTAGGTAAGCGTATGGTTGTTGCAGATGGTATTGGAACATTAAAACGTCAGAAAAACGTATCTGTATTACAGAGTAAGCGTTGGAATGAAATTTTAGGAGCGATGGTATTAGAAGGACAAGAGCATGGTTTAAGTGAAGAATTTATCTTAAAAATGTTCAAGGCAATTCACCAAGAATCTATTAATCACCAAGAAAAAATAATCAATAAATAAGATTGTATTTTTTATACTATAATCAAAAGGGCTCGCAATTGCGGGCCCTTTTTTAGTCTGTTTTATTTATTTCTTTTAAAAAAATAACGCGTTATAAAAATTCCTTGTCCATCGTTTGTTCCTGCATCGCTTTCAACAGCACTGCTTACAAAAGCCAATTCCCAACCTTCTTCAGTCATGGTGTTTATTTTAGAGCTCACTACAGCATCATTAGAAGCGATATTTTGAAAACGAATTCCGGCAACATTATAGAAATTTAAAAGTTTAGTTTCTTCATAATTCTTCACGCGTAAATCCCCGCGATCAGATTTGTTTCTTTTGGATTCCTCAGTAGTTTGTTCAGATGTGAAATCTTTGTAATCACGTTCATCGACAGACGAAATTAAGCGAGATCGTCCTATTCCGTTAGGAACAATAGATTCTACAGATGTGATAATTTTGTATTCCACTTGTGCCGTTACCTCTGTAAAGCACATAAAACATAACAGAGCAATAAATAACAATCGATTCATAAGTTCAGGTTTAAAAATTAATGAAAACTAATATAATTGTTTTTGTACTAATTAAATTATTTTTTAGTCTTCAATTTTTGTGGCATCTTTGTAGTTCATGACAGGAACAGTATATAAATCAACAGGGAGCTGGTACACCGTAAAAACACCAAACGGTGAGACTTACGACTGCCGTATAAAAGGGAAATTTAGACTTAAAGGTATAAAGAGTACCAATCCAATATCTGTTGGAGATTTGGTCGATTTTGAGATAGAAACTCTGGATAATGTTACTACAGGAGTGATTCATCACATTCACGATCGTAAGAATTATATTGTTCGTAAATCTGTAAATCTTTCTAAGCAAACACATATTATAGCATCTAATATCGATCAGGTGTTTTTATTAATAACTATTAATAATCCGCCTACGCTTACAAGTTTTATAGATCGTTTTCTAGTCACTGCCGAAGCTTATGCTATTAAAACCGTTTTGCTTTTTAACAAAATAGATGTTTACGACGAGAAAACTATTCTAGAAGTACGTTATTTAGCATCTGTGTATCGGGCAATAGGTTATGAATGTATTGGGATTTCTGCCGAAACAGGTAAGAATTTAGACAAAGTAAAAGCATTAATGCTAGGTAAAGTTAGCATGTTTGCTGGGCACTCTGGAGTAGGGAAATCTACACTGGTAAACGCTTTAGAACCTACTTTAGATTTAAAGACAAAAGCGATTTCTTCGCAACATATGCAAGGACAACATACTACGACATTTGCAGAGATGTTCGACTTAAGTTTCGATGCTAGAATTATAGACACACCAGGAATTAAAGGTTTTGGTGTTGTAGATATGGAAAAGGTAGAAATAGGAGATTATTTTCCTGAATTTTTTGCCTTAAAACAAGATTGTAAATTTAATAACTGCCTGCATATAGAAGAGCCAAAATGTGCTGTAAAGGATGCTTTAGATCGTGACGAGATTTCTTTTTCTCGCTACAGAAGTTATGTGCAAATTGTAGAAGGCGAAGAAGAACATTATCGAACCGATATTTGGGATAAAGATCAAGAAGGATTTTAATGAAAGCAGTAATTCAACGTGTATCACAAGCTAGCGTCACAATTGCGGGCGATAAAGTCGCGAATATATCTAACGGACTTTTAGTTTTATTAGGAATTGTAGCCGAAGATACTCAAGAAGACATTGCATGGTTGTCTAAAAAAATAGCGAATCTGCGCATTTTTGAAGATGAAGCTGGTGTGATGAATACATCTTTAATCACCAGTGAAGGAGACGCTATTGTGGTGAGTCAGTTTACACTGTATGCGTCTACAAAAAAAGGTAACAGACCAAGTTATATTAAAGCCGCAAAACCAGATATCGCTATTCCATTATACGAAGCTTTTGTGGTACAATTAGAAACCGACCTTGGGAAATCCGTGCAAACTGGTGAGTTTGGTGCAGATATGAAAGTAGAATTAATTAACGACGGTCCAGTTACTATTATTATTGATTCTAAAAACAAGGAATAAATAGGATTTAGGTAGATTTTATTAATAAATAATGTTAAATTTATTAAGCCCAAATTTGCCAAATTATGTTAATTAAATACATGTTAAGCCTTTTTTTTATAGGTCTAACAGCATCACTACCTGCACAATCTAATTTTAGCGCTAATCCTATATTAAAAGCAACCTTAGCAAAAAATGCAAATGTATTAGTTAAAACAAACGCTGTAGAAATACATATACTTAACTATAACAAGATGGTGATTAAAACCCATCGCACAGTCACGATCTATAATGCGTCTGGAGATAGCAAAGCTTATGCCTACGAACCTTACGATAGCTCTACAAAAATAAAAACATTAGAAGCGACAGTTTATGACGCTTCTGGCAATAAAGTGAAACGTTATAAGGAAAAAGATTTTAACGATGCTGCGCGTGCCGATGGCATTTCTATTTATAACGACGATCGCATAAAGTATTTAGAACACCAATCGGTTTCTTATCCATATACCATAGATTATATTTCGGAAGTAGAACATTCCATGACTGCATTTCTTCCTTCGTGGTCGCCTTTAGAAGCCTATTATACTAGTGTTTTACATACATCTTATCAAATTATAAACGATACCGATGTGCCTTTAGCTTTAAAAGAAGAACATTTTAATGGGTATAATATTACTAAAAAAGGGGACTATCATTTTGTTGCAGAACATTTAAAGGCAATTAAACCAGAAGCGTATAGCCCAGATTTTTATACGTTCGCCCCACGCTTAAAAGTTGCCATGCAAACCTTCGATATGAAAGGTGTTCAGGGCATAAATACCAATTGGCAAGATTTTGGTGCCTGGGTTTACGAAAGCTTGCTTGCCGATACACAAGAACTTCCGGAAGGTGTAATTACCACCATAAAAGCATTAACAGCAGAAACATCTACCAACGAAGAAAAAGCTAGAATTGTGTATGATTATCTTCAAAAGAAAGCCAGATACATTAGTGTGCAAGTAGGAATTGGTGGTTGGAAACCTATGTTGGCTAAAGATGTAGATCGATTGAGTTATGGCGATTGTAAAGCGCTTTCAAATTATACACATGCGTTGTTAAATGTAGTGGGAGTGCCGTCTTATTATGCTTTAATTTATGGAGGTGAAGAGATTAAAAATATAGATAAGGATTTTTCAAGCACGCAGGGTAATCATGCGGTATTAACCATTCCTTCAGAAGATGGATATGTTTGGTTAGAATGTACGAGCCAGAAAACACCGTTTGGATATATTGCTAATTTTACAGACGATAGAGATGCATTAATTATAACTCCAGAGGGCGGTAAAATTGTGCATACCAAGGTTTATAATACCGAAGAAAATTTATTACACACTTCAGCTAACATTCAATTACATAATGATGGAAGTTTTGACGCTGATGTTGAGGTCAAATCCTACGGAACCCAATATCGTGGAGCTCGCGGTTTGGAAGAGGATACAGAGAAAAATCAGAAATTAAGATTTAAAGATAATTGGGATCATATTAATGATTTAGAGATTAAGGATGTCGCTTACTCTAACAATAAGCGAGATATTGAGTTTACAGAGAACGTATCGGTTTCGGCGCGAAATTATGGGTCCAAATCGGGTAAAAGATTGTTGTTAGCACCTAATGTGTTTAATAAATTGGTTCATGTTCCGCCAAGATACACTAACCGCACCATGCCTATTCAAATAGAGCGTGGTTTTATAGACACAGATTCCTATCAAATTCATCTAGAAGACGGATTGGCCGTTGAAGCGCTACAGAAAGATGTGGCACTAGAAACAAAATTTGGCTCGTATTATTCATCCATAAAAGAAGAGGAAAACGGTTCTCTAACATATACCCGAAAATTAACCTATAACAAAGGCTTATATCCTAAAGAGGATTACCAGGCGTATAGAGATTTTTGGATCACGGTTTCCAAACTCGATAATGCTAAAATTGTTCTATTAATTAATATTTAAACCCAATGAAATTACTATTTAACCTACTATTTATTTTAAGCCTCCAAGTCTGTTTTGCCCAAGATTACAGATTTGGAAAAGTCTCGGAAGAAGAACTAAAAGAAACTAGCAATGCTAAAGATCCAGATGCACATGCCACGATTTTGTATTTAAACGAGGAAGTTAAGTTTAATTACGACAAAGAAATAGGATTTGTAGTCGTTACCGAAGTTCAGAAGCGTATAAAAATTTACGATAAAGAGGGTGTAGATTGGGCCACACAAAGTATACCGTTTTACGATCCCGATAATAATTCTAAAGGAGAGCAAGTAAACGGATTAAAAGGATACACCTACACCTTAGTTAATGGTAAAATTAAAGATGAGAAATTAGATAGGGATAATATATTCGAAGAAGCAACCAATAAGTATTGGAAACAAATTAAGTTTACAATGCCTAACATTTCAGACGGGTGTATTGTAGAGTTTCAGTACCGAAAGGAATCGCCGTATTTAAGTATAGACGATCAAGTATATCAATACGATATTCCTGTTAAAAAATTAGAAACCAAAGTTAGTATTCCAGAATATTTTTACTTTAATCAGCACCTAAATCCAAAGGCTACATATGTGCCTATTGTTAAGCAAAATAAAGTTAATAGAATAGAAAACGTAACCAGTAAGAGCAGAGTTACAGAAGGCGCTGGTTTTACCCAAGTTACAAAATCATCTTTCGATACCTCTCAATGGGAATTTAACGAAACCGTTTATCAGGCTAGTTTAATAGATATTCCTGCCTTAAAAACGGAAGTTTTTGTAGACAATATAGATGTGTACCGTTCTAAAGTAGACTGGGAGTATGCCATGTATAAAGGTCCGAATGGCGATATTAAAAAATATTCAACAGATTGGGAAAGTGTAACCAAAACCATTTACGATCACGAAGATTTTGGCGGACAATTATCTAAATCGGGATACTTTGAAGACGATATAGATGCGCTTTTGGCTGATGTTAAAAATCAGACCGATCGTATTAATCTCATTTATAATTTTGTAAAATCTAAAGTTGCTTGGAACGAGTACTATGGCGATTATGCAGAAAAGGGTGTTAGAAAAGCGTATAAAGACGGTATGGGAAATGTTGCCGATATAAATTTAATGCTTACCGCCATGTTACGTTATGCTGGAATATCTGCAAATCCGGTGTTAGTGAGTACTAAAAGTCATGGCATCCCATTGTTCCCTACACGTAATGGTTTTAATTATGTAATTACAGCTGTAGAACTACAAGATAAATTAATATTACTAGATGCGACCTACAAATATGCAATGCCTAATGTATTGCCGTCACGCGCACTAAACTGGCAAGGACGTATTGTAAGAGAACACGGAAGTTCGGCTTGGGTTAATTTAATGAATCAATTAAAGGCCGAAGAACTTTGTACTTTACAAGTTAAGCTTAAAACAGATTTAAGCGCAGAAGGGCGTGTTATGGTAAGATTAACCAATGCAAATGTTATGAACTTTAGAAGTATGTATGAAAGCATGGGAGACGATGAACGCCTTAGAGATTTGGAATTGAATAAAGGTGAAATAGAGATTTCAAATTATATAATAAAAGATGAAGACGATCTTAATAAATCTATTATTCAGTATTCTTATGAGTATAATTTAGAAAGTGCAGCAGAACAAATTGGCGATCAGATTTATGTATCACCCATGTTATTTTTTACCGAAACAGAAAATGTATTTAAACAAGAAGAACGTTTATTTCCTATCGAATTTAAGCATCCCAAAAAATACAGTTATAATATAGCGTTTATGATTCCTGAAGGTTACAAACTAGAAACTGTTCCAGAAAGTGTTAAAGTACAATTTAATGGAGGGCAAGGCGATTTTAGTTATTTATCTACCAATAATGAAAATATGGTTGTGTTTAAAGTAAATTATAGTTTTAACAACACCTTTGTTCTTACTAACGATTACGAACAGTTTAAATCTTTTTTTGGGATGATGATTAATAAGGAATCAGAAAAAATGGTGTTAACCAAAATATAGTCCTAAAAGAATAGAATAAGTCCTGCTTTTTTAAGAATAAAATAAATAAAATAGTAGTTTTACGCAGGAAAGTAAACAAGTTGTCAAGTCTTTATCTTTTTTTTAAGTTAGATATTTGACAACTTTACATAAACTCTTACAAATGAATATTGAAGATGCACAATTAGCCGTAGATTCTTGGATTAAAGAACATGGTGTTCGCTATTTTAACGAGCTTACTAATATGGCACAACTTACCGAAGAGGTAGGAGAAGTGGCAAGAATTATTGCCAGACGTTATGGCGAACAAAGTGAAAAAGAAAGCGATAAAAATAAAGATCTTGGCGAGGAGTTAGCCGATGTTGTTTTTGTAGTGCTTTGTTTAGCAAATCAAACAGGAGTTAACCTGCAAGAGGCGTTCGATAAGAAATTAGACTTAAAAACCAAGCGCGATCACGACAGGCATCACAATAATAAAAAATTAAAATAGTATATAATGAATATTAGTTTAGAGCAGTCTGAAATTATACAAGAACCATTACAAGTTACCATTACAGGTTCTAAAAGTGAATCGAATCGCTTACTCGTTTTACAGGCTTTATTTCCAAATATTTCTTTAGAGAACATTTCAAATTCAGACGACTCAGATGTCATGCAAATGGCGTTAAAGTCTACAGACAATGTTATCGATATTCATCATGCAGGTACAACCATGCGTTTTCTTACGGCTTACTTTTCTAGTCAAGCAGGGAAATCGGTAACGCTAACAGGATCAAAACGTATGAAAGAGCGTCCGATTAAAATTTTAGTTGATGCCTTACGTGATCTTGGAGCAGATATTACTTATGTTGAAAACGAGGGATTTCCTCCTATAAAAATTTCAGGTAAAAAAATTACTCAAAATCAAGTAACGCTTAAAGCAAATGTGAGTAGCCAGTATATTTCTGCATTAATGTTAATTGGATCGTCTTTAGAAAATGGTTTAAAATTAACTTTAGATGGTGAAATTACCTCTGTACCTTATATAAAAATGACATTGAATTTATTACATCAATTAGGTATTGATGCAGCATTCGAAGGTCAGATTATTACGGTGAAACCTAAAACAGATGCGGTAGACAAACAAACTCTAATCGTAGAAAGCGATTGGTCTTCGGCTTCATATTTCTATAGTATTGTAGCTTTAAGTCCTGTGGGAACTTTAATTACCTTGTCGTCGTATAAAGAAACGTCGTTACAAGGCGATTCTGTTTTAGCATCTATTTACAATCAATTTGGTGTAGAAACGACGTTTAAGGACAATGCGATTTCAATTCATAAAGTGGAAGAAGTATCTAAAGACACTCTAATTACACTCGATTTAGTGAATGCTCCAGATATTGCTCAAACTATTGCAGTCACTTGTTTCGGATTAGGAATAGCGTGCGATTTATCAGGATTGCATACGCTTAAAATTAAAGAAACCGATCGTTTAGAAGCTTTAAAAACAGAGATTGAAAAACTAGGCGGACAAGTGCATGTTACCGATAAAACACTTGTATTAGAACCTTCGGGAACCATAAATGAAAATGTAGCGATCGATACCTATAACGACCATAGAATGGCTATGGCATTTGCTCCTTTAGCACTTTGTACGAAATTACGCGTAAATGATGCCGAAGTGGTTTCAAAATCTTTTCCAGAATTTTGGAGTGATTTAGAAAAAATAGGCTTCAAAATTATCAATAACTAAAATTATTCAAAAATAAAGTCTGTTTTGAGAAGTATTTTGCGATTAAATCAATAATAAATAGCGATTTACTTGACAAGGCCTATCTTCAGATTGTATATTTGCCGTTCCTTATAACGATATTATGAAATTAGAAGTATTCTAAGAGCCATAATATTTAAAAATAAAATATCAGAACATGAAATTATCACATTTTAATTTTACTCTACCAGACGAATTATTAGCAGAAGACCCTAGCGAAAATAGAGATGAGTCACGTCTAATGGTTTTGGATAGAAAAAATCAAACTATTGAACACAAACAGTTTAAAGACATTATTAATTATTTTGATGAGGATGATGTGATGATTCTTAACGATACGAAAGTATTTCCAGCTCGTTTATTTGGAAACAAAGAAAAAACTGGAGCGCGTATCGAGGTGTTTTTATTAAGAGAATTAAACGAAGAACAACGTCTTTGGGATGTTTTAGTAGATCCAGCACGTAAGATTAGAATCGGAAACAAATTATATTTTGGAGACGATGATACTTTAGTTGCAGAAGTTATCGATAATACAACATCTAGAGGACGTACATTACGTTTCTTATACGATGGCTCTTACACCGAGTTTAGAAACAAACTTAAAGTATTAGGAGAAACACCACTTCCTAAATATATTCAGCGCGAGGTAAAGCCAGAAGATGAAGAGCGTTACCAAACCATTTATGCTAAAAATGAAGGTGCAGTTGCAGCTCCAACAGCAGGTTTACACTTCTCTAAGCACTTACTTAAACGTTTAGAAATTAAGGGTGTTAAATTTGCAGATGTAACACTACACGTTGGTTTAGGAACATTTAATCCGGTAGAAGTAGAAGATTTATCGAAACATAAAATGGATAGCGAAGAAGCTATTATCGAAGAAAAAGCGGTAAATATTATCAATACAGCAATTAAAGATAAACGTCGTGTATGTGCCGTAGGTACAACATCTATGCGCGCTATCGAAAGTTCTGTATCGTCTCACGGTACGTTAAATGAATTTGATGGTTGGACAAATAAATTTATTTTCCCTCCTTACGAATTTAGTATCGCGAATTGTATGATCACAAACTTCCATACGCCAAAATCTACACTTTTAATGATGGTGTCTGCCTTTGCAGGTCACGATTTTATTAAACGTGCTTACGAAGAAGCGATAAAAGAAGGTTATAAATTTTATAGCTATGGTGATGCGATGTTAATTATCTAACTTATCGCAAATCAAAATATTTAAAAGCCTTGTTCATCAAGGCTTTTTTTATAGCATTAAAAGTCTAAATAGACTAAATATGCTAATTTCAATTTAATTACTTTTGCAGTATTATGGCAAACAAGAAAAAGGACGTTCGGGCATTAACTAAAGATCAACTTCGAGATTTTTTCGAATCTCAAGGCGATAAAGCATTTCGTGGAAACCAAGTGTATGAATGGTTATGGAGTAAAGGCGCTCATAGTTTCGACGATATGACCAACATTTCGAAAGAGACCCGACAAATGTTAGAAGATAACTTTGTGATTAACCACATAAAAGTAGATACTATGCAGCGTAGTAGCGATGGTACAGTTAAAAATGCGGTTCAGTTGCACGATGGGTTAGTTGTCGAGTCTGTTTTAATTCCAGCTAAAACCAGAACTACCGCTTGTGTATCTAGTCAGGTGGGATGTAGTTTAGATTGTTTGTTTTGCGCTACTTCGCGTTTAAAACGTATGCGTAATTTAAATCCAGACGAAATTTACGACCAAGTAGTTGCTATAGATAATCAGAGTAGATTGTATCAAGACCGACCATTAAGTAATATTGTGTTTATGGGTATGGGAGAACCTCTTATGAACTATAATAACGTAATTAAGGCTATTGATAAGATTACAGATGTAGAAGGCTTGGGGATGTCTCCAAGACGTATTACGGTGTCTACTTCTGGTGTGCCAAAAATGATTAAAAAAATGGCAGACGACGAGGTTAAGTTTAAACTTGCGGTGTCTCTGCATTCTGCAATCGATGAGGTTAGAACCTCAATTATGCCGTTTAACGCAACCTTCCCTTTAGCCGATTTACGTGAAGCCTTAGAATATTGGTACAGTAAAACTAAAAGCCGAATTACTTACGAATATGTAATTTGGAAAGGAATTAACGACAAAAGAAAAGATGTCGATGCGCTTGTCCAGTTTTGTAAATTTGCTCCGAGTAAAGTCAATTTAATAGAATATAATCCTATTGACGACGGACAATTTCAACAAGCTCCAGACGATGCTATAAATATGTACGTAAAAGTACTCGAAGCAAACAACATTACGGTAACCATTAGACGTTCTAGAGGTAAAGATATCGATGCTGCTTGCGGGCAATTGGCGAATAAAAGCTAATTATAGCGCCAGATTTAAATACGTTAATGCACATTTTAAATGTAGTTTATAACATTCATTTTTATTAGGTTTGTATAGATTACTAATCCCTAAGATTTCTAGTTGAAAATAGTAGAGCAAATAAAGCAACCCATCGCTTACGAAATGGAACTTTTCGAACAAAAGTTCTTACTTTCTATGTCTTCGAAAGTCGCTTTACTAAATAGAATTACCCACTATATTGTAAATAGAAAAGGGAAACAAATGCGACCTATGTTCGTGTTTTTGGTCTCTAAAATGGTGTCTAACGGCGAGGTTAGCGAGCGTACCTATCGTGGTGCTTCGGTTATCGAACTTATACATACCGCCACTTTAGTACACGACGATGTGGTGGACGATAGTAATAGGCGTCGCGGTTTCTTTTCTGTAAATGCACTTTGGAAAAATAAAATTGCCGTTCTTGTTGGCGATTATTTATTATCTAAAGGATTATTATTGTCTATAGATAATAACGATTTCGATTTACTTAAAATTATCTCTATTGCCGTTCGTGAAATGAGCGAAGGCGAATTACTTCAAATAGAGAAAGCACGACGGTTAGATATTACAGAAGATATTTATTACGAAATTATCCGTCAGAAAACAGCAACTTTAATCGCTGCATGTTGCAGTTTAGGTGCGGCTTCGGTTAAACCAGAATCTACTCATGTAGAAACTATGCGTAAATTTGGAGAGCTTATTGGAATGGCTTTTCAAATTAAAGATGATTTATTCGACTACGGTCAAGAAAAAATAGGTAAGCCTACAGGAATAGATATTAAAGAGCAAAAAATGACACTTCCCCTTATTCATGTGCTCAATAAAGTCTCTAAAAAAGACAGTAAATGGTTAATTAATTCTATTAAAAACCATAACAAAGATGCTAAACGCGTAAAAGAAGTGATTGCTTTTGTAAAGGAGCAGGGCGGACTGGATTATGCCGTAACCAAAATGAAAGCATTTCAGGAAGAAGCCTTAAAAATGTTAGAACCTTATCCGGAATCGGCTTACAAATCATCATTGATTTTAATGGTGAATTATGTCATCGAAAGAAAAAAATAAAATCTTCAGGCAACCTTTTACTTTGTTTTTGCGTCTTTATAAATAGAAGACCAAATGAAACCGCTTTTGAAAGTCATTCAGTTGCATAAAAACCAAAATCAGCTTATAAAACAAGCGCGTCAAAACAACCGTGAAGCTCAGCAAACGTTGTATAGTAGTCATGCGCCCAAAATGCTTAGTGTTTGCAGGTATTACATTAAAGATGTACACCATGCCGAAGAAGTGATGCTGAATGGTTTCTATAAAGTGTTTACACAATTACATACGTTTCAAGACAAAGGATCTTTTGAGGGGTGGATTCGAAGAATTATGGTTCGGGAGTCTATTTCATTTTTAAGACAAAAAAAGCAAATCGTTTTTGTCGAAGTTGAACAAGAAGCAGGAGATGTTTCTCCGTTATCTAGCGACGATAATTTTGCAGTTGAAGACATTCAAATGCTTATAGATAGCTTGCCCGAAGGTTATAAAATGGTGTTTGTTATGTACGCTATAGAAGGCTATAAACATCATGAAATTGCCGAACTATTAAACATTACTGAAGGGACTTCTAAATCGCAATTGTATAAAGCAAGGCAGTTGCTTCAACAGCAGGTAAATGCACTAAATTCCGATAGTTATGGCATCAAATAATTTCGAAAATAAAATAAAAGCGTCTCTAGAAGAACGCCGTTTACAGCCCTCTTCTAATGCGTGGGACAAATTGCAATCTCAATTAGATACTCAGCAAAAAACACCTGTGTTTAAATCGTATTGGTTTATGGCCATTGCAGCGAGTTTTATAGGTGTGCTATTACTTAGTACATGGATGTTTAAATCTAATTCCGATCCAGATTTACAAGTCGTAGAGGTAGAAATTCCTACTGAAAATATAGAAGTGGTTATAGATTCTTCTGCGTCAAGTTTAGACAACATTATTGTTTCGATTCCAAAAGATGAAGTTTTAAAAACTTCAAAACAAATTAGTATTCCTAAAACTGTTTTTTCAAATACAAGCAAAAAGCATACTCCCGTAGTACTAGAAAGTTCAGATACTAAGGAGGAATTGAAAACATCAGAAATATTAAATTCTACACCAGGAAAAGCGTTGTCCAACGCTGCTTTAGCGCAGGAAGAACAAGCCGTTAGTAGCGATTATATCGAAGATTTATTACAACAAGCAGAGCGTGACATTAGTTCCGAAAAGGCATTAACCGCGAGTCAGCGTACGGTAAACGCAAAAGCACTTTTAGAAACTGTAGAAAACGATATCGAGCATAGTTTTAGAGAGAAAGTTTTCGAGGCCGTAAAATCAGGCTTTGTAAAAGTTAAAACAGCTGTTGTAGAACGCAACGATTAACAAAATTCATCAAAATCAATCATCATTAATCAAAAAACGAACAGTATGAACACCATTACTAAATTAACAGTTACACTCATTTTAATTTTGGTATCGCATGTAAGTGAAGCCCAAGAAACAGGAGTGAAAGATTCTTTAAACCCAGAGCGTATTCAGGTTTTAAAAACTCAAAAGGAAACCATTAGAAATGAAGAAAAAGAGTTGCTGAGACAGGAAGTTGAAGCTATTAACGATAAAGTTGATGCCAATTATATTACGGTTGAAGAAGGAGAAATCTTGAAGCAAGAAGTGGCTAAAAAACGCGCTTTAAACATTGAGAACCGTGTGGCTATAATCGATAATAAAATCGATTTATTAGAACGTAATACAGAATCTTACACTTTTGGAGACGAAGGAGAAATTATTATAAGATTTGGTAAAGATTACGACAGTGATAGGTCTAGCGAACAAACATCTATTTATATAGGTCCTAAAAATAAAAGTAAGCGCGTGCCTGTATTTGATAAGCGTACTACTAGCGATTTAGTATTTGCTATAGGTTTTAATAATGCACTTATTGAAGACGAGAACTTAGGTGATTCTCCATATAAACTTGGTGGTTCTGGATTTGTAGAGTTAGGTTGGGCATGGAAAACACGTGTGTTCGAAAACTCTAATGCATTGCGTTTAAAATACGGATTTTCGTTTCAATGGAATAAATTAGATATAAAAAACAATATGTATTTCCGCGAAGATGGCGATCAGGTGGTTTTCGAGGAATTCCCTTTTGAAGTGCGAAAATCAAAATTTAGAACAACAAATTTAGTATTCCCAGTGCATTTCGAATTCGGACCTTCAAAAAAGAAAGAATACGATGACTATTTTAGATACTCGACCCATAAAAAATTCAAATTCGGAATTGGAGGTTACGGAGGATTTAATATTGCATCCCTTCAAAAAGTTAAATATAAAGAAGATGGAAATAATCAGAAAAAGAAATACAAAGATTACGATGCTGTAAATAGCTTTGTTTATGGAGTTAGTAGTTATGTGTCTTTAGGAAGTGTTGGAGTTTATTTTAAATATGATTTATCTCCTATATTCAGACATCAACAATTCGATCAGAATAATATATCGTTAGGCTTGCGCTTCGATATGGATTAAACACAAATTAAAAAGGCTTCAAAATAAATTGAAGCCTTTTACTTTTAAGGAAGATTACTATTAGTGAGTAGCTTTTTTAAAGGCATTTTCGCCTCCTACTATTGGTAAGTTTAACGAGGTCTCGTTTAGGTCGACAGTTAATTCTGTTCCTGCTTTAGGCAGAATAGTATATTGATTGTCACTTGAAAAAATCATAAGTCCAATTTGTTGTCCTTTTTTAATCACTTGATCGTCTGGTTGAAGATCGAAGGTTAGGTTGTAAAATTCACCTGGAACTAAAGGTTCACTCGTTCTAATAGATTTAGAATTTTGTGGATCTGCCCAACCACGAGTAATTATATTATCTGTAATTGGAGCTTTCTCGTCTGTACTCCAAGGTAAAGATACCAACCAAACAGATAAATTCGCAGCAGGTTTACTACTTGCTAATTTTATGCTTATTTGAGCTAACCCCGAGATATGAACATCTTTTTTAAATTTTGGTGTTACATATAATAATCTGTGATTAGAGGCAGCTAAGCTCGCTAAAGAATCGCCAGAAAAACTTGCATCGTCAACCAATGTTTCTTGAACATTTTTTTCAGGCTTTTTAGTATTTAATGTTCCTGCTTTATTACCTCCAGCTTGTAAATGTAAGGTCACCATTTTAGCTTCTGGATTTGGGTAATCTGCATAAGCGGTAGGATTACTTTTATCGTCGTATTCTCTTACAATCCATGCTTTAGGATCATTTTCTACACCATTATCAATATCGTATAAAAAATGAGTAAACCAACGGTTCATCATAGACACAGGAGGTGGTCCACCGTGCCCGTTTTGGTGATAGTATAGTTGTGCAGGAAGTCCTTTTGCTTTAACTGCTTGGTAGATACGGTTACTGTGTTCTGGCATAACATTCCAGTCGTTAAAACCGTGAGACATTAGAAGTGCCGCTTTCATCGGTCCTAAATCGTGTATGTAATCTCTACCAGCCCAGAAATCATTATAATCTCCTGTCTTTCTATCCATACCATTTTTCATTTCGGTATCACGAATCGTTCTGTTTCCATAGGCTTTAGAAGCATCATCTCCAGCACTATGTATATAATCGTATAATACATCGATATCTTCTCCTAAATATCCACCTGGAGAACGCACTAAACCATTCGATCTATAGTAGTGGTAATACGATGTGTTTGGTGCTACCGGGATAATAGCTTTTAATCCGTCTACACCAGTTGTTGCTGCTGCTAAAGGAATCGTTCCGTTGTAAGACGTACCTGTCATACCTACTTTTCCTGTAGACCAAAATGCTTCAACAGTTTTGTTACCATCAGGAGTAGTGTATCCTTTTGCACGACCGTTTAACCAATCGATAACTGCTTTTGGAGCTAGAGATTCGTTATCGCCACCAACTGTTGGAGAACCTTGAGATAATCCTGTTCCAGGAGACGAAGAGTGTACTACAATATAGCCACGTGGCACCCACGTTTTTACTTGAGAATTTGAAATTATAGGACGTTTTCCTTTACGAATAACATTTGAATGTACACGTGGTTTTTCTTCGGCACCAATTTCATGATTTACATCCCAGAATAAACCAGGGACATCTGTAGCGACCCCTGCGTAATACGGACTAGATTCGTAAATTATAGGAAGTTTTAAACCTTCGGTTTCTGTTTGTTTAGGACGTGTAACATCAACATGCATACGGTCTGGTTTACCATCTCCATCGGTGTCGAATTCTGTTTCTACCCAAAGGTCATGGCGAATCCATTCTTTAGGGTTATTAAATGCGTCTACAATTTGAGCTTCACCGTCTTTAAAAACTGGCCCTGCTTTTTCTTGTGCAGAAACCGAGCTCACAGCTGTTAAAATAAATGAAACTAAAAGAAAATTAAGATAACGATTTTTCATTCTTAGATATTAGTAAAATTAAGCTACTAAGTTAATCATTTGATATAATCCAATATGTGAAATTTTTACCAAAATACTATACTATTATACGATTGCACATTACGATTTTAGTGTTTAAATTCTAAAATTTTGTATTTTTCTGTTAGAATTAGAGCACGATTTTATTAGAAAAAGAGCTTAGTAGCTCATTCTAAGTAAGAAATAATAATTTAATTTTTATGACCAGATTAAGCTGAGTATCCTAATAAGAATTAAATATATTTGCATCATAATTTTCATCATTTAAAACCCTATTTCATTGATTTCAAAATCTTCCATAGACACCGTATTTGAAGTTTCCCGATTAGAAGAAGTTATTGGCGATTTTGTGCAGCTAAAAAAAGCAGGTAGTAATTATAAAGGTTTGAGTCCGTTTAGTGACGAGCGTTCTCCAAGTTTTGTGGTCTCTCCAGTAAAGCAAATTTGGAAAGATTTTTCTAGTGGCAAAGGAGGGAACGTTGTGGCCTTCTTAATGGAACACGAGCATTTTACCTATCCTGAAGCTATTAAATATTTAGCCAAAAAATACGGGATAGAAATTGAAGAAACCGAGCAAACTAACGAAGAAAAAGAAAAACAAGATACACGCGAAAGTTTGTATTTGGTTAGTGAGTTTGCCAATACCCATTTTCAGAAAGTTATGCATAAAACCGATGCTGGTCAGGCTATTGGTTTAAGTTATTTTAAAGAACGTGGGTTTACGCCAGAAACGATTAAGGCATTTGGTTTAGGGTATTCGTTAGACGAGTGGCAGGGATTTTCGGACGAGGCTTTAAAAAAAGGTTATAAGTTAGAATTTTTAGAAAAAACAGGACTAACTATCGTAAAAGGGGAGAAATACTTCGACCGCTTTAAAGGTCGTGTTATGTTCCCTATTCAGAGTATGAGCGGGCGCGTTTTAGGATTTGGTGGACGTATTTTAACCAATGATAAGAAGGCTGCTAAGTACATGAACTCACCAGAAAGTGAGATTTATTATAAAAGTAAAGTGCTTTACGGAATTTATCACGCCAAGCAAAGTATTGCCAAAGAGGATAATTGTTTTTTAGTCGAAGGATATACCGATGTAATTCAGTTTCATCAAACGGGGATTACTAACGTAGTGTCTTCTTCTGGAACGGCTTTAACGCCAGAACAGATTCGATTAATAAATAGATTAACAAAAAATATTACGGTGTTGTTCGATGGCGATGCTGCAGGAATGCGTGCTTCCATTCGTGGGATAGATTTAATTCTAGAACAAGGGATGAATGTACGTGTGTGTACCTTCCCGCAGGGGGAAGATCCTGACAGTTTTGCAAGACAGAATACCGAAGAAGAACTGCGCGCTTACCTAGAAGAAAATGCTAAAGATTTTATTCAGTTTAAAGCAGGCTTATTGGTTCAGGAAGCAAATAACGATCCGATAAAAAAGGCAGAAACCATTCGAGATATTATACAGAGTATTTCTAAAATTCCAGACCGCATAAAGCAGGAAGTGTATCTGCAAGAATGTGCTAGAATTATGGATATTAGCGAATCTGTGTTGTTTAGTTCTTTAGCCCAAATGGGAAGTAAAGATTCTAAAAAATCATCTGGTGGAAGCAGTAACAGTAGCAACGGTGGTAGTTATGGAGGCGGTGGCTATGGTAGTAGCCAAGAGCCACCTCCAGATTTTTTTGAAGTGATAAGAAATGAAGATCAACCTAATAATAAGGTTGATGTACAATATATCTTAGAACGAAAAATTATTGAAATTCTATTGCTTTATGGAAATAGAGAAGAGGATTTTGAAGATTTAATTTTAAAAGAAAATGAAAAAGGCGATTTAGAATTAGAGCCCGTAGTGCAACAAGCTAAAGTATTCGAGAAAATTTTCTTGGATCTTCAAGAAGATGAAATGCAGTTTGGGAACGAGACGTTTAAAACGCTTTATTATGCTATTATTGAAAAATTAAATCTGAATCCGGATTTTGTCTTAGAGCAATTTGTGAATACGGTAGACCAGCATTTGTCTCAAGAAATCACTAGTATACTAATGGAAGATGAAAGACATACATTACACGATTGGGAGCGTAATAATATCTTTCCTAAATCGAAAACAGAAAGTGTCGCGCAATTAGTAAGTGAGACTATTTTAAGTTTACGTTGTTTTTTAATTGATCAGAAAGTACTAGAATTTCAACAATCAACTTTAGAAAACAAGCATGATACTAATCGAAATATTCTTGAGGAAGTTAAAGATTATTACGGACTTAAAATGTTGTTATCTAGAAAGCTAACCCGTGTGTTATGATTCTAATAACTTTGCTTGGTTAAGTAAATCGACTAAGTTAGAGGCATTCAGTTTTTTCATTAAACGCGCTTTATAGGTGCTTACTGTTTTTTCGTTAATGTCTAATTCTTTTGCAATTTCTTTATTTTTCTTTCCTGTAGAGAGTAGTTTTAAAACTTCAACCTCGCGGGTAGATAATTTTTTATAGAAAGATCCTGTTCTGTTTACACGTTCTCCAAATGCCAAGCGGTGAGTGAGGTCGTTACTTAAATAAATACCACCTTGATTAATTTTAAGGATGGCTTCGCGAAGTGTTAAGATGTTGGCTGTTTTAGAAATATATCCAGAAGCACCAGCTTTAATAGCGCTCATGGCGTAAACGTCTTCTGGATGTGTGCTAAAAATTAAGACTTTTACATTAGGATATTCCTTTTTTAAACGTCTTAAAGCAGTAATTCCATTTAGTTTAGGCAAGTCAATTTCAGAGACTAAAATGTCTATGCTGTTGTTTTTTAGGAAACTAAAAATGGATTCTCCATCGTCTACACCGCCTTCAACTTGGATTACAGGCGATGTTAAAAATAATAATTCTAACCCTTTTCTAATAATAGGGTGATGATCGGCTACCAGCAGTTTAATCATAATTTAGATGTTTTAAATATAAATAAGACTGTTGGGGCAACAGATTCGATTTTGAACCCAGTCACTGTAAATATAAAAAAAGTATTTGTTTAAAGCGGTATTTTATCTCAAATTATTTGGTATTGAGCATATTGGAATTGGATCCATTTTGTGTTTGTTGCTGGTATTATATCGTTTATATATGGTGAAAACTTCTTTTTCTCGTCCCGAAAAATCGTTGGCTGTTTTCCCTTTGTCTGCCATATCCATAGCCCATTCTAATTCTGGATAAGATGCTCCAATTTGATCTTCGTCACTTCTTGCATCTCCAAATAAACCATCGCTTGGCGCGGCTTCAATTATAGAATTTGGTACATTTAAAACTTTTGCAAGGGCGTAAACTTCAGATTTCATTAAATCGGCTATCGGACTTAAATCTACACCACCATCTCCGTACTTTGTGTAAAAACCTACCCCAAAATCTTCTACTTTATTTCCTGTCCCAGCAACTAATAAGCCTTGTAATCCAGCGTAGTAGTATAAGGTCGACATGCGTAAACGGGCTCTTGTATTTGCTAGTGCCATAGCTACTGTGGCTTCTTTTCCTTCTAAAGAGACTTCGGTTTTAAAACTTTCAAAAACAGGAGTTAAATCTACTCGTGTATCTCTAACATTGTCAAATCTATCGCTAAGTTGTTTTATGTGTTCTACGGCTCTAGACACATGGCTGGGTGCTTGGTGAATAGGCATTTCTATACATAAAACATCTAAACCTGTAAGGGCACATAATGTAGAGGCTACGGCAGAATCAATCCCGCCGGAAATTCCGATTACAAAACCATTTACTTTGGCATTTACGGCATATTCTTTTAACCAATTAACGATGTGATCTACAATTTTTTCTGTTTGCATTTTTCGAGGATTTAATACAAAGAATCTTACCTTTGCCTAACAAAAATAAACGAAACGTTTAAGTTATAAAAATTAACGGCATCTAGTTTTATATGAAATATCTAAGTTTTTTCCTTTTAGTAATAATCACTGTAGTTTCTTGTAAAAATGATAGTAAAGTAACCGATGAAATTTCAAATATTGAAATGCCGGTAACTATCGAGCGTTTCGACATCAAGTTTTCTCAAGCAACTCCCGACGATTTAGAAGGTTTAAAGACGAATTATCCTTTTATGTTTTCAAAATCGTATCCTGACGCCTTTTGGATGGATAAAATTCAGGATACGTTGCAGCAAGAATTATCTCAAGCCGTAATTAAAACCTACCCATCTTTAGAAGATGTAGAAGCAGAAATTTCTTCATTATTTCAGCATTTAAAATTTTACTACCCAACGTTTAAAGCACCACGTGTTATTAGCACCACCTCGTATGTAGATTATCGCAATAAAGTCATCGTTACAGATTCTATAGATTTAATTGCTTTAGATACCTATTTAGGACCAGAACATGAGTTTTATCTAGGCGTGCAAGAATATATTAGAGCAGGATTTCGCAAAGAGCAGATTGTAGTAGATTTAGCCGATGCGTATGCAAATCGGTATCTATTACCCGTTAAAAATAAGACGCTTTTAGATGAAATGATTGCGGGAGGAAAACGTCTATATTTTAAAGATCTTATGATTCCGTTTAAAACCGATGCAGAAAAAATAGAATATACACCAGAGGAATTAAAATGGGCCGAAACTAACGAGTCCTATATTTGGCAGTACTTTGTAGAGCGAGAATTATTGTTTAGTACAGATTCAAAATTACCAGGACGTTTTATCAATCCAGCACCATTCTCTAAGTTTTATTTGGCCGAAATCGATAACGAATCGCCACCTAAAATAGGCGTGTATTTGGGCTGGCAAATTGTAAAAGCGTATATGAATAACAATAGCGAAGTATCTTTTAAGGACATGCTAAATATGAGTTCTGAAGATATTTTTAATCATTCAAAATTTAAACCTAGAAAATAATGGCAGTTAATAAATCAACGATAGAATTAACAGTAGAATTAGACGACAACCGTGTTCCAGAAAAATTAAATTGGACAGCAGAAGATGGTGGTATTAAAAATGAAGAGGCTAAGGCGATGATGCTTTCGGTTTGGGATAGTAAAGCTCAAGAGTCGTTGCGTATCGATTTATGGACTAAAGATATGCCTGTAGACGAAATGAAAGTGTTTTTTCATCAAACTTTAGTGGCTATGAGCGATACCTTTAAACGTGCAACTCAAGATGAAAAAATGACGGCAACAATGAAAGATTTTTGCGATTATTTTGCCGAAAAATTGGAAATAAACAAGAAATAATCCTGTACTTACGACATATAAAAAAGCGAAGATATAAATTTATCTTCGCTTTTTTAGTTTCTAAAATCCATAAAGAATCCGTTTGCTCCTCTTATGATAAAATGCGTAAACAGTTCTATACGACTTTTACCTAAAGCTATATTTTTAATTTTATATTGCTTAGTTTTCTCTTCAAGAAGTAAACACTAAATTTACATTACAAATCCTAATTTTAAACTCCTTACTATGTTTAAATATATTATTTCTCTTTTCTTTTTTATAACCTGCGATCATTCTAAATCTCAACCAGAAATCTTTACAAAATACCGTTTAAATAAGCCATCGAATGTTTGGGAGATGCCTAAGAAATTGGTTGAGATTTCTGGGATTTCAATTTTAGATTTTCCTGAGATATTAAGTATAAACGATGAAGAGGGTAAATTATATGCGTATAATTTAAATACAAAAGAAGTAGAAGATAGCTATAAGTTTGGAAAAGATGGGGATTATGAAGATTTAGCCATTCATGGAAACATTGTATATGTACTTAAATCTAATGGAACAATTTACCAGATTAAGGATTTTAAAAAGAAACCTAAAGTAGAAAAATATAAAACATTTTTATCTGAAAAATATGATACCGAAGGTCTCTATTTCGATGAAAAAAATAATAGGTTATTAATCGCTTGTAAAGAAGAAGTAGAAATTGATGGCGACGATAAAAATGTAATATACGAGTTTGATTTACAAACGCATACTTTAAACAAAACTCCGGTATATACCATTTCTAAGGACGATTTTAAGTTCGATAATAAGAAACACGATTTTGCTCCGAGTGGTTTAGCAATGCACCCTAAAACCAATACGTTATTTGTTATTTCGTCGGTTGGAAAACTTATGGTTGAAATGAATACCGATGGCGAAATCTTAAATAAATACACTTTAGATTATCCTCACTTTATACAGCCAGAAGGCATCTTTTTTACCGAGAATGGCGATTTGTATATTTCTAATGAAGGCAAGAAAGATCGAGGTAATATTTTAAAATTCGATTTTATAGAATAAAAAGAGTCAAGTTTAATTTTTCTTCCGACTAATCTGGAAATCGGTATTTGGGAATTGTAAGTTTTGCTAGTGAGCACAGCGTTTGTTCGATTATTAAAGTGCAATACTTAGATTTTAAATGCCTTGTTGAATTGGAGTCTATGAAGCCTTTTAAAAGTTTGCTAACCTTATCTGAAACCTTGTTGCTATGTGTAAAAATGAAAAAAGATAGCAGTGATATCGAGCATGAATTAAGTCGTATGGCTTTAACAGAATTGTATTCTCAGTTATCTACAGATCAAGAAAAGAATACGTTTTGGATAAATATTTACAATGCCTATTTTCAGATTTTAGCAGGTCGCGATCATACGCAAGGCAAGCACATCTTTAAGGTTAAAACCATTACAATTGCACGAACGCATTTTAGTTTAGACGATATTGAGCATGGTATTTTAAGAAAATACCGATGGAAAAAGAGTTTAGGATATTTGCCAAATCTATTTGTTGCGCCTTTAATTAAAAAATTAGCTGTTCGTGCTGTCGATTATCGTATTCATTTTGCATTAAATTGTGGCGCGAAAAGTTGTCCGCCTATCGCTTTCTACACCTTAGATAAACTAGATCAGCAACTTGATGATGCGATGTATGCTTTTCTATCTTCGGAAACTACTGTTAAAAGTGAAACAAAAACCATACTGACCTCAAAGCTGTTGTTCTGGTATCAAGGAGACTTTGGCGGATTAAAAGGTGTGCGACATATGTTAAAAACTGTATTGAGCATAGAAAATAATTCCTATGCTCTTAAATATAACAGTTATAGCTGGGAACCTCAGCTAGAGAATTATGTTTAGACTGGTCTAATTATTTTGTAGCACTCAAAGTCTCTAGAATTTTTTCCTCAAAGCCTAATAAAGCACGACGAGCATATTTTACTGTCCTTTTAGATTTAAAATCGTAAGACACTTCTAAGAATTTTTTAGAAGGTGTGTCTGGCTGGATTACTAAAGCATCATTCTTTTTATACGTTTCTTGTATTGGAATGTTTTCATAATATGTGAAATATTCTGGATGCGTTACTACACCCAATGTGGAGCAATCGAAAGGAATAAAACCGCGAATACCAAAAAGGTCTTCATTTACTTCCATCCAAGGTTGTACGATATCAAATAACCATTTATCGGCTTCGTTTGTTAAGTCTAAACTCGCTAAATCTACATTACCAATAAAGGTATAAGAACTTGGCTCGTATCCTGCAAATTCTAAAGGAATATCGGTGTTTAGGAGCGTGGTCATAGATGCGGTGTCAAACTCATAATTATAATCGAAAAGATTAAGTTTTCCGTGTCCTGGATTAAATGGTAAATCTGGAGTTCGTGCGGCACAAATAACAACACGCTCTATTTGCGGAATAATATCCGGATGATTTTTTACTAAAGTCGCAATATTAGTCATTGGCCCGAGCGCTAATATGGTCAGTTTTTCCTTTTTTAAAGCTTGGTATAGCGCTCTGGTGGCATCGTTTTCGGTTCCTAAATCGTTAGCCAAATTAGAACCCTTATATACTGGGATGTCTTCGCCTTTATTATGCCAATTTAAAATTTTGTTTAATACATCATAACCATAGTCTACATAGGTAATATTACTTATTCCTACAATCTCGATTTGTGGTTGTTTTAGGGCCATAATTAATGTAATCCCATCGTCTACTTCACGAGGGCGTTTGTCTGGCATGCCTATCATAATATCTGTGTCGAACCAAACCTTAGTCTGCGCCGTGATACTGCTACTGATTAGTATAAAAAATATAATTGCGTAAAATTTCATCTCTAGTTTGTTATTAATTGATAAGCGAATGCTAATAGTTTTTGTTTGTCTTTTAAATCAGATTGCAATGGTAATTGTGCCAGTCCGATAAGGCGACGCATAATTTCTACACCAATAAAACCATTTAGAATGGCCGGGTTTAGTTCATGGTAATTATTATATTCTGTCGCAATTTTATCGATTATGCTTGGATTCTGATTTGATAAATGTAAATGTGCGATAAACACCCCTAAATCGAATTCTCTTAAACCGTAGTAACAAAATTCTGGATCGATAATTTTAATGCCATCTGCTGTTTGTAGCCAGCTTCCTGGATAATAATCGCCATGCAGGAGGTAGTGCCCGTTTGCCATATAATGTGTTCCGAGCCATTCTACTTTTTCCTTAAGTATAGCATCGTTTTTATAAGGTGTAGCTAACGCTTGTAGACCTTCCTGGATGGTATCTAAATCGAATCCGTTGTCTTTTAAAAACGGATAGTGAAAAATATGTTCGTAATTTAATTTTCGCATTTCTAAATTCGCCAATTCATCATTAGCTTCTAATTTAGAAAACTGTTGGTGTAATTCATTTAAATAATGCACTAGAACAGTGATGTCGTCATTAGATATACTTTGGTCTAATTTGTAAATGAGATTAAAATCATTAGCATGTCCTAAATCTTCTAAAAGCATAATATTATTTGTAGGGTCTAAACCTAATATCTTTGGCATCCGATCTCCAAGGTTTGGAGCAGTACTTATTTTTGTGTAAAATTCTGCCTCGGTAAGCACACGATTTTCTGGAGCTTTTATTTCAGGATATTTTTCGACATACCCACGAGACTGTTTTATAATAAACGAGTCCGTATTTGTGGTTACTCGCAACACGCAATTCATATTTCCTTCGCCAGCTTTGGTCAAAGATAATAAGGTCGCATCCTTAGAGATCCAATCATTCTTTTTTAAGTAATGTGCCAAATTATCCGGCTCACTAGCATGTAATATAAACATAGTTAACGGTTATTATTTAAAATTCAATTCCTAACAGAAGCGGAATTTTAGCTCAGGAATTTATTATCTACAAGATAGACGTAACATTTATTTGTTCCTAACATTATAAAAATCTTGAGTGTCTTTTATCTATTTTCATAATTTGATGCATCTTTTAATGTGGATATGCTTTAGGATTACTATTTTAGTCATATAAAACTCATAATTGTTAGTAAAGGTTATGTTTTTCGTCTTTTTAATAAAGCACTTTCATGAAACACTTCTTTATATTTTTACTTTTTATACCTGTAATTGGCTTCTCTAGAAACAACGAGATAAATGTAGGTTGCAATGCTTTTACAAGCTGTGTAGATAATGATTATAAAGCTGTAATAGCGGTAGATCATGCGCAGTGGACAGCGTTACTTTCTAAATATGTTACCAAAGAAGGTAAGGTTGATTATAAAGGGTTTAAAACCGATGAGAAAGCACTGCACGATTATCTTAATATTTTAAAATCTAATGCACCTTCAGAATTTTGGTCTGAAAAAGAAACGTTAGCCTATTGGATTAACGCGTATAATGCGTTTACTGTTCAGCTAATTTTAGATAATCCTGGCGTTAAAAGTATAACAGATATTCAAGATCCTTGGGATAAAACATTTATAATTATTGACAATAAAACGTATAGTTTAGGCTATATAGAACATAATATACTTCGTAAGGTAGACGAACCTCGCATTCATTTTGCTATAAACTGTGCGTCTTATTCTTGCCCAATTTTATTAAATGAAGCCTATACTGCAGATCGTTTAGATGCCCAATTAGAAGTAGCGTCCTATCGTTTTGTTAATGATACTACGAAAAATACAATAACGAAGGAAGCTATCGAAATTTCTAAGATTTTTGAATGGTTTGCAGAAGATTTTGAAGCGGAAGGCATCATCGATTTTTTTAATACTTACAGTACGGTTAAAATTAATGACAATGCCCAAGTGACTTATAAAGATTATAACTGGAGTTTAAATAACTAATTAGGCTTAGATACAGTTCGAGCATTTTTATACTGCAATTTAAGGAGTTATCTTGCTTTTAATTCCATTTGCTACATGACTCCCACTATAAACCACATACAAAAATCACTATATGTTCCTGCAGATTTAGAGCTGTCTCATTTTGAAACAGAAAAAGAAGGCATGCAATACGAGGCGTGTCGGTTTAATTTAAATGGAGCCCGTGTTTTATGCAGAACGGCAAAAATTACACCTAAAAAAGTAGGGCAATTTGTAACGTTTTGGAATAGAAATTCGGAAGGTATTACACAACCCTTTTCTGAAAATGATGCTTTCGATTTTTATGTAATTAACGTGTCTAAAGGTGAGCAATCGGGACAGTTCGTTATTCCTAAAACTGTTGGAATTGCTAAGGGTTTGGTGTCGTCTAAAGCCAAGGAAGGTAAACGGGGGTTTCGAGTGTATCCGCCTTGGGATACCGCAACAAATGCTCAAGCCAAACGGACTCAAGCTTGGCAATTGGATTATTTTATACCCTTAGAATGTTCTACTGATTTTAAATTAGCGAAAAGCATGTATGCTTTTGATAGATAGAACGCTGAAGATTATATTCTTTTTGAAGTAAGACTTATGTCATATTTTACGTTATAGAATCTTGCTAGTTTTGCCTTTATTTTAATTTTTATGCAAATTACAGGCAAACGGTATTTAGATTATTCCTCGTTTATAAAATTAACTTTTGGCGAACGCGTTCAAAAAATATCATTAGATATTGGTTTTTCTTGTCCAAATAGAGACGGATCTAAAGGCTATGGTGGTTGTACTTATTGTAACAACAACACATTTAATCCAGACTATTGCGAACCCGATCGCAGTATTACTTCGCAGTTAGAAGAAGGCATTTCTAGATTTTCTAAACGGAATAAAACGCAAAAATATTTAGCCTATTTTCAAGCTTACACCAATACGTATTCCGATTTTAATTCTTTAAAGGCCATGTACGATGAAGCGCTTCGTGTACCTGGAGTGATTGGTTTAGTAATAGGCACACGCCCAGATTGCATTTCTGATGTGATAATAAATTACTTGTCTCAATTGGCTAAAACACATTATATTGCTTTAGAATTCGGAATTGAAAGCACCTTAAACAGAACACTTAAACGCGTGAATCGTTGCCACACTTTCGAAGACACTATTGCTGTTTACGAGAGATGTAAAAACAAGGGGTTGCATTTAGGTGCTCATCTTATTATGGGATTGCCAGGAGAGTCTAGAGTAGATTTATTACAACATGCCAAAATAATTTCAGAATTGCCTATTGATACTTTAAAACTACATCATTTACAAATAGTAAAGGGTACAGTTATGGCTCACCAAAACAAGCACAATCCTGAACGATTTGATTTGTTCACTCAAGATGGATATATTGAGTTTATCGCCGAGTTTATTAGTGTGCTTAGGCCGGATATAATTATAGAACGCTTTATTAGTCAGTCGCCTCAGGAATTACTTATAGCTCCTAAATGGGACGGCCTCAAGAACTTTGAAATTGTGAATACAATAGATCGTAAACTGGCAGAACGCAATACTTGGCAAGGCCAGTTTTATAAAAAAGAATCTTTGGTAGTCTGCTAATTCGTGGATTAGCACTTAGAAAAGTAAATAAAAAAAAGGCGCTTAAAACTAAATTTAAGCGCCTTTGGTATTTTAATAGGTAACGAATTATTCTTCGTCTTTAACTTCTACAATTTCGTACATGTCTTTACCATCTACTTGTACGGGTTGGTAGTACGTGTCTCCAAATTGAACATATGTTTGATCTCCAATTTTAGTTTCTTCACCACCTTCTGGTAAGCTTGGTACAATAGTTCCAGCAGTTGCAGGTACTACAGTGTAACCTTCATCGCTTTTTTCGTAGTATGCACCACCATAGTAATAGTTATTTGTGGTCTCATTTACTTCTACGGTTTCTGCTTCTTTAGGTAATGTTTGTACCGTTGCACCAACAGGAGCTTGTACAACTGTATAACCATCATTTTCGGCTACATAATACACTCCATTGTCATAGTGGTATTTTTGATTCTCTACACTAACAATAATAGCTGTAGTCGCTAAAGTAGTAATAAAGTAACCCCATGGGTGCCACATTGGTCCCCAGTAAAACGGACGGTATGGGTGGTAGTAGTATGGTCTGTGACAGTAATATCCGCGACCTCCGTAACGGTAAGGCGGACGGTTGTAACGTACAGGGCTATGTCTAACAGCTGTATTTCTTCTGTTAACGGTATTGTGTCTGCTGTTATTTACATTAATATTTACGTTATTGTTTTTAACATTAACCTTGTTTCCAGATTTGTTTTTAATATTAGATGTTTTTTTGTTTCCAATATTAGATGTTTTCTTATTCCCTATATTAGTATTCTTAGACTTAATCCCTGAATTTGTCGTTTTCGAAGGTAATTTCGATTTCGTAGCAGTTGATTTTTTAGGAAGATTACGTGAAGACGATTTATTAAATCCGCCATTAATACTAGAGTTAGAACGAGAACGTGAAGCAGACGTACTAGGTTTGCTTATTGATCTTGAAGGCGTAGAACGATGAGCTGTTGCTCCACCTCTAGAAGCGCCACCGCCACCACGGTTAAAACGTTGTGCTTGTAAATCTATAGGATTTAAGAATGCCAATAAAAGCACCACTAAACCTATTTTTATGTGAGTATGTATATTTTGAATTTTCATGAGATATGTTTTTAATTTTTTAGTTGGTTTTAAGATTGAGCAATTAAAACGCTAATTAATCGTGCACTTGCTGGAGGCGTAAATTGGAAAATATCTGAATGTAATTCAGGGTTAAGTTGCCAATCGCTAAAAGTGCCTTTAAACTTTAAATTGTCCTTCTTTTTGTAAGTAATTTCAAATTGCTTTGGAAGGGTGTGTGCTTCTGCAGAAATCCAGATTTGTACACTTACATTTTCATTTTCAATTTTTACTAAGTTACATTCTTCGCCACCTAATAAATCTAAACCTACATAGGTAATAGAATTAAAGTTTTCTATGATATCGTCTGTAAAAGTTGGATAGAAAAAATCAGCTGCAGGGAAATCCATAGAGAAATTATCATGCATGAAATCAATCATGTCGATAATGTTATTCGGAGCATCAACAGTAATGTAGTTGTTTTCTTTAAAAGAATAATAGGTAATCACTTCACCATTATAGTAGTAAGCACTGTGCTTATCTTTACTATGTTGTTTTACTACCATTTTATCTGGACCTACCATTTTAACATCACACTCGTTGTATGCTGTTTCCACTTTTTTGTCTGCATTTAAAACTTCGTTTGTCGTACTTAAGTGAAAGGATACTGAACTTAATTCTCCAATGGCCTCTCCCATTTGATCAAAAAGCAATATAGCATCAAGATCAATTTGCTTTTCTTCATTTTGCGCCATCATGGCATAAGGCAAAATACTAAGAACAAATAATGTTAGGTATTTTTTCATTGTTTTCATGTTTATTAATTATAGTGTTTGGTTCTAATATTATCGTCTAAAGCCACTAAATCTACCTGCAGGTCTAGTCATTGGTCTAGAGTATGTTGGTCGGCTAATAGGGCGTGTAGATCTAGATCGGTCTATTTTGTTAAAATTAGATTGGTTGTAGCGTGCTTTAGTACTAGAGTTAAAATCACGTTTGTTAGTCATTCCAGAGTTACGATCCTTAAAAGATTTGTTAGGAAATTTCTTCTGAAGATCTTTATGGCTCACCGATTTCTGTAAGTGTTTTGCTCTATGGTTACGTTTTAAATGATCGCGATGGTAGCGGTTATGGTTATTAATATGCACATGCACATTGTTGTGATATATATGAGGTGGGAAGGGTCTCCATGGTCTAAAGTATGGCGGATAAAATCCCCAATACCAAGGCGACATCCATGGATTATAATATGGGCCCCAAAACCATCCATAAATAGGAGGGACTACATTATAAAAAGGAGCAATGTAGTAATTAGCACCATAAATATATTCGTCTCCAGTAACTAATACTGTAGTGTCTTCTCCCGATTTTTCTACATCTATAGTTGCTACATCTTGGAATTGATCTTTCGCTATTACCGCTTGAATTGTTATAACGTGGGTTTGTTTTTCTGAAACTTCGACTACACGTAAATAATCGACGTCTCCATCTTCATTTAAATCTAAATTTGAAATTTTAGCTTCGGGATCGTTTAATTTTTTTTCGAAATCTTCTAAATCCTTAGATTCGCCAAAAGCAGAAGATACAGCCTCTAAATCTAAGTTCAGACTAATGTCCGTACTGTTTGCCGAAACAGTGGTTGTGGTCGTTACTTGAGCAGAAAGCTGAGACACAAAAATGAAACATATAAAGCTAAAAAAGGCGCTTTTTAAATTCATAAGTTTTATGGTTAAGAGTTTAAATCGGGATAAATATAATTTAAATATTTAGTTTTTTAAGGAATTCTTAACGTTTTGGACGAATTAACGCAAACTGAATGTTAAAGGCCAAATGATTTTATTGTTTTAAAATTAATGAAATCTTAAGTAGTTTTGCGACTTGTTTTTATATTTTTAAATATTCTAAAAATATATTGTTTTTTAATGCTCTGGCAAATGAAATGTAATGCTTAATAGATTAGCAGATATAGTGAGATCCTTTAAATGGGTATGTAGCCCTTTGGTTTTAAGGAGCGTTTTAAGTGTTGTTTTTGTACTTTCTATGCAACAGCTAAAGGCACAAGAACAAGAGAATACTGTTACAGACGATAGCGAGTTTACGCAACAAGTCTGGTTTGATTTTGACCCTTCTTGGAATATGGGGGATGGTCAGAAATTTATAGGAAATATTGGTTATAGAACCATTATGCCAAAAAGTTGGCACCGTATAATTTTAAAAGGGTCGTTCGAGAAAAATTTCGACAAACTCATCTTTAAAAAGTTTAAGCATAACGAAAAGTTACTTTTTGGAACCGCCTTGTTTTTTTTAACTACAAATGATAGTGAAGATTATGGCTCTTTCGAGGTTAGACCTTTTCAGGGTTACCAACTGGCAGTAAATGTAAGTCCTAGAGTTGTTTTTAAACAGTTATTTAGGTTTGAAGAGCGCTTAGTGTTTTCTAACGATCCTAACAACCAGTTTTTTGGTTTGCGTTTTAGATATCAAGTTCAGGCAGTCTTTAATTTAGAAGGTATTCTGTTTGGAGAAGGAGAAGGTTTTTACATACCTGTGGCTTTAGAAGGGTTCTTTAATATGGTTAGTACCTCTCAATTTAATGATGTAATTCGTGTAACTCCAGGTTTGGGATATCAATTTAATCCCGATTTTAAAATAGAAAGTAGCTTAGCTTATCACTATACGAATGAGGACAATGTAGTTAATGGAGGCGATAAACTAACGCGAACTAACGATATTGTTTTTCGCTTCAGAATTATTAAAACATTCAAATAATAAAGTCTAATTTAAAGCATTATCTACTAAATGCTTAGCTTCAATGTCTTTTAAAAGCGGAATAAATTCATCTGGTTTAAATAAATAATGAATGTTTTCTGATATTAATTTTAAATCTTCAGGGTTTTCAATATACCCAGAAACAATTATAGGAATGTCTAATTCGTCCGTTAATCCTTTAAGTCTAGATTCTACAGATTTCTTAGTATGTGTGGTAAACATGGTTACCATGACGTTTGGATGTGTAATATCTACAACCATTTTAATATTTTCATTCGGTACATTTTGTCCTAAATAGTAGGCGCGCCAGCCTATGTTTTGCGCAATATAAGAGGCCAGTAACAATCCCAATTCATGATTTTCGTTTTCTGGTAAAAAGAGTAAAACTTTTGGAGCGTTAGGTAATGGTTTGGGTAATAATTCTATAGCCGAAAATATTTTTTGTCTAATTAAGTTCGAAATAAAATGTTCTTGTGCGGGCATCACTTTATTAGCGCCCCAAAGCACGCCCACCTGAGCTAAAAATGGGTAAATAAGTCCAGTAATTGTACTAATTAAGCCCGTTCTAAGGATTTCGGCATTTATAGTGGCGTCAAACTCGTCTTCATTTAAAGTAATCATACTAAGTATTAAAGCGCTAACCTCATCTTCAGACGAGCCAATCAATACAATTTTAGAAACCTCCTCATTAATTTCAGTTTCAGACATCTTATCAATCTTAGATATTCTGAATCCATTACGAGTTAAAATGCTAATATTCAGTAGTTTTTTTAATTGCTCATCACTATAGTATCTAATATTAGTATCTGTTCGTTGTGGTTCTAGAAAGTTGTAACGACTTTCCCATTTTCTTAATGTGTGCGATTTAATGCCTGTTAAAGACACTATTTGCGCCATAGTATAATTACTCATGTTTAAGTATTTGTTGGGCAAAGTTAAACAAAAATAACGCGTAACAGAAATTATGTTAAAATTCATTTGTCTAATTTATTTTAAATTAAGTTGGACAAATAAAATATAATATATAGATTTGTATAACTTTAACAATAAAAAAGATAGACATGAAAACAAATTTTAAATACCTAGTAGCTTTTTTTAGCTTATTTATTATTGTGGCTTGTGATAACGACGACGATAATAATGATGTAATGATGGAAGACCGTAATATTGTAGAAATGGCTCAAGACACTCCAGAGCTTAGTAATTTAGTTTCTGCATTAATTTTAGCCGATACGGGAACAGACAGTAATTTAGTATCTACTTTAAGTGGTAACGGACCGTTTACAGTATTCGCACCAACAAATCAGGCTTTCGTAGACTTATTAACTCAATTAGATGGTTTTAATAGTTTATCTGATTTTGATACAGAGGAAGGTAAAGCGATGTTAACTACAATTTTACAATACCATGTTGTTGCTGGAGCAGCCGTAACTTCTGATCAGCTTTCAGATAATCAAGAAGTAGCCACTGTACAAGGAGAAACAGTAATGGTAGACTTGTCTAATGGTGTACATTTAGAAGATGCTACAGAAAATGCCGCGATGGTAACGACTGCAGATATTGAAGCTTCAAATGGAGTGATTCATATTATAGACAAAATTTTGCTACCTCAAGCCATTATTGATATGCTTAACGCTCAAACTTTAGTAGAAGTTGTAGTTGGAAATGATAACTTATCTATTTTACAAGCAGCCGTAATTAAGGCCGATTTAGTAGACACTTTAAATAGTGAAGGTCCATTTACTGTATTTGCACCAACTAACGATGCTTTTGTGGCTTTACTAGACGCCTTAGGAGAAGATTTTAATAGTTTAGACGATTTTGATACTGCAGAAGAAATGGAATTATTAAAAAACATTTTACTGTATCACGTAGTGCCTACAGAAATTTATGCAGCTGATTTATCTGAAACCTCTGTAGAAACTGCTTTCTCAGGAAATAATTTAAATTTAGTGGCCTCGGGATCTACTTATGTTATTCAGGATGCGACTGGAGGACAATCTAATATTGTTGCGGCAGATGTTGTAGCCTCTAATGGTGTAGCTCATATTATAGATCGTGTGCTTTTACCTAACTAATTAGAAATTAATTTATTAAATTACATTAAAAATACATAGGTTGGTTAGTAGTTAATCTGGCAACGGCAATTTTTTTCCGTTGTCAGATTATTTTAAGTCTAAGTTTTAAATTCAAATGAAGAAGAAAAAAGTAATAATAATGGGTTCTGGATTTTCATCCTTATCAGCAAGCTGTTATTTAGCACAAGCTGGTTTCGATGTTACCATACTCGAAAAAAACGATACCATAGGTGGTCGTGCAAGACAGTTTAAAAAGGATGGTTTTGTATTCGATATTGGTCCTACGTTTTACTGGATGCCCGATGTTTTTGAATCTTTTTTCAACGATTTTAAAACCTCTACAACCAATTTTTATGCATTAAAGAAATTAAATCCAGCATACAAAGTCTATTTTAATAAAGACGAATCTATCACCATAGAAGATGATTTAGAAAAAATTAAATCTACGTTCGAAACTATAGAACCCAATAGCGGTAAAGCGCTTCAGAAATTCATGAAAAAGTCTGAAGACAACTATAATATTGCAATTAAAGACCTAGTTTATAATCCAGGCGAAAGTGTTTTCGAGATTGTTAATTGGGAAACCATTACCAAATCGGGAGCATTTATAAAAACAATAAAAAATCAGGTGGCTGGTTATGTAAAGAACAAGTCACTTCAAAAAATATTAGAATTTCCAGTGTTGTTTCTAGGCGCAAAACCAAGCAATACACCTTCGTTTTATAATTTTATGAACTATGCCGATTTCGAACTCGGGACTTGGCATCCTATGGGTGGTATGTACGAAGTTGTAAAAGGTATAGAAAAATTAGCATTGAGTCTAGGTGTGAAATTCGAAACTAACAGATCTGTAACAGCTATTAATTTAGATGGTAAGCAGGTTAAAAGTGTAACAACTACACAGCAAGATTATCCTTGCGATATCTTATTAAGTGGTGCCGACTATCACCATACCGAAACCTTACTTCCAGAAGCCTTTAAACAGTACTCGGAATTATACTGGGATAAGAAAACATTTGCCCCTTCTGCCTTATTGTTTTTTGTAGGCTTCGATAAGCCTATAGACCACGTTACTCATCACACTTTGTTTTTCGATACCGATTTCGAAGCACATGCCGAAACCATTTACGATACCAAAACATGGCCAGAGAAACCTTTGTTTTATGCGAGTTTTCCGAGTAAGACAGATGCAGTTGCTGCCCCAGAAGGAAAAGAAGCGGGAATATTTTTAATGCCTATTGCTCCAGATTTAGAAGATACGCCAGAGATAAGAGCAAAGTATTTCGATAAACTAATGACCCGATTAGAAGATACCATTGGTAGCGACGTTAGGTCTCATATATTATTTAAAGAATCGTACTGTGTGAACGATTTTAAAGACGATTATAATTCTTATAAAGGGAATGCATACGGATTGGCAAATACGTTATTGCAAACCCATATTTTACGTCCAAAATTAAAGAGTAAAAAAGTAGATAATTTATATTTCTGCGGACAATTAACTGTGCCAGGACCAGGCGTACCTCCATCATTAATTTCAGGGAAAATTGTAAGCGAATTAATTTCAAAATATTCTAAATCATGAAAGCACTTTTCGATACCTCTAGTTTAAAATGTAGTAAGATTGTTACTAAAGAATATAGTACTTCATTTTCTTGGGGTATTCAATTGTTTGCACCCTCAATTAGACCACATATTTATGCCATTTATGGTTTTGTGCGCTATGCAGATGAGATTGTAGATTCTTTTGAAGGCTATGAACAAGAAGAGTTGTTTTATGAATTTGTTGCCGATTATCACAAAGCTCTAGAACGTAAAATAAGTTTAAATCCCATTATAAACGCGTTTCAAGAGGTAGTTAGAAATTATAATCTGCAAACCTATGTCGATGATTTCCTGAAACGTATGGAATGCGATTTAAAGGTTACAGAATACGATACCGATGAAGCTTACAAGAATTACATTTATGGATCTGCAGATGTTGTAGGTTTAATGTGTTTGCGCGTGTTTGTAAACAATGACGAGGCCCAATTTAATGCCTTAAAAGGTGCTGCCAAATATTTAGGTTCTGCATTTCAAAAAGTAAATTTCTTAAGAGATATAAAAGACGATACTGAGATTCTTGGGCGTTCGTATTTTCCAAATGTGAATAAAAATGGACTGACTAATTTGGCTAAAGAAGATATTATAAAAGATATCGAATCGGATTTCGATGAAGCCTATAAAGGTATTGTGCAATTACCTATGGAAAGCCGGTTAGGTGTTTATTTAGCTTATAAATATTATTTAAAATTGCTTCATAAATTAAAGCGTGCAGATTCAAAAACTTTATTATATGAGCGAATTCGTATCTCAAATCCGTTAAAATTGGTTATTTTAACCAAAGCATATATAAGATATAAACTCAATGTTATTTAAAACCCTACTTATAATACTTTTTTTAACTGTGAATCCTCAAAGCAACTGTAGCGACATGCCCGAAGTAAGGGCCGATTTTCATGCGATCCTCACGGAAGATGAACTCATGTTGTTTATAGACGAAATGGATAATGTAAATTGTGAATTTAAATTACCGTATTTGGCGTCGGCCATTATGCGACAAGCAGAATTTACAAATTGGCCATTTAGAAAATTAAATCACTTTAAAGAAGGCAAAAAGGTTTTAGAAGATTTTATTAGCGAGAACCCAAATAATATAGAAGGACGTTACGTTCGATTACTTTGTCAGCTTAACGCACCAAGTTTTTTAAATTATGATAATATCGACGAAGATCGGGCGTTTGTGAATAAGCATATAGAAACTGCGAATTTAACAGAAGACTATAAGAAGATTATGTTGTTTAATATTAAAAAACATTCAAATAAATAATGATGCAGATTTTAATATATATTGGTGTTACTCTAGCCACCTTTTTAGTTATGGAAGGCATAACGTGGTTAACGCATAAATATATTATGCATGGTTTTTTATGGTATTTACATGCCGACCATCATCAGCCCAAATACCCACATGTGTTCGAAAAGAATGATATATTTTTTGTCATTTTTGCCATTCCTAGTATTGCATTACTCTATTTCGGTATCAATCCAGAACTAAATGTTTTATTTTTTATTGGTTTGGGAATTATGTTTTATGGTATCGCTTATTTTTTAGTCCACGATGTTTTAATACATCAGCGCTTTAAGTGGTTTAGTAAGACTAAAAATAAATACTTAATCGGACTAAGAAAAGCGCACAAAGTACATCATAAGCACTTAGGTAAGGAAGATGGAGAGTGTTTTGGTATGTTAAATGTCCCTAAAAAGTATCATAAGCAGTATAAGAAATAAGTGAACAATTTTCTCTTTCTCTCATAGTTTTCGCTTTAGATTATAAAAACGTATCTACATTTTAATCCTATACAATATTAAGGGATTCTTCTATTTCGAATTAATTTCGCATTCCAACTTTATACGTTTCCAAAGCACGTGCTCTAGCTTCTTTATGATCTACTATAGGGTCAGGATAGGCATCGGTGCCAAATTCGGGAATCCATGTTTTTACATATTCTAAATTTTTATCGAATTTTTCCAGCTGTGTAATCGGATTAAAAATTCTAAAATATGGGGCGGCATCGCAACCTGTTCCTGCAGACCATTGCCAGTTTCCATTATTAGATGCTAATTCGTAATCTAATAAGTGCTTTGCAAAATATGCCTCTCCCCACGTCCAATGAATTAGTAAATGTTTACATAAGAATGCCGCAGTAACCATACGCACACGATTATGCATATATCCCGTTTGGTTTAATTGGCGCATACCTGCGTCTACCATTGGGTAACCCGTTTTACCTTCGCACCACAATTTAAATTCATCTTCGTTATTTCGCCACGCTATGTCGTCGTACTTATCTCTAAAATTGTGATGAACCACTTTAGGGAAATGAAATAAAATTTGAGTAAAAAATTCGCGCCATACCAATTCGCTTAAGAAAGTGTTGTCTTCCGGCTTTAATTTTGAAATAATTTCCCGAATACTTACTGTTCCAAAACGTAAATGTGGACCTAAATAACTACCAATATCTTTGTTTGGGAAATCTCTAAACTTTGCATATTCGCCTATTTGTTCTAGATTAAAGGATTTTACTTCTTTAGAAGACGATTTAAATCCGATGGAATCTAAGCTAGGGAAGTCAAATACGTGCCGATGTAAATTTTTAAATTGCGGTCCATCAAGAAGAGAAACACCTTGAAAATGTTCTAACCACTTATTTTTATATGGTGTGTATACTGTATACGGATTCCCGTCTTGTTTTAAAACGTCGTTAGGTTCGAAAATCACTTGATCTTTAAACTGATGAAATTCAATATTGCTTCCAGCTAAAAAGGCTTTAACTTCTGCATCTCGCGTTGTAGAATAAGGTTCGTAATCGGTATTGGTGTATACAGCATCTATGGTATAATCTTTAACCAATTGTTTCCAAATGTCTAAGGGTTTGCCTTTTAAACATAAAACAGACGATTTAAAAGTATTTAGTTCCTTATTAATATCTTTTAAAGAGGCATGAATGAATTGAACACGAGCATCTTCAGCATCTAATTCATTTAAAATATTTTCATCAAAAATAAATATAGGAAGAACATTAGTGTTACTTTTTAAAGCTTCAAAAAGGCCTATATTATCTGTTAATCTTAAGTCGCGTCGAAACCAAAATAGGGTAAGTGTCATAAAGTAAATCGGTTGTAAAAGTTGTGTTTATGCTGTAATGCTATTTAGCATATTTTTAAAAATAAATCCGTGAAAAGGCAATACGCTATACCAATATAAGCGTCCAGATAAACCTACAGGTCTAAATGTTGCAGTTTGCACTAAAGTATTGTCTTTAATTTTAAATTCTAGCCAGGCATCACCTGGAAGTTTCATTTCGGCAAATAAAAGTAATCGACCTTCTTCTTTATTGGCATATAAAACGCGCCAAAAATCTAAGGCATCACCAGGGAATAATTCGTCTAAATGCGTACGTCCGCGTCGTAATCCTACACCACCATAAAGTTTATCTACAAAGCCTCTTAATTTCCATAGTCTATTTCCATAATACCATCCGGTTTCTCCTCCAATTCGCCAAATGCGATCGATAGCCTCGTCTCTATTTGCAAATGCTTTCTCGCGTTTGTCTATAAAACATCCGTGTGTTGGAATTTGTATAAAATCGGACATATTTATATTCATGGTACCACTACTTAAAGCGTCTTTCCAACTGGAAATAATCTCGTTGGTTTCAATTTTTTTAAAGGCTTTACTTAGGGCTTCCTTGTAAGATACTGGTGTAATGTCTAGAATATCGTTAATTCGGTTGTCTCTGCAAATGACTTCAACTTTCATACTATTAACAAGTGCAATTGCAAGTTTGTACGAAGTTGAGGTAACAAAATATAACCAATAAGAAGACAGGCGAGGCGTCATTACAGGCACAATATAGATATAGCGTTTAAGTCCGCGCGCTTCCGCAAATTGTAAAAGCATCTCTTTATAAGTTAATATATCAGGACCGCCAATATCAAAATTTTTCCCAAAAGTTTCTTTGTGGTTTAAGGCCTTGCATAAAAATGAAATAACGTCTGTAATACCAATAGGCTGACATTTGGTGTTTAGCCATCTTGGGGTAATCATTACGGGGAGTTTCTCTACCAAATCTCTAATAATCTCGAACGATGCACTTCCTGAACCAATAATTATTCCGGCTCTTAACGTGGTTAAAAAGTATGTTCCTTTGTTAAGTTCGTGCTCTACGGTTTGTCGCGAATTTAAATGCTCGGATAATTGATCGCCATTAACTATACCACTTAAGTAAATAACTTGCTTTGCATTGGTTTTATTAATGGCCTCTCTAAAATATATGGCAGATTGTTTCTCTAAATCCTGATAATCGCTAGATGCCGACATGGAATGTACCAAATAATAAGCGGCTTCAATATCTGTTGGAATATTTTCTAGACTCGCTTCATCCAAAAGATCAATAGTAATAACACTAATGGAGGCGATAAGAGATTCTGGCGGATTAAAACGTTTGGGATCGCGAACTCCACACACTACATGATGTCCCTGCGCGATTAATACGGGTAATAATCGTTTGCCAATATAACCAGTAGCACCTGTTAAAAGTAGTTTCATAGAGCCGGATAAAATATGAGTAAATGACTAATTTGTCATTATTAATGTCTTATAAAGATAAGATAAAATCAACGCTTTTTTAACTCTTATCGGTTATAATATTACTTCAATACCATGTCTAGAATCTTGTGCTTAACTTAGAGAATACTTGGGTTTGCGAAGTCTGACTATCCAAAGTTGGGTTTGTCATTGTTCTAACTCCTGTCTCTATATAGTAACCTTTTACTTCTGTTTTTATACCTGTGCCAATTTCCGATTGCATAAAAAACGGATTTAAACGTAAGTTATCATTGTCTATCCCTGGGTTCTGATTTATAGAAGAACTTAAATGTTGCGTGTACATATAGGGTTGCAGATAATTTGAAATGGCATAAGAAATCTCGGCGCGATAATACAGATGAATATTTGGTGGTAACGGACTAAAAAACGATTGTTGTTCTACTGTGCCACCTGTAGCTGTTAATTGTAGGTTAGCAAAAGGTTCTAATGTCACGGCATTACTAAGCACTTTAAAGTGACCAAGAGCAAAATGTTGTGTGTCCAGAGTCTGCTGTATGTAGGTTAGATTATTTAACGGACTAAAAGTTGATACCCCTGTAACTCTATTGTACCCCTCTTTTTTTACTGATTCTACTTCTAAATTTTGAGCTATTAGGCCGAAAGAACAGCATAAGCTAACCAAAGAAACAGGTAAAAAACGAAGGTGTTTAATACCAACTCGTAAAAAATTATGTCGCCTCATGCTCACCGTTTTCTATTGTAAATTAATAATCTACAATTTAGTAAACAGATTGGTTTTAAGTAATTGATTTGCAATATTTAACACTGATTTTGTTTGGCGGGTTCTAAACGTGCTGATCGATAAGTATAGGGTTGCCATCTGGATCCATAACTATAATGTTTCCTGGACCTGTAGACGATTCGTCTACTTCCGAAGATAATGTAATACCTTGATCTTTAAGTTTTTTTTGAATATCTCTAACATCGTTAAAGGCATCTAGCGTTTTCGCATCTTGATCCCATCCCGGATTGAAAGTTAAAATATTGGTATCGAACATGCCTTGAAATAACCCGATTAAGGTATCGCCATTTTTCATAATTAGGTAGTTCTTCTCTATATCGCCTCCAAAAACGGTAAAACCTAAAGTTTCATAAAACAATTTAGATACTTCTATATTTTTTACATTTAAACTGATGGAAAACGCTCCTAGTGTCATGATAATAGTTTTTAAGATTTGTAAAGTAGGGTTAAATATACTTAATTGAGAACAACTTCGTTTTGAGTTTCTACACCGTTTTCAAAATCTGTTAAGTTTTTCATGGTCACTTCTGCAATCTTATCTAAGGCTTCGTGTGTTAAAAATCCTTGATGAGATGTAATTAAAACATTAGGGAAAGAGATTAAACGAGAGATTACATCGTCCATGATAATGTTTTCTGATAAATCACGGAAAAACAGTTTTTCTTCTTGTTCGTAAACATCAATTCCAAAATATTCTAAAGTCTTATTTTTTAGAGCTTCAACAGCTTCTTTAGTATCAATTAAAGCACCACGGCTGGTATTAATTAACATGGCCCCTTTTTTCATTTTAGAAAACGCCTCTTTTCCAATAAGGTGGTGCGTGTCCTCTGTTAATGGGCAGTGAAGCGAAATAATATCCGATCTATCCAATAGTTCGTCCATAGTAACGTAGTTCACGCCTAGAGTTTTTACGGCATCGTTCGGGTAAAGATCGTAGGCAATAACGTTACAGCCATAGCCTTGCATGATTTTAATAAAGTACTGTCCGATTTTACCAGTTCCAACCACTCCAACGGTTTTATTATATAAATCGAACCCAGTAAGTCGTTCTAAAGAAAAATTACCTTCACGTACGCGGTTATATGCTTTATGCGTTTTTCTGTTTAAGGTTAAAATTAATGCCGAAGCATGTTCGGCAACAGCCATAGGGGAGTAGGCAGGAACACGTAACACTTTAATGTTAGCGGCTTTGGCTGCTTTTAAATCTACATTATTAAAACCTGCACATCGCATAGCAATTAATTTTACGCCATATTCCGCCAACATCTTAATCGTACGTTCGTGTAAATGATCGTTTACAAAAGCACATACTGCATCGCATCCTTGAGTTAGTTTTACGGTTTTTGTGTTTAATGTACTTTCATAAAATGTAAAGTCGTGAGCGCTGTTACTATGTTTTTCGAAAGAGGTAATGTCGTAAGATTTAGTACTGAAAAAGGCTACTTTCATTTGTGGTAAGATTTAAAAAGTTATAGAATATAGGTATTCGTAAAACCTGTTTGAATAATTAGATTACTTATGTTGCGTAATTGTGTTGTGTTATAAATTACTATTTAAAGCAATAAACAACCTTCAATAAAATCGAAGAATGTTTGTTGTCCTATACTAATTGTCCCACGTGGAATGCGTTCGTTAGTATTATGAATACGCTCTAAATAATGACGTTCTAATTGGATAGGTGTAAAGCAATACGAGTTAATGCCTTGCGCTCTAAAGAAGCTCACATCGTTATAATTAGGAACAGAAACACTCAAAGAATGCGCTTCGGGATAATTCTTTTTTAAAGCCTCCTTAATTTTGGTAAAAAATATCGTTTTATCGTCTGAAGGCTCTGTTATAGGCATTTGCTGAATCACTTCAACTTTAATATCCTTATTCTTTAATTGTTTTTTTATTTTAGCAAGAAACTCTTCGTTAGTCTGACTAGGTAATAAACGACAGTCTAATAAGGCTGTAACTTCATTAGGGATCACATTAATCACTTCGTTATTACTATCTACGCTAGTTAAGGTTATAGAATTTGAAAATAAAGAAAACAACTCAGGTTTTTTTCTAAGTTGAGGTACAAGTAAGGCTTTAAAAAGTCTCGGATGCTTTAAAGCGAGCGCAGGTGCACCTTTTTCTAACTGCCCTAATTGCTTTAAAATATTAATGTTTATATCGTTATAAACTACTTCCTGTTTCTTTTCTATAAGATTATCTAGCGCTTCGATCATGCCTTTGTTGGCATAATTTATTGGTGTAATAGAACCATGTGCGGAGGTTTTAATCTTTAAAGATAATTTTAACCATAGCGGACGCTTATGTGTAATAGAAATTCCGAATAACACTTGTTCTGGATCGGATTTTAAAACGGAGTTAAAGGCTGGTGGTCCTTCGCCTATAACGACTATGGGATGTAGTTCTTTTAAAAAGTTTTCGACAACAAAAGTAGCGCCTCCAGGAGCTTGCGTTTCTTCTCCAGATACAGCCAAAAGGGTAACGTTATAAGGCATCTGTTTATCGCCATATTTCTGAAACAGTTCTATTACGCTAAATAAGTGCATGATCCCATTTCCTTTGTTGTCGAAGGCTCCACGTCCCCAAATTTCGGTGTCTGTAATTGCACCCGAAAATGGTGGATATTCCCACTTGGTAATATCTCCTGCAGGAACCACATCTATATGATTTAATAAAATAATGTTAGGTAACCCACTATTTAAAGGATAAATGGATGCCGCGAAGTTATAATTCCCGTCGGTATTCCCCATTTCTTTTATGTGCAATCCGTTTAATTCACAGAGACCTTTTAACCAGTCTCCAGCTTCTTTTTCATGTCCGCTAACAGATTCGAACTGAAGATATTTACTAAGCGCCTGTTCAATATTTAAATTGCCCTGTTCCGATTTTATAGTAAATTCTTTAGTCAAATTCTGACTTTGAATTTGAAATGAAAAACAGATAAAGAAGATGAGAAATTTAAAGTTGCTGGTCATAATAGCATATTTGAAAAACAATATCACAAACGAAGTTATGTATAAAATTAATCTTTTGGTCTCAAACCGCAATTATATTTTTGTCTTTTTTAGACAAGATGATGATTCGCTTACATAAACTTAATAACGGCAATTTGTTACCATTCATTAATCCTATTCGAGTCTAATTTTACAAAGATAAAAAGTAAGATGGTAAAGCCCCAAAGACCAGATCCGCCGTAGCTAAAAAAGGGAAGAGGAATACCAATGGTAGGGATAAGTCCCATAACCATACCAATATTAATCATAAAATGCAGAAACATAATTGCAGCTACCGAATAGCCATAAACACGACTAAATTGCGATTTTTGTAATTCGGCAAGATGAAGAATTCGCAACATTAACAAGACAAATAAAATAACCACCATACAACTACCAACAAATCCCCATTCTTCGCCTACTGTACTAAAAATGTAATCGGTGTGTTGTTCGGGAACAAATTTCCCTGTGGTTCGTGTGCCTTCCATAAATCCACGTCCTGAAAATCCGCCAGAGCTAATTGCTTTCTCAGACTCGTATAAATTGTACAGAATATCACGACGCATTGCTGCTAATTTATCGGTGTCGTTTTCTAATCTAAGCCATAAACTTATTCTGTCTTTTTGATGCGCTTGTAATACATTATCATAAAAAAAATGAACACCAACAGACATTACAACTGCAGCTAGAGTGATAATTATAGGTTGTAAAATAACAGGTTTCTTTTTGCTTAAAAAATACTGTGCAAAAACAACTGTAGCCGCTACAATGGATGTGATAACCGGACCGAATTTTAAGGATAAAATAGAAATAAGAATAACGCTAATGGCCAAGGTTAAATAAATCTGAGGTAGACCTTCTCTATACAACACAAAAAAGAATGCGCCGTACACAATAGTACTCCCGGCATCGTTTTGTAAGAGGATTAAAAACGCGGGTATACAAATAATGATAAACGTTTTAATCTGGTCTGGGAAGCGTTTTATATCGGTTTGTAAATCACTAACATATTTGGCTACAGCTAGTGCTGTGGCTGCTTTAGCAAACTCACTAGGTTGTATGGTCATCCCACCAATACCATACCATGACTGTGCTCCATTTACATTTTTACCAAAAATAAAGAGTCCAATTAAGGAGAGCATAGATATTACGTAAACCACACTAGCAAAACGTTCATAGAACTTGGCTTCGATAGCTAAAATAATAATAATTAAGCCTATAGTTAAGCCAATAAACATAAGCTGTTTGCCAAAAGGTTGAGAAAAATCTAAATAATCTATAGTTTCTCCTACATGAGAAGCCGATATAATATTTACCCACCCGAAACCAACAAGCATCATGAAAATAATAATTGTGGTCCAGTCGAAAGAAAAATGTCTATTAGTTTCTCTAATCATAACTAGGATTTAGGTGGAAGTAAGTGATCTTGATTTTTTAAATCGCGTTCTACAGTTTCTAAAGTTGTCCCTCGATTTATTTTGAATGGCTCGCCAGAATATGGTTTTTGGTATTCGTGCTCTAAACTATGCGTTAAAATCCAATCTTCCATATCGGTCCTTGTAATTGTACCGCGTAAATATTTTTCGACCATTAAACTCGCTATTCTACCTGCAAATCTTCCTCCCCAATATCCATTTTCTACAAAAACAGCAATCGCAATTTTAGGATCGTCTTTAGGGGCAAAAGCAATAAAAATAGAGTGATCTGTAAGTTGTGTTTTTACGCCATCAATTTTTGTAAAGTTTTCGGCCGTTCCTGTTTTTCCGCATATTTCGATACCCTCAACTTGTAATCGAGAAGCGGTACCTTTATTGTATACATCATACATTCCTTGAACTACAGGTTCAAAATTCTTTTTGTCTATAGTAGTGTGTCTTGGTGTTGTAAAATGCGCGTCTATTTCCTGACCTTCTATAGATTTTATAATGTGAGGCGTGTAAAAATAACCACGGTTAGCAATGGCCGCAACCATGTTTGCTAACTGGATTGGCGTAGCCTCAATTTCACCTTGTCCAATAGCATTAGAAAGCGTAAAGGTGGTGCGCCATCTGTTTTTACCGTACCATTTATCGTAAAAATCTCCACTAGGAATTCGTCCTGGGCTACCAATTTTAAGGTCGTACCCCAAGTAGTCTCCTAATCCGAAACTAGTTACGTGTTTATTCCAAACATTCATTCCTTCGTAAGGCGTATCGTATTTTTCAATTATTCTGCGGTATACATTGGCAAAATAGGCATTGCACGATTCGTAAATCCCCATATTCATGGCTAAAGGACTGGCGTGAGCGTGGCAACCCATTTTCCTGTTTCCGTAACTATACCCGTGATTACAAGTGAATTTTTCTTCTGTAGTAACAACACCTTCTTGTAATCCAATAAGTGCATTTAATACTTTAAATGGAGAACCTGGAGGATATTGTGCTAATAAACCTCTATCGTATAGAGGTTTTGCAATGGAATCTCTGTAAAGTTTTGTAAAGTTTTGAGAGCGTTTTCTTCCTACCAAAGAATTCGGGTCGTAAGTGGGGGCAGAAATCATAGTTAAAATTTCGCCTGTACTAGGTTCTATGGCTATAATTCCACCATGCTTATTTTGCATTAATTGCTCGCCATAAGCTTGTAAGGTTGCATCGATGGTGATTTTAATATCTTTACCAGGATCTGGTAAGGTATCGAATTTACCATCTTTATACGGACCAATATTTTTATTAAACCTGTTCTTTTGAATGAATTTAATTCCTTTCTTACCTCTTAATTCTTCTTCGTAAGACAATTCAATACCTTGCTTACCAATTAAATCCCCCATTTTATAATAGGGATGTTTGTTAATAATGGCATTATTTACTTCTCCAATATCACCTAAAACATTTGCTCCAATTGAAGCTTCATAATGACGAAGAGAGCGTTTCTGTATGTAGAAACCTTCAAATTTTCTCATTTTTTCTTGAAGAACGGCATAGTCTTCTTTAGATAAATGAGATACAAAAACAGAAGGTAATCGTGGCGAATAGTGGTACGCCTTTTTATATGTTTTTATGAATTTCTCTTTGTCAATTTTTAATAAGTTGCAAAATTCAATAGTGTCTAATGCTTTTACCTCACGCGGAATCACCATGACGTCGTAAGACGATTGATTAGATACTAAGAGCGTACCGTTCCTGTCGTAAACAAAGCCTCGTTTTGGATAATCGTAAACTTTACGGATAGCGTTATCATCGTATAAATTATTTGCCGGCGAGCTATAGATTTGAAGATAGAATAACCGAGAAATAAATACGAGTCCAACCGTAATTATGGTAAAAAATAATAAAAATTGCCTCATTTAGTACGTTTGCTGAAAATAATAGTAACTATAATACACAGAAGAATGGTAAAGATACTAGAAAATAACGTCTTTTGGAGTGTTAAAAGTATATCAGAAAAGTTAAAAACTTCTAAAAGAAAAAGGATTAAATGATGTATAATCGTTAGGATACTTATATACATAAGTTTAGAGCCAAAATCTACATTGTTGAACTTTATGGTTTGGTGTTCGTAAACGGTTCCAAAAGACCATTTTAAAACTATTGGTCTTAAATAGGCTATCGTTACACAAGCGGCGGCATTAATACCTCCAGAATCTGAAAAGATATCAACTAAAATACCAAGTAAAAAACTAAGTAATAAAAATACAATACGGTCGTTTTTTATCGGATAAAGTACGATAAATAAAATGTAGATATACGGATTAATGTATCCTAAAAAATTAATATGATTTAGAATAACAACCTGCACAAATACAAGTAAAATAAACCTAAAAACTTGAGATATAACGCTACTGTTCATTGGATAGATTTAGTATGTTATTAATCTCGGGTGCATCTAAATGTTCTATAATGTACGCATGTTCAATATTTGTCATATCGTTAAACAAGGTTACATTTATTTCATAATTATTTTCGGCAGCGTCTAAGTTATAGCTTTCAATGGTTCCTACTTGAATACCTTTAGGAAAGATTACAGAACGTCCAGACGTTACAATGGTGTCTCCAATTTCTATTGGGGCAATTTTAGGAATATCGATAAGTTGAACCGTTTTTGGGGATCTTCCGTCCCAAGTTAGAGTTCCGAAATGATTTGTTTTTTTAAGTTGCGCGCTAATTTTACTTTTGGAGTTTAAAATAGAAATAACCGTAGCATAATTGTTGCTTGTTTTATCTACAATTCCAAGAATTCCTTTAGGGGTAATTAAACCAAAATCTTGTTGTACACTATCGTTAAGCCCTTTATCTATTAACAAGATATTAGTTGTTGCCGAATAGCTGTTTTTAATAACACGCACCGGTCTGAACAAGTAGGTACCATTAAAACTTGTGGTATCTACAAAGTCCTCCTCGATGGATAAGTGATGATTTTGAAGCCGATTTCGAAGTCTTGCATTCTCCTCAGATAAATTTTCGTTTTGCGTTTTTAAATCTAAATACTGATTGATATTATTTAAACGCGTATAAATTCCGCCGCTTAAAAAATTAGCAGAATTTATAAATTTACTTTTATGATAGGAATGCGTTTGTATTGTGAAAAACACAGACAATGAAAACAGCAGCAAATACAACAAAAAGTTTTTGTTACGTATTATAAAGTTTAAAATTTGCTGCATGCTTTAAAGCTATTTTATCAAGACGCTCTTAAATTTAGGTAAGTTTTTTAGTGTAATTCCAGTACCACGTACAACGGCACGTAACGGATCTTCTGCAATGTAAACAGGTAAGTCTGTTTTTTGAGACAGACGCTTGTCTAAACCACGTAACATAGATCCTCCACCTGCTAAGTAGATTCCTGTATTGTAAATATCGGCTGCTAATTCTGGAGGTGTTTGTGATAAGGTTTCCATCACAGCATCTTCAATTCTAAGAATAGATTTGTCTAATGCTTTAGCGATTTCACGATAAGAAATTTGCACTTGTTTTGGTTTACCGGTAAGTAAATCACGCCCTTGAACACTCATGTCGTCTGGCGGAATTTCTAAATCTTCGGTAGCTGCACCAATTTGAATTTTAATTTTTTCGGCAGTACGCTCACCAACATATAAGTTGTGTTGCGTACGCATATAATATATAATATCGTTTGTAAAGACATCTCCAGCAATTTTTACCGATTTGTCGCAAACAATACCACCTAAAGCAATTACTGCAATTTCGGTAGTACCACCACCTATATCTACAATCATGTTACCTTTAGGTTGCATAATATCTACACCAATACCTATGGCCGCAGCCATAGGTTCGTGTATTAAATAAACTTCTTTACCGTTAACACGCTCACAAGATTCTTTTACTGCTCGCATCTCTACTTCGGTAATACCGGATGGAATACAAACAACCATGCGAAGCGCTGGTGTAAACATTTTTTTCTTTAAAGCAGGAATGTTTTTTATAAACAAACTTATCATTTGTTCGGACGCATCAAAATCTGCAATTACACCATCTTTAAGCGGGCGAATTGTTTTAATGTTTTCGTGCGTCTTTCCTTGCATCATACTCGCTTCTTTACCAACGGCAATGATTTTACCGCTAACGCGATCGCGAGCAACTATTGAAGGACTATCCACTACAACTTTATCGTTATGGATTATAAGTGTATTGGCTGTTCCTAAGTCAATAGCTATTTCTTCTGTAAGGAAGTCAAAAAATCCCATGCGTTATATGTCTTTTTTTGCTTTAATTAAAAAATTGGGTGTCGTAAAAGTAATAAAATTAATGTTTGAAATGACGTGTACCTGTAAATACCATAGATACGTTGTTATCATTACAATAATCGATACTTAATTGATCTTTAATAGAACCACCTGGCTGAATAACAGCAGTAATTCCTGCATTTTTTGCAATCTCTACACAATCAGGGAAAGGGAAAAAAGCATCACTTGCCATAACCGCACCTTTTAAATCGAAGTTAAAAGATTGTGCTTTGTGTATGGCTTGGTTAAGTGCATCTACACGGCTTGTTTGTCCTGTTCCACTAGCACATAATTGTCCACCTTTAACTAATACAATAGTATTAGATTTGGTGTGCTTACATATTTTAGAAGCAAAGATTAAATCATTTAACTCGCTATCGGTAGGATTATTGTTTGTCGCTTTAGATAAATCTTCTAAACGATCTGTAATGTTGTTTGTGTCTTGAACTAAAACACCGTTAAGACAAGATCTTACGCTTGTTTTAGGCATTTCGATATCGTGAAGAATTAAAAGGATTCTGTTTTTCTTTCCTTTTAAAAGTGCAAGAGCATCTTCGCTAAAAGATGGTGCGATTACAACTTCACAAAATAAAGAATGAATATCTTCAGCAGTAGCTAAATCTATTTCTGTGTTAGAAATTAAAACACCACCAAAAGCAGAAACAGGGTCTCCTGCAAGAGCATCTGTATAAGCCTCACTTAAAGTATCGCGTTGTGCAACACCACAAGCATTATTATGTTTTAAAATGGCAAACGTAGGTTTGTCACCTTTAAATTCGTTAATTAAATTCACAGCAGCATCAACATCCAAAAGGTTATTGTAGCTTAATTCTTTACCGTGAAGTTTTGTGAAAATTTCATCAAATTTTCCGAAGAAAAATCCTCTTTGATGTGGGTTTTCCCCGTAACGTAACACATGACCGTTTTGTTCGCTAATTTTTAATACTGTGTCTTCGTCATTTTGGTTGAAGTAATTAAAAATTGCAGAATCGTAATGAGACGATACGTTGAAAGATTTTCTTGCGAAATCTTTTCTTTGCTCTAAAGAAAGTGTTCCGTTTTGCTCAGAAATAAGTTCTAAAAACGAAGCATATTCATTTACAGAAGATACACAAACTACATCTTTATAATTTTTTGCAGCGGCACGAATTAATGAAATTCCACCGATATCAATTTTTTCAATTATATCTTGTTCACTAGCACCAGAAGCAACTGTATCTTCAAACGGATATAAATCAACAATAACTAAATCTATTTGAGGGATTTCAAATTCTGCTAATTCAGCAACATCCTGCTCATTATCTTGACGGTTTAAAATACCACCAAAAACTTTTGGATGTAATGTTTTTACACGTCCTCCTAAAATAGAAGGGTAAGATGTTACGTCCTCTACAGGTACAACGTCTATTCCTAAATCGTTTATAAAAGCCTGTGTACCACCAGTGGAATACATGGTTACACCTAGTTCGTTTAACTTTTTAATAATAGGTTCTAAACCATCTTTGCTAAAAACTGAAATTAATGCAGATTTGATTGTTTTCTCGTTACTCATTAGTGTTGTGTTATATTAATGCGCAAAAGTACGGATTTACATTAAAAAATATATAGTTTGTTTACTGTTTTGTTTTTATTTTTTTTGTAACAAATCTATAATTAAAACGTCCTATCTTTAAAATCTCAAATTTTTAATAAAAGCACTTCTAAATGATCTTGTATTTCAGACTTTTTAAAGAAAGTTTTGCGTTTGCTATAAATGCTTTACGAAATAATAAATTAAGAACATTCTTGTCTTTGTTGGGGGTGACTATTGGAATATTTTCAATTATTGCGGTATTGGCAGCAGTCGACTCTTTGGATCAAAGTATTAAAAGTCAGTTGTCTGGTTTAGACAAAAACACCATATACTTAACTAAATTTTCTTTCGGACCTACAGAAGTGCCAAGATGGCAACGCGATAGTTATCCGCAAACAGAAAATGCCGATTATGAGTTTGTGAATCGAAATATTCCAAATATTAAGTCGAGTGCCTATATTATTTTTGGAAATTCTGAAACCATAAAATACCAGGATAACACAATTACCAATGTAAATGTATCGCCAGGGTCTTATGGTATTTACGATATTGAAGATTTAAAAATTGGTAAAGGCCGGTTTTACACCGAATCTGAATCGTCTACCGGTGCGCCAGTTATTGTAATAGGAGCAGAGCTGTCCGATAATATATTTGATAACGAAGAGCCAATTGGTAAGCAAATACGTATTTACGGACGAAAAGTAACAGTTATTGGTGTGCTTAAAAAAGTAGGTGCTTCACTATTTGATTCGCCAGACGAAAAAGCCTATTTGCCCTCTAATTTTGTTAGGCAATTTACCAACGGAGGTTCCGATGGTATTCCTGGAGCTGTTGTGATTAAGCCTGAACCTGGCGTAGATATAGAAGCTTTCGAGCAAGTATTAAGACAGCGTTTTAGAGCATATAGAGGATTAAAAGCCGATGAGCCTGATAATTTTTTTATAAATAAACTCTCCGGAATGACCGATGCTATAGATAATATTATTGGTGTTATGAATTTGGCCGGTTGGATTATTAGTGGATTCTCCCTGCTAGTGGGTGGCTTTGGAATCGCAAATATTATGTTTGTTAGTGTAAAGGAGCGTACCAACCTTATCGGAATACAGAAATCGTTAGGGGCAAAAAACAGATTTATATTATTTCAATTTTTATTCGAAGCTATTATTCTTGCTGTTATTGGTGGACTAATTGGTCTAACCTTTGTGTGGATTGTAGCGTTAATTGCCTCTCAGGTAGTCGATGATTTTGAGTTTATTTTATCGTTTTGGAATATGTTTATTGGGTTCTCTCTATCTACATTAATAGGACTTATCTCTGGAGTGTTGCCTGCGATTTCAGCTTCTAAATTAGATCCTGTAGAAGCGATAAGAACCGGAATGTAGCGATTGTAAGCTTAGTCTCAGTTCACTGTTGAAGCATATAGTTTAAAACAAAAAAAAATCTCGACATCCTTCTTTTATAATGAGGTCGAGATTTTTTTATGATATTTATTACGGACTATTACACGAGTATCTTTGCGACCTCTGCGCAAACAAACTCTAGGAAGCGCTCGTCTTCATCTGTAAACGGATCTGGTGTATTCGAGTCTATATCTATTTGTCCAACATTCTCGCCATTAACAAAAAGAGGCACAACAATTTCGGCTTTTACCGTAATACTGCAAGCGATGTAATTGTCTTGAGCGGCCACATCTGGAACCACAAAGTTTTCGTTACTTACTGCTACTTGTCCGCAAATACCTTTCCCAAACGGAATAATAGTATGGTCTGTAGGTGCTCCTACATAAGGTCCTAGCTTCAGTTCGTTTTTGTCACCATTTTTAAAATAGAATCCTACCCAGTTGTAGTAATCGACATGTTTTTCTAAAATTTCGCAAACAGCTAATAAGCGCTCGTCTACAGTATTATTAGTATTAGAAAGAATAGTTTCAACTCGCGGTTTTAAAGATGCTAAAGACATAGTTTTATTTTTTTTGTAAAAGTATTTAAAATGCTACGATTTTGGAACTTCATTTTTATAAATTTAACACCATAAATATTTAGACCTCTTGCTTAAGTTATTTAAAACATATAGACCTGTAATTCGCTTTATTCTGACATTCTTAATCAGTTATTTTGTGATGGCTTTGGGGTATAAATGGTATTTAGATTATTCTAAAACCACTAGCTTTCAGCCGGACTATATAACATATTATGTGGCGGAACAGTCTCAAGCATTTTTAAATGTAATAGGTTACCATGCTAAAATTGAATTGCATGCAGGAGAACCTTGGGTGCGTTTATTGTTTAATGGTGATTATATTGTTAGAATAATTGAAGGTTGTAATGCTATAAGTGTTATTATACTTTTTATTGCTTTTATAGTGTCGTTTGCATCCTCGCTAAAGAATACGTTATTGTTTGTAGTAGCAGGGAGTCTTATTATTTATATCGCCAACATCTTGCGAATAGGTGTGTTAACTATAGGTTTGTACTATTACCCGGAGTTGGAACATATATTACACGGGGTAATTTTTCCGTTAATTATTTATGGAATGGTATTTATGTTGTGGGTAATTTGGGTGAACTATTTTGTTAAACAAAAAAAAGAGCATGCACCAAGTAATGCGTTATAGTTTAATCTTTATCTTAATTCTTGGTTTGGTGTTAATCCGAGCTTTTGAGGCCAGATTGTTTTACGATCCGTTTTTAGAGTTCTTTAAAAACGATTATTTATATCGTGACGCGCCAGTTTTTGAAACTATTAAATTAATAGCATTTACAACGTTAAGATACGCCTTAAATACAGTGTTGTCGTTAGGAATAATTTATGTTGTTTTTAAAGATCGTGGGATTTTAAAATTTTCGGCCATGTTATTTTCGGTTGCCTACGCCATTCTAATATTACTATTTTTATACCTGATTAATAACGCAGAACAGAATAACTATTTTATTTTGTTTAATATTCGTCGTTTTTTAATTCAGCCTATACTCTTGTTGTTATTGCTTCCAGCCTTTTATTATCAGAAGCAACTTAAAAAAGATATTTAAAAAATTTACATCATAAAAAAAAACCGAAGCCTTAAGACTTCGGTTTTTAATTTTATGTGATGTTTTTTTAGATTACATCATACCTGGCATACCACCACCCATTGGAGGCATAGCAGGAGCATCTTCTTTAATATCGATTAATGCACATTCTGTAGTTAGGATCATTCCTGCAACAGAAGCCGCATTTTCTAAAGCGATACGTGTTACTTTTTTAGGATCTATAATACCTGCAACAAGCATATCTACATACGTTTCTGTTTTAGCGTCGTAACCAAAGTTACCTTCACCTTCTAACACTTTAGAAACAACAACACTTCCTTCTCCACCAGCATTTTCAACAATGGTTCTTAAAGGTGCTTCGATAGCACGTGCTACAATTTGGATTCCTGTAGTTTCGTCTAAGTTTTCAGTCATAATCGCTGCAAGAACAGCTTTAGCTCTAACTAAGGCAACACCACCACCGGCAACAATACCTTCTTCTACAGCAGCTCGCGTTGCATGTAAAGCATCGTCTACACGGTCTTTTTTCTCTTTCATCTCTACTTCACTAGCAGCACCAACATAAAGTACAGCTACACCACCTGCTAATTTAGCAAGACGTTCTTGAAGTTTTTCTTTATCGTAATCACTAGTAGTAGATTCGATTTGAGATTTAATCTGATTTACACGATTTTTAATCATTTCAGAATCTCCAGCACCATTAACAACTGTAGTGTTGTCTTTATCGATAGTGATACGTTCTGCAGTTCCTAACATATCGATAGTTGTATTTTCTAAAGTAAATCCTCTTTCTTCAGAAATTACAGTACCACCCGTTAAGATGGCGATATCTTCTAACATCGCTTTACGTCTGTCTCCAAAACCAGGCGCTTTAACCGCTGCGATTTTAAGAGAACCACGTAATTTATTTACTACTAAAGTTGCAAGCGCTTCTCCGTCTACATCTTCAGCAATAATTAATAAAGGCTTACCTGATTGAGCAACTGGCTCAAGTACTGGTAGTAAATCCTTCATTGTAGATACTTTTTTATCGTATAATAAGATGTAAGGATTATCTAAGTCCGTGATCATTTTTTCGCTATCTGTAACGAAATAAGGCGATAAGTATCCTCTGTCAAATTGCATACCTTCAACAACATCTACATATGTATCTGTTCCTTTAGCTTCTTCTACAGTGATTACACCTTCTTTACCAACTTTACCAAATGCAAGAGCAATTAAATCTCCAATTACATCATCGTTGTTAGCCGAAATAGCAGCAACTTGTTTAATTTTATCTGAAGAATCTCCAACAGTTTGTGTTTGTTTAGCAAGATCTGCAACGATAGCTTCAACAGCTTTATCGATACCACGTTTTAAATCCATTGGATTTGCACCTGCAGCAACATTTTTAAGTCCTTCTTTAACGATAGCTTGAGCTAAAACAGTAGCGGTAGTTGTACCGTCTCCTGCTAAGTCGTTAGTCTTAGAAGCTACTTCTTTTACCATTTGCGCCCCCATGTTTTCAAGCGCGTCTTCTAATTCGATTTCTTTAGCTACAGAAACACCATCTTTAGTTACCACTGGTGCCCCAAAAGAACGTCCAATAATTACGTTACGACCTTTTGGTCCTAATGTTACTTTTACTGCATTCGCTAAAGCGTCTACACCACGTTTTAAACCGTCACGTGCTTCAATATCAAATTTAATATCTTTTGCCATTTTTATAATATTTTTCTATAAACATTAGTTTTTAAGCTATTTGCTCTAAACTGTTTTGCTTACTATTGATTTTTGTAATAATTTTTTGTTGGATTTCCCTATCGTAGGAAAATTAAAAATTAGATAATTGCCATGATGTCTTCTTCACGCATCATTAAGTAATCTGTTCCTTCTAATTTCAATTCAGAACCAGAGTATTTACCGTAAAGTACAGTGTCTCCAATTTTTACAGTAAGTGGTTCATCTTTTTTACCTGTGCCAATAGCAACAACGGTACCTTTGTGTTGTTTCTCTTGAGCTGAATCTGGAATAAATAATCCTGATGCTGTTTGAGTTTCTGCAGGAAGTGGTTCTACAAGAACGCGATCTGCAAGTGGTCTGATGTTTACTTTACTCATTTTATTATATGATTTTAATTAGTTTATATTTTATGTGTAAATACATTCGAAAATTGTGCCAATTCGAGGGGTATGACAAACTTTCAGTAACAAAAAATGCCAACTGTAAAAGTTGGCATTTTAATATTATAAATAGGAGTCGTTTTTTGTTACTCAGCAGTGTCTTCTGTTGGATCAACAGGTAAAGTTGCTGGTGCCGCTGGAGCAGTAGGTAATGGTTGAGACATAGATTCTGTGTCTAACGCTTTAGATTCTAAAGTTCCTGTTCCTCTGTTTATTGCAACATTAGAAAGTAAGATTAAAACTAACATTAACGCTGATAATGTCCATGTACTTTTATCTAAAAAGTCGGTAGTTTTCTTTACACCACCAATTTGTTGAGAACCACCTCCTCCAAAAGAAGAAGATAATCCACCTCCCTTAGGGTTTTGTACCATAATTACTACGATTAATAAAAATGCTACTACTACGATTAGGACTAAAAATATTGTAAACGTACTCATTAGGATTTCTTATTTTGTTCTTGTATTTGTTTTATTGCTTTAATTCGGTCAGCAAAGAAACCACTTTTTTCTGGATATTTCAAACTTAATATATTATAAGATTGAATTGCTTTTTTGTAATTTTTTTGTTCTACATAAATTCTAGCTAATGTCTCGGTCATTAATGCTTCTGGTTGCATGAGATGAGAATCGGCTAAATTTAATGAGGTTCCTGCAGATTTTTTAGGATCTATTTTAGGATTTGTCGATATAAACTTATCAATTAAAGCAAACTTTTTAGCTTGCTCCGGAGTTGGCGTTTTTGCAATTTCTGGCTCACGTGGTGGTTGTTTCTTCTCCGGTTTTGTTTCTGCCTTCTCTGCTTTAGGCTCAGGCGTGTTGGGTGTTGTTCTGTTTACAGGAGTAAATGTGGTAAGCTTTAACCACTCGTTAAACGAATGGGTTTCATTCGTGTTAAAGTCTAATGGTTTTCCCAGTTCCAAAACTTTTTCTGGAGACGATTTCTGATCTTCCGTTTCCGTCTTTTCTTCAGCTTCTGTGCCGACTTCTATATGGTCTTCTTTTACAGTGTCTTCTTTTACCGCTTCAGAAGGGTCTTCTGTAAAATGGACAAGTTTAGCAGGTTTTATCTTTGGCTGAAATAATTCCGGATCTAAAACGCCTTCGGTTTCATCTATATGTTGTGTAAGCACATTGTCTATAGACGTCTTTTTATTTACAGAAATATCTTCAACATCAACTTCAATATCGTTTAAATGCGATGTGTTTTGTTTTATAAAATGAGAAATCTCATTTTGAACAAATGCCTTCGAAGTAATAAAGTCGAATAAAATACTACGATCTGTGGTATAGGCTGCCGTTGTTTTTAATTCCTGATTGTATGTAATACTTTCCTTTTTCTTAAGTGCTTTTAAGAATAAGGCACGCGCAGGCTGAAAGTATGGAAACTCATCTATAATGGTTTTCAGATCTTCTGCTTGTTCAGACTGCAAAGCTTCCGGATACTGTAATATATGTGTAAATTCGGTGCTTTTCATTGTTACCATTGCGCTAAAGACGCGTTAAAAATATCTTGAGTTAAACGTTCAAAAATTTCATCGATGGCAGTAACTTTTTGTGTTCCTACTAACTGAGAGGTTCCTGCATAATCATAAAAGAATGAAAAGCGTTTTTCGAACTCAGACTCTTCGTCTTGTTTATTATAAAACCGAACATTAACCGAAATGGTTAATCGGTTTTGTGCTGCAGTATTATCGGCAGTTGCTGTGGTTGGAGAAATTCTATATTCTGTAATTTCGCCTTCGTAAACCAAATCGCCATTAGACTTTACAAGTGAAAGATTGGTTTGGTTTAAAAGCAAATCGGTTAAAGCATTGGTAAAATCTAGATCTAAACCCGGTTCGATTAAAGTGGAATTATTCTGAAAATAATTTACTTGAAATGTTTTTGTATTGGCATTTACTTTTGCTCCAGTAAAAGAATATACTCCACAGGCCGTTACGCTAATAGAGACTAAAAATAATATAAAGTAGTGTTTTAAAGCCATAATCTATAAGTCGTACTGTTTTATTTTTCTGTATAAGGTGCGCTCGCTAATACCTAATTCGGCAGCGGCTAATTTACGTTTTCCCTGATGACGTTCCAACGATTTTTTAATCAACTCTAATTCTTTGTCTTGTAGGGATAGCGTTTCTTCTTCCTGAATTTCTTCAGCAAAATGGTATTTGTCTAAGGCACTCATGCTGCTAGTATCTACCAAAGACGTAGAGCTTGGTTCTGGGATAGAAAGAATTTCTAAATCGTCTTCGGTGTCGTCGTATTCGGCATCCGATTCGTTACCGTATATTTTCTGTATAAGGCCTTCGTTATTCTTTTGTACATCTTTATCGTTCCCGTGTTTCATTAACTCTGCAGTTAATTTTTTAAGATCGCTTAAATCTGCTTTCATGTCGAATAATACTTTATAAAGTATTTCACGCTCGCTACTAAAATCGGATTCCGATTTGGTATTCGAGATTACAGCCGGTAAGTTGGAAGTTGCATTAGGTAAATAGCCACGAATGGTTTGGCCTGTTATGGTTCTGTTTTCTTCTAAAACCGAAATTTGTTCTGCTACGTTTCTTAACTGTCGAATGTTACCACTCCATCTAAATTTTAATAATTCCAGTGTGGCTTCATCTGTTAATTTAATGGTAGGCATTTTATATTTTAAGGCGAAATCACTAGCAAATTTTCTAAAAAGCAGGTGAATATCTTCAGAACGATCTCGTAGTGGAGGCAAGTGAATTTCTACAGTGCTTAATCTGTAGTATAAGTCTTCTCTAAACTTTTCTTTTTTTATGGCTTCAAACATATTAACGTTTGTGGCCGCAACGATACGCACATTTGTTTTCTGTACCTGACTAGAACCTACTTTTAGAAACTCTCCGTTTTCTAACACACGTAATAAACGTACTTGGGTGGTAAGCGGTAATTCTCCAACTTCGTCTAAAAAAATTGTCCCGCCATCGGCAACTTCAAAATAACCAGAACGTGTTTGAGTCGCTCCTGTAAATGCGCCTTTTTCGTGACCGAAAAGTTCACTGTCTATTGTGCCTTCCGGAATCGCACCACAGTTTACTGCAATATATTTACCGTGTTTTCTATGAGATAGCTGATGAATAATTTTCGGAATACTTTCTTTTCCAACCCCACTTTCTCCAGTAACCAGGACCGAAATATCTGTAGGCGCAACTTGTATCGCTTTTTCTATGGCGCGATTAAGTTTTTGGTTGTTACCAATAATTCCGAAACGTTGTTTTATAGCTTGAACTGATTCCATTTGGTAATTAAGTTTTAGGTCTTAGTTTTTAGAATAAATAATTAAAGTGTCGTAATTATAAGTTTGAAAGCCCAATGGCTTCTCCTATTAATGTTGCACTCGTACAATCTAATATTTTAACAGTTACAAAATCTCCAATTTTATAATCTTCTTTAGGGAAAACGGCGACAATGTTTTGAGATGTGCGTCCAGACCACTGCTGATCTGATTTTTTGGATTCTCTTTCAATCAAGACTTCAACTACAGTGTTTACATACGCTTTGGTACGGAATTCACTGTGTTTACGTTGTAATTGAACCACATCGTCTAAGCGTTTTTTCTTCACTTCTAACGGAATATCGTCTTCCATTTTACGCTCGGCCAAGGTACCTGGACGTTCAGAATAATAGAACATATACCCAAAATTATACTTTACAAATTCCATAAGACTTAAAGTGTCTTGATGGTCTTGCTCGGTTTCTGTGGGGAACCCTGTAATCATATCCTGACTAATAGAGCAGTCTGGAAGAATACGACGAATATTGTTTATGAGCTCGAAATACTCTTCGCGTGTATGTAAACGATTCATTTCTTTAAGAATACGGTTACTTCCGCTTTGTACAGGTAAATGTATGTGCTTACAAATGTTTTTGTATTTCGCCATAGTTTCCACCACATCAAGCGTTAAATCTTGAGGGTTAGATGTAGAAAAACGAATACGCATTTTAGGTTGCTCTTTAGCACACAATTCTAGAAGCTTTGCAAAATTAACAGCTGTTGCCACTTGCATATCTGTTGCTTTGTCAAAATCTTTTTTAAGTCCGCCACCATACCACAAATAGCTATCTACATTCTGGCCTAAAAGGGTAATTTCTTTAAAGCCACGACTCCATAAATCGTTAATTTCTTCAAGTATGCTTTGTGGCTCACGGCTACGTTCACGACCACGAGTAAAAGGCACAACGCAGAATGTACACATATTATCGCAACCTCTAGTAATCGATACAAAAGCAGTTACACCATTGCTATTTAAACGCACTGGAGAAATGTCTCCATAGGTTTCTTCTTTAGAAAGAATCACGTTTATCGCATCGCGACCATCTTCAACTTCGGCCAAAAGATTCGGTAAATCTTTATAAGCATCGGGACCAACAACAAGGTCTACAATTTTTTCTTCTTCTAGGAATTTACTTTTAAGACGTTCGGCCATACAGCCCAACACGCCAACTTTCATTCCTGGGTTAATACGTTTTACGGCATTATATTTTTCTAGACGTTTACGAACGGTTTGTTCTGCTTTATCACGAATAGAGCAGGTGTTTACTAAAACCAAATCGGCGTCTTCTAATTTTTGGGTGGTATTGTAGCCTTCGTTATGTAAAATTGAAGCTACTATTTCGCTATCGCTAAAATTCATAGAACAGCCGTAACTTTCTATAAATAGTTTGCGGGTATTTTCTTTTTTTTGTTCTAATACAAGGGATTCTCCTTGTTTACTTTCGTCAATTGTCTTCTCCATAAGTCTCCTGAAAATAATTATCAGTCAATAAGTTTGCAAATATACAATTATAAATATGTTTCTGACAAAGTGGCAGTTTAATTTTTCTTGTATTTGTGTTAAAAAATACGTCCTTTATCCCAAAATTAAAAAGGGGAGACATGTTTTTATCAGAATTTGAGCAAAAAGTAAATCGAGCGAAAACTTTAGATTTCGGAGCACTATTTAGTGAAGCGATAGAGCTTTTTAAGAAAGTTTGGGTACAGGGTTTAATTACCATATTAATATCTATTGCGGCAATCCTTCCTTTATATTGTATCGTATATATTCCTCTTTTAATGTTAGGTGTAGATCCAGAATTAATTGGTCAGAATGAAGATGTGAATGTGTCCTTCTTAATCTTTATCGGATTGTTTTTTATTGTGTTCGGGATTGTAGCTTCGGCTGTAAGTATTGCTTTAATGTCTGCTTTTTATAGAATTTGTAAGCAAAAAGATTTGGGAGTATCTCTTAAAGATGATTATTTCTACTATTTTAAAAAAGCGTATTTCATGAAATTGATTAAGTTGGCTATAGTAAGTCTTGCGATTAGTGTGCTAGCCAGTTTGTTATTTCTGTTTCCTTTAATTTATGTTATAGTGCCTATCTCTTTTTTTACTGTCGTTTTTGCTTTTAACCCAGAAGCAAGGGTTACAGATATTGTAAAGGCAAGTTTTAAGTTGGGCCACAAGAAATGGTTAATTACATTCGGATTAATGCTTGTTTGTGGATTTCTTGCAGAAATAGTAGGTATGCTATTGTGTTTTGTTGGGTTATTCGCAACGTTGTCGTTTGCGTACTTACCTTTATATATAATTTATAAAGAAGTAATTGGCTTCGAGAATTCCGAAGAAGAAAGTGTTTTTATTGAAACCACTATATAATTCGTAAAGAATTGATAATTAAGTTGAATATTTTTAGGTTAAAAATCGATGATCTCCGATCTTTCGTACTACTGAATGCTGATAAAATTAGGATGATGTTGCTTTTTTGCCATACATTTGCAGCACCAAAAAAATAGAAATGGCGAAGAATTTAGTAATAGTGGAGTCACCTGCAAAGGCGAAAACGATCGAAAAATTTTTAGGTAAAGATTATAAAGTTGAGTCTAGTTTTGGTCATATTGCCGATTTACCATCTAAAGAATTAGGTGTAGATGTGGAAGGTGATTTTAGTCCAAAATACGAAGTCTCCTCCGATAAAAAAGCAGTTGTTAAAAAGCTTAGAGATTTATCTAAGAAAGCCGAAATGGTTTGGCTAGCAAGTGATGAGGATCGCGAGGGTGAGGCGATTGCTTGGCATTTAGCCGAGACTTTAAAATTAGATAAAGACAAAACAAAACGTATTGTTTTTCACGAGATTACAAAAACAGCTATTCAAAAAGCGATTGAGAATCCGCGTGGTATAGATTACAATTTAGTCGATGCGCAACAAGCCCGTCGCGTATTAGATAGAATTGTAGGGTACGAATTATCTCCAGTGTTATGGCGTAAAGTAAAAGGTGGTTTATCTGCCGGACGTGTACAGTCGGTTTCTGTGAGATTAATTGTAGAACGTGAACGCGAAATTCAAGAATTTAATGCCGAAGCATCGTATAGAATTGATGCCGAATTTTCTAACGAAGAAGGACAGACTTTTAAAGCCAAACTTCCCAAAACATTTTCTTCAAAAGAAGAAGCCTTTAAGTTTTTAGAAAGTAATGCTTCAGCAGATTTTAAAGTTAAAGATTTAGAGAAAAAACCAGCTAAGAAATCGCCTGCTGCACCATTTACAACATCAACACTTCAACAAGAAGCAGCACGTAAATTATATTTTTCAGTAAGTAAAACCATGACCATGGCGCAACGTTTATACGAAGCCGGTCTTATTACTTATATGAGAACAGATAGTGTAAACTTATCCGACGAAGCAAGAAAAGGAGCGAAAGCCGAAATTGAAAATGCTTACGGAACCAAGTATGCTAAAGAACGTAACTATAAAGGAAAAGCAAAAGGGGCGCAAGAGGCTCACGAAGCTATTCGTCCAACAGATTTTGCATTACATTCTGTAGATATTGATCGCGATCAAGCCCGTTTATACGAACTGATTTGGAAACGTGCAATCGCATCGCAAATGAGTGAAGCGTTATTAGAACGTACAAATGTTAAAATATCGGCTTCAACACATAAAGAATTATTTTCAGCAAACGGAGAAGTTATTACTTTCGATGGATTTTTAAAGGTCTATTTAGAAGGTAACGACGACGAAGATTCTGAACAAGAAGGGATGTTGCCTGCTATGAAGGTTAACGAAACCCTTTTAAACGAATTTATAACGGCTACCGAACGTTACACAAGACCACCTTATAGATATACTGAAGCTTCTTTAGTAAAGAAATTAGAGGAACTTGGTATTGGTCGTCCATCTACCTATGCACCAACTATTTCTACAATTCAGAATAGAAACTATGTTGAAAAGGGTATGGTTGAAGGTGTAGAGCGTGAGTATACACAAATTACGTTAAAGGCAGGACAAGTAAAAGATAAACTTCTTACCGAAAAAGTAGGATCGGATAAAGGGAAGTTAGTACCTACCGATATTGGAATGATAGTAACCGACTTTTTGGTTAATCATTTTGAAAGTATTTTAGATTACAATTTTACAGCAAAAGTAGAAGAGGATTTCGATGATATTGCTGAAGGAAAAGAAAATTGGATTAAGCTAATGAAGGCTTTCTATACAAAATTCCATCCTCAAGTTATCGATGTGCAAGAAAATGCCGAACGTGAATCTGGCGAGCGTATTTTAGGTACAGATCCTAAAACAGGCCGTCAAGTAAGTGTGCGTTTAGGGAAATTCGGACCAATGGCTCAAATAGGAGCAGCCGAAGAAGAAGATAAAATCTTTGCAAGTTTATCTCCAGACCAACAGCTAAACACCATTACTTTTGAAGATGCTTTAGATTTATTCAAGTTACCAAAAGATTTAGGTGTTTACGAAGAACTTCCTGTGGTTGTAAATAACGGACGTTTTGGTCCTTATGTAAAATTTGGAGAAACCTATGTGTCGCTACCTAAAGGCGTAGATGCTTTAAGTGTAGAATTGGAAGATGCGATTGTTTTAATAAAAGAGAAGCAAGAAGCCGATGCGCCAATTTATATGTACGACGGTTTACCAGTACAGAAAGGAAAAGGACGTTTCGGACCTTTTATTAAATGGAATAACATGTTTATTAACGTAAACAAGAAATACGACTGGGATAATTTATCCGACGATGATATTGTAACGTTAATTAAAGAAAAAATCCAGAAAGAAATTGATAAAGTCGTTCATAACTGGGAAGAAGAAGGAATTCGTGTAGAGAAAGCACGTTGGGGAAGACACAATGTTATTAAAGGTAAAATAAAAGTAGAATTAGATAAAACTGTCGACGCTACTAAAATTACGCTAGAAAAAGCCATGGCTTTAATAGAAGCTAAAACTCCAAAGCGTAAAACAGCAGCGAAAAAGAAAGCGCCTGCTAAGAAAAAAGCACCAGCAAAGAAGAAAGCTGTGGCTAAAAAAACAACTACTGTTAAAAAGAAATAATACATGCCCGACCTTAATTTTCTGGCTCCTGTACCCGAAGTTGTTTTGGCACATAACGAGTTATTGTCGCCACAAGCATTCGGACAAAAATTAAAAATACATTCTAAACAAGACGGCATGCCCAATCTTCAGGGGGTGGATGTCGCAATTATAGGTGTTTTAGAAAATAGAAATGCTGTTAATTATATAGGTGAAGATTTTAATATAAACGAAATCCGTAATGCCTTGTATAAGTTGTTCCCTGGTAGTTGGAGTACAACTATAGCCGATTTAGGAGATATACATAAAGGTGAAACTGTAGAAGATACGTATTTTGCGTTAAAAGAAACAGTTGCAGAATTAGTGAAATTAAATATAATTCCATTAGTTTTAGGCGGCAGTCAAGATCTAACCTATCCTATGTATCGTGCATTCGATAATCTTATTCCAATGGTAAACATTGTGAATGTAGATAGTAAGTTCGATTTAGGAGATTTAACAGAACCTATTAAGAACGATAGTTTTGTAGGAAAGATTGTTTTAGAGGAACCTTATAATTTATTTAATTACGCGGCCATTGGTTACCAAACCTATTTTAATTCGCAAGAACAAATAGATTTAATGGAAACCTTATATTTTGAAGCGTATCGTTTAGGGCAAGTGTCTAACGATATTACTTTAGTAGAGCCTGTTATGCGCGATGCCAATATTGTGACTGTAGACATGGGATCTTTAAAAGCTTCGGAAGTGAGTTTAAATCAAAAAGTATCTCCCAACGGTTTAGACGGTAAAGAAATTTGTGCCATTACTAGGTATGCAGGTATCAGTAATAAAGTGAGTGCTTTGGGTATTTTTGAATATAATCCCTCTAAAGACGACGATATTACATGCGGACTAATCTCTCAAATGATTTGGTATTTTATAGAAGGATTAAATAATAGAGTAGACGATAGTGACTTTAAAGATGAGTCTATCTATCAGAAATTTATAACGTTAGTCGATTCTGAAGAGCTTATTTTTTACAAAAGTATAAAGACTGGGCGATGGTGGATTGAGATTCCATTTTTAAATGAAATTAATAATAAATTAAAGAGACATACGTTATTACCATGTATGCATCAAGATTATTTAGATGCATGTAATAATCAAATTCCGGAGAGGTGGTTTAAAGCATATCAGAAAAATTGTGTATAATACATAATAAAATCAGATGAAATGTATTTAATATCGTTAAACGTCAGGTTTTATCGACTAAACGCCCATTTTTTCTTCAGAATAATTGCTTATTAGAAAATATATAAATATGTTTACACTTTTAAAATTTAGATTCCAATTAGAATCTAAAAGTTTGCTATAGATATGAGAAAAATTATTTTATTAACGGTCGTTTTAGCAGTATTAATTGGTTGTGGTTCTGGCGACAAAGGTGAGCTAATTGGGGTTAGAGGTAAGAAATGGCATCCTGAAAAACCTTACGGGATGGCACTTGTTCCTGGTGGTTCATTTATAATGGGGAAAGCAGACGACGATTTAGCAAATATTCAAGACGCACCGGCAAAAACAGTAACTGTTCGTGCATTTTATATGGACGAAACGGAAATTACTAACAGTGAATACAGACAATTTGTTGGCTGGGTTCGCGATTCTATTATTAGAACAAAACTTGCAATCTTAGCAGATGAAGTAGGGCGCACACCAGAAGATGGAGGTATTGGTGAGTACGCTTTTACAGATGTAGACACAGCAAGTATGACGGTGTACGAAAAATACATGCTAGATAATTACAGTGGATTTGGACCAACAGGTTACGAAGGAAGAAAATTAAATAAGCGTGTAGAGCTTATTTATGATGAAGCTGAATATCCAGACGAGTTTTATGCTGAGGTTATGGATACGATGCATATTCCTTTAGAAGAGTCTTACAATGGGCAGCGTACTTGGGATGTAAACAAATTTAAATTTCAATTTTCTTACTTAGATATTCAGAAAGCGGCTAAAGATAGAAATCTTAAGCGTAGCGATGTGGTTATGCAAGAAGAGATTAAAGTATATCCTGATACTACAGCTTGGATTAGAGATTTTGCATATTCTTATAACGAACCAATGCATAACGACTATTTTTGGCATGAAGCTTACGGAGCATATCCTGTAGTAGGTGTGAGTTGGAAACAAGCTAATGCCTTCTGTCAATGGAGAACATTATATAAAAATTCGCATCAAAAAAGTAAAGACAAACAATTGGTAAACTCTTTTAGATTACCATCTGAAGCAGAGTGGGAGTATGCTGCACGTGGCGGTTTACAAGCGGCAACATACCCTTGGGGAGGTCCTTATACCAAAGATGATAGAGGTTGCTTCTTAGCAAACTTTAAACCATTAAGAGGAGACTACGCGGCAGATCAAGCCTTGTATACTGTTGAAGCAAAATCTTACGAGCCTAACGATTATAACTTATATAATATGGCTGGAAACGTTGCAGAATGGGTAAACTCTTCTTACGATCCTGCATCTTACGAATATTCTTCAACCATTAATCCAAGTGTTAACGATAATAACAACCAACGTAAAGTAGTTAGAGGAGGTTCTTGGAAAGATGTTGCCTATTTCTTACAAGTAAGTTCAAGAGATTACGAGTATGCAGATTCTGCAAGAAGTTATATTGGTTTTAGAACTGTTCAAGATTATATGGGAACAGATATTACTAGTAATCGTAGATAATTTAATACCCGAGAAAAAAACAATATTAATCAACCAAACAGGGGAAGACCCAAAACTTAGAAATTATGGCACAATCAAAAGGTTTTAAGAAATTCATTAACATGGCCTATGGGCTTGGAGCATCTGTAGTAATTATTGGTGCATTATTTAAAATTACTCACTTCGAATTAGGGCCTTTAACGGGTAACGTAATGTTAACGATTGGACTGGTTGCCGAAGCAATTATTTTTGCGATTTCTGCTTTTGAACCAGTAGATGATGAATTAGATTGGTCTAAAGTATATCCAGAATTAGCTGGAGGAACACCAACTGTAAAAAGTAAAAAAGTTGTAGCTGAACCAACAGATGCAGAAGGTTTATTATCTAAGAAATTAGATAACTTATTAAAAGATGCTAAAATCGATGCTCAATTAATGACTAGCTTAGGTTCTAGTATTAGAAATTTTGAAGGTGCTGCAAAAGGTATTGGCCCAGCGGTAGATTCAATTGCTTCTACTAAAAAGTATGGTGAAGAAATGTCTATAGCTGCTTCACAAATGGAATCTTTAAATAGTTTATATAAAGTTCAATTAGAAAGTGCTAGTCGTCAAGCTGCAATCAACAAAGAATCTGTTGAAAACGCTCAGAAATTAAAAGAACAGATGGAATCATTAGCGTCTAACTTATCATCTTTAAATGGTGTTTATGGTGGCATGCTTACAGCAATGAATAAAAAATAATCTGATTAGAATATAAAGTTCTATAATTAATAACTTAAAATCCTAATTAGTAATGGCAGGAGGAAATTTATCTGCAAGGCAGAAAATGATAAACTTGATGTATTTAATCTTCATCGCGATGCTAGCGTTGAATATGTCAAAAGAAGTGCTTTCAGCATTTGGTTCTATGAATGAAAAGCTGGAAAATTCTAATCAAGCGGCTACAGTGCGAAATCAAGCATTGTTAACAAGTTTGGATTTGAAAGCAGAAGAACAACCAGAAAAATTTAAATCACTAAAGATTAAAGCGGGAGAAGTTAAAAATTTAGTAACTGATTTTAATGCTTATTTAGCCGATTTAAAAACTAAGATGCTTGCTAAAACTGATGATCCTAAGGATTATGAAGCAATGGATAAGACCGACTTCTTAGATAACTATTTCTTTAAAGGAGATGGTTATAAGCCAGAAGGAGAAGAATTCTTAAATAAAATTGCAAGTTTTAGAGATGGAGTTTCAGAAATCTTGAAATCAGATCCAAAATTAGCTCCAATTGCAGCAGATGTAGAGAAAGAGTTTAGTACAGCACCGGTAACAAATAGAGATGGTAAAGAAATAGATTGGTTAGATTATAACTATAAAGGATTTCCTTTAGTAGCCTCTTTAACAAAAATTACACAATTACAAGCAGACGTTAAAAGTACGTCTTCAGAAATTTTAAATAGAATGTTAGCGGGATCTTTAGCCGCAGAAGCTTCTATGACAAATTATACAACGCTTTTAGAAACTTCTAAATCGGCTTACTTTAATGGTGAAACCTTTGATGGTAACATTGTTTTAGGACGTAAAGATGGATCTACAAGACCAAATAAAGTAGAATTAACTTTAGATGGTAAACCTTTATCAGAATCTCAGTATACTGTAGAGGACGGTAAGGTTAAGCTTAACATCGGAACAGGAAATCCTGGAGAGCATGTTATTGAAGGGAAATTAACATTCATGCAAGATGGAGAGCCTGTAGAGGTTCCTGTTAAATCTACTTTTGCTACTATTCCAATGCCAAATTCTGCTACAATTTCTGCAGATAAAATGAATGTAGTATATCGTGGAGTTTCAAACCCAATGACTATATCTTTTGCTGGTATTGCAGATAATAAAGTAACTGCAAGTGCACCGGGATTAAAGAAAGCATCTGGAGTAGGGAAATACGTAATGAATCCTGGACAAGGTAGAGAAGTAACTATTAAAGTTAATGGTACTTTGCCTAACGGAAATGGTGTGTCGGATAATGCAACATTCAGAATTAAAGATATTCCAAGTCCAACAGGAACTATTCGTGGTGAAGATGGTAACGTTACTATGCAACGTAACAACTTAGAGATTGCAACGATTGGCGCGAAATTAGACGATTTCGATTTCGATTTACCGTTACAAGTAACCTCTTTTAAAATTAAAATTCCAGGACAACCAACCATTACAGTTGGTGGTACTAAACTTAATAGTAAGGCAAGTGCTGCTTTACGTAAAGCAAGACGTGGAGACGGTATAACAATTTTTGATATTAAAGCTCAAATTAGCGGTAATTCATCTTACAAATTGAAAAAAGTATCTCCGATCTTAATAGAACTATCTAATTAAAATTGAAACATTTAAATTGTAAAGGTTCGCAAAATATTTTAAATTTTTAAACAATGACTTATAAACATTTTTTATTAACTCTTGGTTGTATAATGGTCGCTTCAGTATCCTTTGCTCAAATGAACATTTTAAACGCAAAAAGCCCTGAGGAAATTGGTCAGAGAACTAGTGCTCAAATCGCATTAGACAGTGATAGACCCTTAGAATATGGCTATGTAGACGATCGAGATGTATTGTATTCTAAAATGGTTTGGGAAAAAATTGTATTAGACGAGCGTGTTAATTTTCCATTGTATTATCCTGTAGACACAAATAATATTGGAAGTAACAGACGTTCGCTTTACGATGTGCTTTTAAGAAGTATTAAGCAAGGGAAAATCAAAAATATTTACGACGATTCTTACTTTACAACAAAAAGAACTTTAGGAGATATTCAAGATGCATTAGCTTTAGTCGATACAACAGATGTGGGTTACGAGCAGTATAATGCCGAAGGTAGAGTAGACGAACAGTACATAAGAAGACGAGAAATTTCGTCTTACGATATTACTGAATACTGGATTAAAGGTTTATGGTATTTCGATAAACGTCAGTCAGAGTTAAAATATCGTTTGTTAGGTATCGCTCCTGTTGCGCCAGATGTTAACTTTTTAGATGCAGAAACACCAGAATTAATTCCGTTGTTTTGGATTTTCTATCCAGATGCTCGACAAGTGTTACATGAAGCTAAAGCGTTTAATAGCAATAATAGCGCCGTACCATTTTCGTTCGATCTTATCCTAAACTCTAGACGTTTTAACGGCTATATCTTTAAAGAAGAAAATGTTTTTGGAGACAGAGAAGTGAAAGAATATATCGCAGATAATGCGTTAATGCAGTTGTTAGAATCTGATAGAATTAAAGAAAATATTAGAAACTTCGAATTAGATATGTGGTCATACTAATTACGACACATTATAATATAGAAAAAGGCTCGCAATTTGTGAGCCTTTTTTTATAAACTCAATTTTTATTCATAGTATCTTTACCAAATGATAGAAGTAGATTATTTAATAGTAGGTTGTGGCTTCGCAGGGCTTTCTTTTATAGAAGAAGCTAAAGCGCATAATAAGTCTGTTTTGGTTTTCGATAACCAATCTCAACAGTCTTCTACAGTTGCTGGTGGGATGTATAATCCTGTAGTCTTGAAACGATTTACAGCAGTATGGAAAAGTCAGGAACAATTAAAATTGGCCTTACCATTTTATAAAAATTTAGAAGATAAACTTAATATAACGGTAGATTATAAACTGCCGGTGTATCGCCGATTTGTATCTACAGAAGAGCAAAATAATTGGTTCGCGGCATCGGATAAAGTTAATGTGGGCGAATTTATTTCAACAACATTAATAAAGAACACCAACTCGCATATTAATGCTGATTTTGGGTTTGGCGAGGTGCTTCAAACCGGACGAGTAGATTCGGCGCTTTTAATGGCATCCTATCGCACTTATCTTAAACGTAATGGAGAACTTGTGGAACATCCTTTCCTCTATAAGGCATTAGAGCCTACAGCGTCTGGTTTTATGTATCAGAATTATAAGATAAAACATGTTGTTTTTGCAGAAGGTTTTGGTTTAAAACAGAATCCGTTTTTTAATTATTTGCCTTTGCAAGGTTCAAAAGGCGAATTACTTATTATTCATGCGCCAGAATTAAACATAGATTTTTTACTTAAGTCTAGCGTATTCGTCATGCCTTTGGGTAACGATTTATATAAAGTTGGAGCGACTTACGAAAGAGACGATAAAACCAATAACACATCAGAGGCTGGGAGAAACCAGTTGTTAAGCAAGCTGAAATCTTTTATAACAAGCAATTTTGAAATTGTAGATCAGGTTGCCGGTGTACGCCCTACAGTTAAAGATAGAAGGCCTTTAATAGGCGCTCATCCCGAACATAAGCATATGTTTATATTAAATGGTTTAGGCTCTCGTGGTGTTTTAATTGGACCATATGTGGCTAAGCAACTATACAATGCAATCGAGAATGGTGGTGAGCTGGATGCGGAAATAGATATAAAAAGATATGAATCTGATTATGCTTCTATTTCTTAACTAAATCTTTATTGTAGCTCATAAACATATTTATCCAAATGTTTCTAGACCAACGCATAATTATTGGCATAAAGACAATTAACGTGCAAACTATGGCAATAAAGGCGGTTACCAGGCCAGATCCTAAAAATAAATGGCTAATTACAAAAGCGGCCACGGCAAAAGCTATACCTACGGCATAACTTACGTACATTGCGCCATAAAAGAAGGAAGGTTCTATTTTGTATTTGGTGTGGCAGTGTGAACAATGTTCATGCATTTTTAAAGTATCTGAAAGCACGTACGCGTTTTTGTTTACGTACATAGATTCTTGATGACACTTCGGACAAGCACCTGTGATAATACTATATAGTTTCGATCCTTTTGTAAACATTTTATTTAATGTATTTTTGCAATCAATTTTAAAACACAAACTTAAGATTTAATCGCTTAATGTTTGGTAACATTTGTAACAATTCTATGCTTAACATTCATAATTTATCTATTTCATTTCAGGGTGAATATTTATTCGAAGAGATTACCTTTAAACTAGGTCAGGGAGACCGGGTTGGTTTAATTGGTAAAAATGGTGCCGGAAAATCTACCATGCTGAAAATTTTATCTAAAGATCTAGAACCAGACTCTGGTCAGATTTCGGCAGATAAAGATTTAAAAATAGGATTTTTAAGACAGGACATAGATTTTGTTTTAGGACGTACTGTTTTAGAAGAAGCGTATCAGGCCTTTACAGAAATAAAGGAATTGGAAGCGAAAATGGAGTATATAAACGAGCAGTTTGTTACTCGTACGGATTACGAAAGTGAATCGTATCACCAACTCATGATCGACTTAAACGATTTACAACACCAATACGAAATTATTGGAGGTTATAATTACCAAGGAAATACAGAACGTATTTTACAGGGTTTAGGGTTTCAGCGTGAAGATTTCGATAAACTTACAGATACATTCTCTGGAGGTTGGAGAATGCGTATAGAATTGGCTAAGTTATTACTTCAAAATAACGATATTCTATTACTCGATGAGCCTACTAACCACTTAGATATAGAATCTATTATCTGGTTAGAAGGATTCTTAAAAAATTATCCTGGAGCCGTCGCTATTGTATCTCACGATAAGATGTTTTTAGATAATGTTACCAATCGAACCATAGAGATTTCATTAGGTCGTATTTACGATTACCCGAAAGCCTATTCTCAGTTTTTAGTTTTACGTCAGGAAATTAGAGATCAGCAAGTGGCTTCTCAAAAGAATCAGCAAAAGCAAATTGAGCAAACTGAAAAACTAATCGAGAAGTTCCGTGCTAAAGCATCTAAAGCTACCATGGCACAATCGCTTATTAAAAAGTTAGATAAGATAGATCGCATTGAAGTCGATGAAGACGATAATAGTGTGATGACTCTAAATTTCCCGGTATCTGTTACTCCTGGAAAAGTGGTGGTTGAAGCGAATGATATTGTTAAAGAGTACGGCGATAAAAAAGTACTTCAGGGTGTTAGTTTACATATCGAGCGTGATAGTAAAACCGCTTTCGTTGGACAAAACGGACAAGGGAAATCTACGTTGGCTAAAATTATAGTTGGTGAGTTAGAGCATGGCGGCCATTTAAAACTGGGACATAATGTGCAAATCGGATATTTTGCTCAGAATCAAGCAGAGTATTTAGACGGAAATAAAACCGTTTTAGATACCATGATTGACGCGGCAAATGAAAAGAACAGAAGTAAAGTTCGTGACATTTTAGGATCGTTTCTGTTTAGAGGAGAAGAGGCCGACAAGTATGTACGTGTATTATCTGGAGGGGAAAGAAACCGTTTAGCATTGGCCAAATTAATGTTACAGCCTTTTAATGTTTTGGTCATGGATGAGCCAACCAATCACTTAGATATAAAGTCTAAAAACGTACTTAAAGACGCTTTAAAACGTTTTGAGGGAACGTTGCTACTTGTATCTCACGATCGTGATTTCCTTCAGAATTTAACAGATAAGGTGGTAGAATTTAAAGACCATAAACTAAAAGAATATTTGGGCGATGTCGATTTCTATTTAGAAGAACGAAATGTTCAGAATTTAAGAGAAGTCGAAAAGCGTAATGTGGTTAAAAATCAGCCAAAAGAGAAATCGGCAACCTCTTATGAAGATCAGAAGAAATTAAAATCTCTAAATAATAAATTGAGTAAAATAGAATCTCAAATTAGTGATATAGAAAAAGAGATTAAAAAAACAGATTTAGACCTGGCTTCTAACTACGATGAACTGTCTACAAAACCTGGTTTTTTTGATAATTATAAGAAGAAGAAAAAGAAACTCACCGCATTAATGTCGTATTGGGAAGATGTGCAAATGGAACTCGAAACCTTAGGAAGTTAAGAAATATTGTTGTTCGTCGAAAAAAAATGGAGTTAAGCTGATTTTTTGTGTTAATTTGTAGCGCCCAACTTTTTTAGATATGAAAACAATTCTACTTTCTTGCATTTGCTTATTATCATCGTTTTTTGCTATGGCAGACATTCCGCTTAGTGAAAAGAAAGCTCTTGTTAATTTGTACTACGCCACAGATGGCGAACATTGGAAAATTCCTTGGAATTTAAATGAACCCACAGAAGCATGGTACGGTGTAACTATTAGTGACGATCATGTGGTGGCCCTTTATTTACCAAGTAATAATTTAAGAGGAGAATTGCCTTCAAGCATTAGTGAACTACGATACTTAAAAGAACTTAATTTAGCGTCTAATAAATTAGGCGGACCAATACCACGTTCTATAGGACAGTTAAGGGATCTTAAAAGCCTAGAGTTGTTCTTAAATGAATTTACAGGGTATTTGCCTGCCGAAATTGGAAACCTAAAACAGTTGCAGTTTTTAAGCTTATACCATAATAAGTTAAAAGGAAATGTGCCATCGACCTACGCGAAGTTAGAAAACTTAGAAATGCTACAATTGGGAAGAAACTATTTTACAGGATATTTTCCTAAGCAATTATGTAGCCTACCAAACTTAGAGCACCTAAGTTTACATGACAATGACTTTGAAGGAGAACTGCCGGTAGAATTGGGCCAGATGGATAATTTAGAAGAATTAATTATCACCAACAATAAATTTACTGGATACTTGCCAAAATCGATAGGCAACCTAAATAAGTTAACCACCTTAATGTTAAAGAAAAACGACTTTAATAAGGAGTATTATAGCTTTACAGACCGTATGCCTGTAGGCTATTTGTCTATAGATATAGAGAATGAGAGTGTCATTACAGATCATAACTAAGGTAGTACTTGAAAATAATATATAATCACATATGTTCGAACATTTCTTTACTTGTCCGCATTGTTGGGAAACCATTTCTATGCTATTAGATACAGGAGTTTCTAAGCAACAATATATAGAAGATTGTGAGGTTTGTTGTAATCCAATAGAGATACAGGTCTCTTTTTTAGAAGGCGAACTTTCGGATTTTCAGGCCACTGCAAATTAGTTTAAATATTTTTTGAAATAATGCTTGTTATATCGAAAAAGGGTCGTATATTTGCAGTCCGAAACAACAAGATCAGTATTATGAGCTGAAAGTTAAAAGCTAAGTTTGGTGTTTTAGGATTTACATCGCGGGATAGAGCAGTAGGTAGCTCGTCGGGCTCATAACCCGAAGGTCACTGGTTCGAGTCCAGTTCCCGCTACTAGTAAAGAAAAGGCTTTGCAGAAATGTGAGGCCTTTTTTTATTTCCAATAGTACAGAATAAGTACAGAATATTCCTATTTTCAAAATTCAATTCTATTTATGCTCATTTGCCTTCTATTGATAATAAGTAGTATCAAATATCTAAATAGTGTTTGGATATAAAGGTGAACATTCTTTCTTTGCACAACCTGTGCATCGATTAATTTGTATATTTGTCAAACTTTATGAAAATATTCTTTTCCATATCAATGTCAATTTTATTCTTTTTTCAGGGAATTAGCATTGATATGGACTTTTGTGGACCAATTAAAGAAATTTCAAGCATTATTACCCATTATCAAGACCATAAAGTTTATGGAGACTCTTTCCTTGAATATGTAGTTGAAGATTACATTGACAATGATGCAAAAAATGAAGGGCATCATAATAACCCAGATAAGGAGAATACACCAGTCCATTCCCATCATCAATGTTGTCACCCTTTAGTATTAATTATTGCGAACAACAATTCGGTTTTAACCAATCGACTAAAGTTTGAAGAGAAAAAACAGTTTAACTTACATAAAGTAAACTTCACTTCCAGATATCTGGAATCGCTTTTCCAACCCCCTAAAGTATAATTCAGTTTTTTTTAGGATAGCTATATCCTACCGTGATGCTTTTCAAAGTAAGTATCGCATCATAAACGCATTGCATTTCTTTGCATTGCGATGTTTAAACTGAATTAATACTTTTTCTATGATTAACAAAATCATTTCATTTTCCATTAATAACAAGTTTATTATTGGGCTCTTTATAGTGGCACTTGTAGGTACGGGCATTTGGTCTATGGCCACTATAAATCTGGGTTCTGTACCCGATATTACCAACAACCAAGTACAGGTTATTACAGTTGCCCCAAATTTAGGTACTGAAGACATTGAACAATTTGTTACTTATCCGGTAGAATTGGCAATGGCAAATCTACCAGACGTTATCGAGCTGCGTTCGGTGTCTCGTTTTGGATTGTCAGTTGTTACTATCGTATTTGAGGACGAGGCAGGCACATATCTTCCCCGGCAATTAGTGCAAGAGAAATTAACCGAAGTTGCCGGAGAAATCCCCGAAGGCTTCGGCACGCCATTTATGGCCCCAATTACCACAGGTTTGGGCGAAATCTACCAATACAGCCTAAAAGTAAAGGAAGGCTACGAAGATAAATACGATGCAATGGAGCTTCGTACCATCCAAGATTGGATTGTAAAACGCCAAATGGCATTAGTTCCAGGAGTCGTCGAGGTAAATGCTTTTGGAGGATTTGTGAAGCAATATGAAGTAGCCATAAACCCCAATAAGCTAAAAAGTTTCGGTATTACAATGAACCAGGTCTTTGAAGCCCTTAAAGTGAACAATGCCAATACTGGAGGTGCCTATATAGAAAAAAATAACCAAGCCAATTTTATCCGTGGCGAAGGCTTGGCCCGAAGTATCGCCGATTTGGAAAACACAGTTGTAACTACTCAAAACGGTAGTCCCGTTTTAATACGGGATGTCGCTGAAAAGGTTGGATATGGCAGCCAAGTACGCTATGGCGCTTTTACCCAAGATGGACACGAATCTGTGGGCGGACAAATTTTAATGCTGAAAGGCGAAAGCCCAGGCGACGTGATCGAAAATGTGGAAAAGCGTATTGTAGAAATTCAAAAATCCCTGCCGGAAGGCGTTTATATTGATGCTTTTTTAAGTCGAAGTGAACTTATTGAGGCAACCACAAGTACCGTTAAAACAAATCTAATAGAAGGTGCCCTTATTGTCATATTTGTTTTGGTCTTGCTTTTAGGAAGCTTCCGTGGTGGCTTGATAGCAGCGTCGATAATCCCTTTATGCCTATTATTTGCATTTATTTTGATGAAACAATTTGGCATTTGGGCAAATTTAATGTCCTTGGGTGCGATCGATTTTGGGATTATTGTAGATGGTGCGGTGATTATCGTGGAAGGAGCGGTTTTCCACATTCATCAACGGATGAAAAAATCCACAACCGCCATTAACCAAGCTGAAATGGATGAAATCGCCTATGACTCTTCAAGTAAAATGATGAATTCTGCCTTCTTCGGTCAACTAATTGTTCTTATAGTTTTTACACCTATTCTGTTTTTGACCGGTGTGGAAGGGAAAATGTTTCGACCAATGGCATTTACATTTGGTTTTGCCGTTTTAGGGGCAATTATTCTTTGCCTTACCTACGTACCAATGATGTCATCATTATTTTTAAAACCTGCTAAAAATCAAAATAGTTGGTTTGCCAAATTTGAAAACAAGATTGATAGGTTCAGTGATAAAATTATGGGGGTTCTGAATCGTATCTATCTGCCTATATTAAATTTTGCACTTCGCTTTCGGGCAGGTGTGGTTATAGGCGCGGTTGCCTTGCTTTTGATTGCAGGATTTATTTTTAGCAATATGGGAGCAGAATTTGTCCCTAAATTTGATGAAGGCGATATTGCATTTCAAGCATTGATAAAACCAGGGAGCAGTCTTTCAGAATCTATTGAGGCCTCAGAGAAACTTCAGAATTTAATCAATGAGTTTCCGGAAGTAAAAACAGTAGTTTCAAGGATTGGTGTGGCTGAAATACCAACAGACCCAATGCCTATGGATATTGCCGATAGTTATATTATTCTTGAAAAGGACAAGAGTAAATGGACATCCGCAGATAGTAAAGAAGAACTCATAGAAAAGATTCAAGAAAAAATTTCAGTAGTTCCCGGCGTAAATTTTGTGTTTACACAACCTGTAGAACTTCGTTTTAATGAATTGCTGACTGGTGTCCGTGAAGACGTGGCCATCAAATTGTACGGAGAAGATTTGGACGTTTTGGCAGACAAGATACAGGAAATCGCGGCAGTAATTAGGACCGTTCCCGGAGCGGCTGACATTAATGTGGAGGCTACAAGTGGTTTGCCACAAATGACGGTGGTATATAACCGTGCGAAAATGGCACAATACGGTGTAACCGTTGATAAGCTGAATGATTATGTAAGTGCTTCATTTTCAGGAGAACAGGCAGGAGTCATTTTTGAAGGGGAAAAACGGTTCGATGTGGTCATTCGTTTGGCAGAGGAATATCGACAAGACATCAATAGCTTAAAAAACCTTTATATAGACCTGCCAAACGGTGCACAAGTACCATTAAAGGAGGTGGCAGATATCAGCTATAAACCCGGACCAATGCAGATTTCAAGAGACAATACCTCTCGTCGTACTTCCGTGGGCGTGAATGTTCGTGGGCGCGATGTAAAATCGATGGTCGAGGAAATTCAACAAAAATTGGAAACGGATGTTAAACTGCCACCAGGTTATTTTGTAACCTACGGCGGATCATTTGAAAACCTACAACGAGCATCAGACCGATTGATGATTGTAGTCCCAATCGTTCTATTAACAATATTTGTTCTGCTTTACTTTGCTTTGAATTCAGTTACACAAGCCTTGATGATCTATATGGCAGTGCCTTTGGCGGCCATTGGTGGCGTTTTCGTTTTGTTGATTCGTGGAATGCCTTTCAGTATTTCCGCGGGAGTCGGATTTATCGTGCTCTTCGGAGTTGCCGTATTAAACGGACTCATACTCATAAATAAGTTCAATGAATTAAAAGACAGTGGAATGACAGATTTAAAAAAACGTATATATGAAGCTACGCACGAACGTTTACGTCCAATTTTATTAACAGCCATTACAACAATTATGGGCTTTATCCCAATGGCGATTTCTACCTCTGGTGGTGCCGAAGTACAGCGGCCCTTGGCGACAGTAGTCATTGGAGGAATGCTTACGGCAACATTTCTGACCTTGGTGGTTATTCCTATTCTTTATTATTGGCTTGAATCGAGAAAGGAACGAAACAATAACGATGGAGGTGTAAGCTATGTCAACAAATCAACGAACATTGTAACCGTATTATTGATGGTTGGCGGTTTGATGGCTTCTGGAACTGCTTTTGCCCAAGACACCAATCAAAATGGAACAATGCCAAAAACCTTGACTGTAGATGAGGCCATTGCTATGGCAAAACAGAATTATCCATCGCTTAAGGAAAGTCAGGCATTTATTGAACGGGAAAAGGCACTGAAGGGAACGAGTTTTGACCTTGGTAGCACACAAGTTTTCACGGGCAAAGAAGAATATGGCAATAATCTTCCTGGAGTGCAAACAACCGTTGGCGTGCAACAGGGCAATATCGATTTGCTTTCAGGATTTTCAAAATCGAAGTTTTATAAAGAGCGCATTGCCTTGGGAGAAAAGTTTTATGTGGCCAGTGAACAACAGTTGGTGCGCAATGTGATGCAAGCCTATGACCAAATTAATTATTACAAGGCACAGTTGCGTTTTGCAGACCAATTGGACAGTATTTATGCCAATTTTAAGTCCGCTGCCCAACTTCGGTATGACACTGGAGAAACAGGCAAGTTGGAATTTATTTCAGCCTCTTCCGAATTTCAACAGATTCAAGTGTTGAGGCAACAAGCTTTTGATGATATTGAAATTGCCAAACGTGCCTTAAAACAATATTTGGGAACGGATGAAACCATCGAGACGGTAGATGGTTTTTACGAGCCATTGGATTTTATGGCGACATTGGATTCAACTTCGGTTGCCAATAACCCAATGTTGCAATATGCCTTGCAAAATGCCGAAGTAAGTAAAGCAAATGTGGGCGTTGAAAAATCGCAATTCCTACCGAAATTCAGTTTATCATATGGCAGGCAGGTTGTGGATGATGTTTCAGGGTTTAATACCTATCAGGCAGGTATTAGTATTCCGTTATGGTTTTTTCCGCAGAAGTCAAGGGTTAAGGCAGCCAAGGCAGACGCAATGGTAGCAGAGAATCAATATTTGGAGCAAAAAGCGGTTACAGAAAGTCGTGTTTCACAATTGACCAAATCACTCGAAAAAACAAAGAAGATTTTGCAATATTACGAAGAAGGCGCACTATTGTTGGCAGAAGAACAAATTACCACAGCGCAGTTGGCTTCTAAAGAAGGCGAAATAGATTACGTCAATTATATCACCATTCTTAATAGTGCCATCCGTATTAAACAAAACCATTTACAATACATCAATCAGTATAACCAGCAGACCATTGATATGCAATATCAATTGGGCAATTTATAACCTTAAAAAAAGAGAAATGAAGAATATACTATTAGTTAGTACCGTATTATTTACACTTATGTTTATGAGTTGTAATGATGCCCAAAAATCTGAACTTGGACATAATGAAGCCGAAGGTGTATCAAAGACCAATGAAGTTGGAGAAGATGCACACGGCGAAGAAGGCCACGTTGAAGGAGAGGAAGAAGGTGGTCACAGCGAGGAAGAAGGCGTTGTAGAACTTACAAAGCAACAAGCTGAAACCATCGGTTTGGAAATGAAATCTTTGGAGGAACGGAATTTAGGGAACAACATTAAGGTAACAGGTACGCTGGAACTTTTCCCACAGGATAAGGCGAATATCAGTCCGTTTGTTGGTGGAAATGTGAGTTCCATAAAAGTAATACCTGGAGATAATGTAAGTAAAGGACAGGTATTGGCATATATAGAACACCCAGATATCATTGCAATGCAACAGGAATATCAGGAAAAAAATGACGAACTGGTCTTTTTGAAACAGGATTTTGAGCGCAAGCAGACTCTTTATGACAAAGGTGTTTCTTCTGGAAAGGAATTTCAGATGGCGCAGTCAAAATTTCGTTCCACAACATCCAGCGTCAATGGTTTGCGGTCCCAATTGAGACTGTTGGGCATTAATCCGGACAAAGTGGCTGAAGGCCAAATATATTCCGCTGTTCCCATTACCACACCCATAAGTGGCTATGTGGATGAAGTAATGATTAGCCTTGGCGATTACGTGGCGCAACAATCCAAAATGTTCTCAATAAGCGATAATTCAAAGATTTATGTCAACTTCAAAATATATGAGAAGGACATAAAGCAAATCAAGAAAGGACAACAGATATATTTTTCTACGGCCTCTCGTCCAGATGAACTGCTTAAAGCAACCGTTCGGTCTGTGGGTAAAACATTTAACACCGACCCAAAAGCTTTGGAAGTTCTGGCAGATATTGAAAACGAGGATAAAAACCTATTGCCGGGTATGTACGTGGAAGGGCGAATAGTGCAAGGTGAGAAAAAAGGTTTCGCCGTACCGGAAGCCGCCGTTATAAAAGAAGGCGAGCAATCCTTTATTTTTATTCTGGATGAAGATGGAGAAATGGAAGCGAACAAAATGAAATTTAAAATGATACCCGTAACGGTTGGTATTACTGATTTAGGCTTTGTTGAAGTCAATCTGCCTGCCGAAGTTTCAAAGGACGCCAAAGTTGTCATAAACGGAGCTTATAATCTCTCTTCGGAAATGGTTAAAGGCGAACTGGAACACGGACATTAATTCAATAATAATCAAAGATTTTGATTCCGGGTTTGTTTATCGTCTTAATTAGTTAGTTAAAAATTAGAAAACAGGCTCGGTTCAAAATTGATTTAAAATATTCATAATATGAAGGAAATAAAAGCATTTATAAAACCGAACCGAATCCAAAGAGTCATTGAAGCACTATCAGATAATGGATTTAAAAGTATGACCCTTTCACAAGCAGAAGGAACTGGCGCCTTTAAGTCAAAAGGTGCAAGACCGTCGTTGGATTTTCACGTGACAGATAGTCCAGTGGTTAAGTTGGAACTGGTCTGCCAAAATGAGGAAGCCCAAGTGGCCATTGAAACAATTATAGCCAACGCCAAAACCGACGGACCTGGAGATGGTATTATTTATATAGCAAATATTGAAGATGCCTTTCAGATTAAATCTGGAGATTCCTTAAAACGGTACGACCTATAAAACACTTTGTTGCAAATGGAAAAAATAGTCCAACTACTTGAAAGCAAAGGGATACGACCTACGGCTATGCGCCTAATGACTTATAAACGTTTGGTGGAATTAAAGGTAGCCATCAGTCTTGGCGATTTGGAAAAGGATTTTAAGGTCAGTGAAAGAAGCACCCTATTTAGGACTATGAAAGCGTTTGAAGAAAAAGGTATTGTGCATCAAATTGAGGATGGGACAGGTGTTATAAAATACGCCCTTTGCGAAGAAAATTGTGAGTGCGAGGTCGGCAACGACCTTCATTTACACTTTCATTGCAACAATTGTAATGAAACTGTCTGTTTAACAGAGCATAAAATCCCTCATATCAACTTACCTGATGGCTATATTACCGAGGATATCAACTTGGTGGTAAAGGGCATTTGCGAAAAATGCAGCGACAATCTGGATTAAACGTTTGGTTTTTAAATTCAATTATCATTTATAAATAGTGAGCAATGATAACAATCTATAAAAAAGAGGCTACTGTATATATGGTGGCAGAGAATAAGCTGGATGCCAAGGATTATGAAAACTTGATACCGGTCTTAACAGAACATATAACTGCATATCAGGAAGTTTCCTGGTACATTGAAATGCAAAATTTTGAAGGCTGGACGGTAAGTGCCTATTGGAAGGGCATTGAATTAAATCTTCCGAATGAAACGCATTTAAAGCGTGTTGCTTTAGTGGGTAGCGTTAAATGGCAGGAGCAATTTACCGAGGCATTGCTTCCTTTTTCAGAAGCTCATATAAAATTTTATAAGCCAGAAGAAAAAGACGATGCCAAAGAATGGATAAAAAAAAATAGTAAAAAATGAAAAAAATACAACTAAAAATTCCAGTTATCCTTCCGCAAGTTCCAAACGAAAAAGATACTTGTGTTGAGCGGCTTATAAAAGAATTACAGGCTAAAGAGGGCATCGAAAAAGTACACGTTGCCGATACAAAGGAAGATGACACACCACAGCTCTGTTTTCATTATGACCCCGATATCATTTCTATAGACCGCATTCAATCCCTCGCCGAACGGACTGGTGCTGAAATTACCGAAAAATACGGGCATTTGCTCATTGAGGTTAAAGGAATCAGACATACAAGACAGGCACGTTCCATAGAGAAAAGTCTTTTGGCAATCAATGGGGTTTTGGAGGCTTCCGTTTCGGCCTCTGGAATGGTGCGCCTTGAGTTTGATAAAAAGCAAACAAATTTTGATGAAATAAGTAAACAGATTGAAAAGGAAGACCTTCAGGTTAAGCGGAGTTCTTCAAACGAAAATAATTACACCGAAGCATCCAAAAAAAAACAGGAACGTTCAAAGAAGGAAGATACTAAAGAGCAAACTTCCACAGAGGGCCACGAGCACAAGGAGGGCGAGACCCACGAGGAAGGAGAAGAGCACGCCCACGGTGGGGTTTTCGGTAAAAATACGGAGCTTATTTTTTCCATTATCTGTGGGGCACTTCTCGGGATAGGTTTCGGGCTTTCTTATGTGGAATCCATCCCGGATTGGGTCAGTCTTACTTTGTACATTGGCGCGTACTTTTTCGGTGGTTTCTTTACGGCCAAGGAAGCGGTTCAAACTGTGGCCAAGGGTGGTTTTGAAATTGATTTTTTAATGCTGGTCGCTGCCATTGGTGCCGCCATTCTGGGAGAATGGGCAGAAGGTGCACTGTTGTTGTTTTTATTTAGCCTTGGGCACGCCTTGGAACATTACGCAATGAACAAAGCAAGAAAAAGCATTGCCGCGCTTGCAGACCTTGCACCAAAAACAGCCTTGCTTAAAAAAGATGGTAAGACTGTAGAAGTTGGGATTGAGAAATTGAGTATTGGCGATATTATAGTGGTCAAGCCCAATAGTAAAATATCCGCAGATGGCGTCGTGGTCAACGGAAAAAGTAGTGTAAACCAAGCACCAATTACTGGGGAAAGTGTACCTGTGGACAAAATCCCTGTGGAAGATAAGGACAGAAACTATTCGGCAGACGATGATATCAAGGATGAAAACCGTGTGTTTGCTGGAACTATCAACGGTAATAGTATGTTGGAAATTAAGGTAATCAAAGAAGCCAAAGACTCTACCCTGTCCCGATTGGTTAAACTGGTCAACGAGGCGCAGACCCAAAAGTCCCCCACACAGCTGTTGACCGATAAGTTTGAAAAATACTTTGTGCCATCCGTACTGATATTGGTTGGTGTCTTGCTCTTTGCCTTTCTGGTCATTGATGAACCGTTTAGTGCCAGCTTTTACCGTGCAATGGCGGTATTGGTAGCTGCAAGTCCCTGTGCTCTGGCCATTTCAACACCAAGTGCCGTATTGAGCGGTGTGGCGCGAGCAGCGCGTGGTGGTGTACTCATTAAAGGTGGGAGACCGCTGGAAGATTTGGGCGAATTGACCGCTTTGGCTTTTGATAAAACAGGCACGCTTACCGAAGGCAAGCCCAAACTTACCGAAGTAGTACCATTGGGGGATATTGAAGAAAATGAACTGTTAAAGATAGCCGTTGCCGTTGAAAACTTGAGCGACCACCCTTTGGCCAAAGCCGTCGTAAGGGATGGGAAAGAGCGTCTGAAAGGTACTGATATTATCGATGCGTCAGATTTGGAAGCAGTTCTCGGAAAAGGTATCAAAGCTTCTTTGGGCAAGGATAAAATCTATATTGGAAACCTTGACTTGTACGAAGACCTCGATGAAGCAAAACCATCCGAAGATATATCGAATAAAGTAAAAGAACTTGAAGGTGGTGGAAATACTACGATGCTCATAAGAAGGAACAAAGAATATATAGGTATCATCGCCCTGATGGACACCCCACGGGAAGCGGCCAAGGAAACACTGAAAAAATTAAAGGAAATCGGTATCAAGCGGATGATAATGCTAACCGGGGATAATCAAAAGGTTGCCGATGCCGTTGCTAAAGAAATTGGGTTGACCGATGCCTGGGGAAGCCTGTTGCCAGAGGAAAAAGTAAATGCCATTAAAAAATTAAAAGAACAGGAATCCAAAGTCGCAATGGTAGGCGACGGTGTGAACGATGCCCCTGCAATGGCAAACAGCACCGTAGGTATCGCAATGGGTGCAGCGGGCAGTGATGTGGCCTTGGAAACTGCGGACATTGCCCTAATGGCTGATAAACTGGAAACACTGCCCTTTGCCATAGGTTTGAGCAGGAAGGCAAAGGCCATTATCAAGCAAAACCTTTGGGTCAGCCTCGGTATTGTGGCATTGCTTATCCCATCGACCATTATGGGTTGGGCCAATATCGGTATTGCAGTGGTCATCCACGAAGGCTCAACATTACTTGTGGTTTTTAATGCGTTAAGGCTTTTGGCTTATAAGAAATAAATTTAATAAAAAGGGTTGCTTTTGAATCAAGGTTAAAATGACCAAAACGGAAAAAATATTATCATATCACGGTATTCGCCCTACTAAAATGAGGTCGAAGATATACAAGTTCCTGAAAAGGAAACAAAGTGCCGTGTCCTTTTCCGATTTGAAAAAGGCTTTTGTTCAAAAGAGCGAAACCAATAAAACAGCAAACAGAACTACCTTTTATCGCAACCTCAAAATTTTTGAGGATAAAAGGCTAATTCATCAGATTAATGATGGGGTCGGAGTGGCAAAATATGCGATTTCTGATGAAAACGCCAAAGTTAAATATGGTATAGATTTACATATGCACTTTCATTGCACCGATTGTAGGAGAACAATCTGTTTACCGAATAAGATATCGGAAGAAAGCTTGCCAGACGATTATGAAGTGAGCGATGTGAATCTGGTATTAAAGGGAATATGTGAAAAATGCAGGCAAAAATAACAGGTGGGAGTTCCAGAACTCTGAACCCTTGCGCCCAATGGTCAGGTTCAGGTTTCTTCCACCTTCTCTAACTTAAAAAATATTATGGTAGAACTAAAAAAATCCTTGGGTACGCTTCGACTTACGTTTTATGGTGTTGGCACAATTGTGGGCGCAGGAATCTATACCGTGATTGGCGCGGCAGCTGGACAGGCAGGAACCGATATTTGGTTGAGCTTTATTTTTGCGGCAGTTGCAGCCAGTATTTCTGCAATGTCTTATGCAGAATTATCATCTACCTACCCCAATGCAGGCGCAGAATTTATATTTGTAAGGAAAGCATTTCCAAAAATCGACATTCCTTCCTTTCTTACGGGTTGGACCGTTGCCTTCCATAGTTCGGCAACAATTGCAGCCGTACTATTGGCATTTTCGGGATATTTCAATACCTTTTTTGAAGTACCGGGATTATTGATAAGCTATGGTGTACTGCTGCTGCTTGCCCTGATAAGTGTTACAGGAATCAAGAAATCATCTACTGCTAATATTATAATGGTCAGTATTCAATTGTTAGGTTTGCTCATTCTTATCTTTATAGGCCTTAAAGAAACAGGCCTGCCAAAAGCTGAAATTTTTCAAATCAACTCATTCTCTGGAACACTTGCGGCTACGGCAACTTTGTTTTTTGTCTATACTGGCTTTGAACATATGGCATCTTTGGGTTCAGAAGTTAAAAATCCAGGAAAAACAATTCCTCGTGCCTTTTTGCTGACAATGGTAATTACCACTATCTTTTATTTACTCATTTCTTTTACGGTACTTAACATAGCTGACCCTTTAGCTATTTCAAAGGTAGATTCGCCATTGTCCTTGGCAGCATCCAACCTTAATGCTTGGTTGCCTGTTGTCTTGGCTGTTGCTGCTCTCTTTGCCACGGCCAATGCAGCGTTTAGCGGTATTATTTCCATAAGCAGGTTGTTGTTCGGAATGGCAATCGTGGGCGAGCTTCCAAAATTTATGACCAAAGTAAATGCACAAAAAGTACCTTGGGTAACCACATTTGTGGTTATGGCTGCGGTGGGTTGTTTTTTGCTATTGGGCGATATTAAAATTGTAGCTGGGATGTCTTCTTTGGGTGCGCTACTTGTATATGTTGCCGTAAATATTGCACTTATAATTTTGCGTTTTAAAGAACCAAAACAGAACAGACCTTTTAGAGTGCCATTGTCCATCGGTAAAGTTCCAGTACTGCCCATTTTGGCCATATTGGTTAGCCTTACTCTAATTATTCAATATGATGGATTGGTTTACGCTGCCTTTGTAGGTGCGATAATAGTGGGAATAATACTCGATTATTTTTTGGATAAAAGACCGAAAAAAGACGTAGATGCTGAAAAAGAAAATGAATTGTTTAAACACTAATACATTTTTATGGACTGGACATTTGAAGAATTTAGAACAGAGCTTGACACCCTTAATCCAGCGGTACGAAAAAAGGCAATCGAAATTGCGAATGACTTAATAGAAAAGGAAGGTCTTTCACAAGATTTAGCCATCAAAAAAGCAATTGTTATGGCTGAAGAATGGTTTTATGATTTGGAAGGTTAATCTTTAAAATTTTGGACTCCTTTAATTTTAAAATAGATGATAAAAATTAAGAAATTATCAATTCCCATACTAGTAGGGTTCGCCATAGGTGTATTTATTATTCAACCCTTGGGAATCACTATTTTTAACTATGGAAATCAAGCTAATGAAATTAATTGGCTGCAATATTTGAAAAGTAATTTAGTCGAAATTTTGAATATAAACGGGAATCAAATTGTCGAGAATATTCTGTTTGGACTGTTAGGTGCAAGTGTTGCATTGATTTTTTATTTAGGTAAAATGGAAAAGAATATCGATAATAAGTGACAATTATATTTTAAAATTAAATAATCTGCGATATATGAAGTGGCCAATAAATGCACTTCCATAGCACTATATATTTCATTAAATTGATAAAAAAATAAAATTATGATACAGTTTGTAAATTCTAAAAACGAAAATTTAATTGCCGCAAAATTGGAAGGCAAAATATCTACAAGCGATGTAGAACTGATACATTCCCGAATTGATGAAATCCTGAACAGCAACCAGAAGGTTGATTTCTATTTTGAAATGCACGATTTCCACGGTTACGACCTGCAAGGTCTTTGGGCAGATATTAAAGTAGACAACTCCCATCTTTCCGATTATGGCAAAATGGCATTTGTGGGCGAAAGGAAATGGCAAGAATGGGCTGCCAAGGCAACCGATTTCTTTACCGGTTCAGAGGTAAGATATTTTGATTTAAAAGATAAGGAACAAGCCAAGCAATGGATAAATTTATAATAAAATAAAATGAGCAAGAAAAAACAAAATCTTCGTGATATCAATACCGAAGAACATAAAGGAGAACACGCACACGACGATGGCCACAACCATAGCGACCCGGAAAGTGTAGGAAAATTTAAAACCTATCTACCAGCAATTTTCAGTTTTGTGATGCTGATTATCGGTATCGCTATGGACTATTTTGATGTTGCATTTTTTAAGGATTGGGTACGTATCGTTTGGTATGTAATAGCATACCTTCCAGTAGGTTTTCCCGTGATAAAAGAAGGCTGGAACAGCATCATAAAAGGCGATTTCTTTACGGAATTTCTTTTGATGTCCATTGCTACCATTGGAGCATTCGCCATTGGCGAATATCCCGAAGGTGTGGCAGTAATGCTTTTTTACGCAGTGGGCGAATTGTTCCAAAACGCAGCGGTCAATCGAGCCAAAAGCAATATTAAAGCCTTGCTCGATGTAAGACCTAATGAAGCTTTGGTTTATCGAAACAACGATTACATTTCTGTAAATCCTGAAACCGTTGAAATTGGCGAAAAAGTACAGGTTCGTGTGGGCGAAAAAATTCCTTTGGATGGGGTGTTGCTATCAAAAAAAGGCTCGTTCAATACAGCAGCCTTGACAGGGGAAAGTAAACCTGATACTATTGCAAAAGGCGAAAAGGTGTTTGCCGGAAGTATCAATCTGGATGGTGTGATTGAAATTGAGACCACCAAAGAATTTAAGGACAGTTCCATTGCCCGAATTCTCGATATGGTGCAGAATGCAACAGCTCGTAAATCGAAAACCGAATTGTTCATTAGAAAGTTCGCAAGAATCTATACACCTATTGTTGTCTTTCTTGCGATTGGATTGACGTTTATACCCTACTTTTTTGTGGACGATTATATCTTTAGCGATTGGTTATACAGAGCCTTAATTTTTCTTGTGATTTCTTGTCCTTGTGCTTTGGTTATTTCTATTCCTTTAGGTTATTTCGGAGGATTGGGAGCAGCTTCAAAAAATGGCATTCTGTTTAAAGGAGCATCGTATTTGGATGAAATGACAAAGGTTAATACCGTTGTTATGGACAAAACCGGAACCGTGACCAAAGGTGTGTTCAAAATCAAGGAAATAAAAGCCATTGATTGGAATGAGCCTGAATTTATGAAATACCTAATGGCGATGGAAGAACAATCTACCCATCCCATTGCCAAGGCAATTATGGAATATAAAGCCGATGGCGAAGATTTTCAAGCTTCCGAAGTAACTGAAATAGCAGGAAAAGGTCTAAAGGGAACAGTAAACGGTAAAACCGTATTGGTAGGTAACAAACCATTGATGACGTCAAACAACATCGAAGTTCCATCTGAAACCGACAACATAGTAGAATCTATCGTGATGGTTTCCATTGAGGGCAAATTTGCTGGTTATGTAATTATTGCAGACGAGTTGAAGGATGATGCTCACGAAGCCATCAAACAAATCCGTGAATCAGGAATTACCAAAATAATAATGCTTTCGGGCGATAAGGATTCTATTACGCAACAAGTCGCAAAAGAAATGGGTGTAGATTGGGCAAAAGGGGGTTTGCTTCCAGAAGATAAATTGAAAGAAGTCGAAAAGCTGATGTCCGAAAACAACAACAAAGTAGCTTTTATTGGAGATGGCATCAATGATGCACCCGTATTGGCGGTTAGCGATGTAGGTATTGCAATGGGTGGATTGGGTAGTGATGTGGCAATAGAAACTGCAGACGTTATCATCCAAACAGACCAACCGAGCAAAATTGCAAAGGCTATAAAAATTGGTAAATCCACACGTCGCATCGTTTGGCAGAACATTATTTTAGCATTCGGAGTAAAAGCAGTTGTTTTAGTATTGGGTGCAGGAGGTCTGGCAACGATGTGGGAGGCGGTTTTCGCAGATGTGGGCGTGGCTTTATTGGCAATATTGAATGCCGTAAGGTTACAGAAGATGGAATGGAAGAAATAGATATATAAATAAAACAATAGTATATGTCAGAAAATCGAAGGAAAAGACGTCTGAAAGAGAAAAGTAAAGTACAAACTGAAAAAACTGTCATTTCTAAAAGGGATAAAATAATATGGATTGGTGTTATAATCATATTTGTATTGTTTGTTTTGTTTATTCTATTCCTGCTTTTCTTGAAATACTTTATAACTATTTAGATACAAAGCTATTATAGAGGGTTATTTAGAAATAACTAAAAAGGATGTATCAAAAACAAAGAAAAAAAAGAAATAAGAAAGTTGGTAAATCCAATAATCAAATCACAAGGAAAGATAAGTTCAATGGTATTCTTGCAATATTATTTGTGATAATATCCGCGTTGTTATTGTACTATTTTGTGGTAAAAGGGAATATTCATAAACATTAACTGTTGTATAGACTATAATGTTCATAATGTTCGTTCGTAATGAAACAAGATAATCTATTGCTCTCTATTTCGAATACGCTCATCCCTAAATTCAGCATAATAGCCCGACATTTTATACGATTTGGCGTGCTGTGTTTGCTTAACAAAGGATAGGGTCAGTTTAATCATATAAGGCGTTTGATGATGTTGTACAATCACCGATTCAGCATCATCCTCACTTTGTATGGGGTCAAAATGTTTTACTTCCAGTTTCTTTTGTTCTTTATAAATATTCGATTCTTTGACCCATTGTTCAAGCTGAAAATCAGTTACATTATCCGTAGAATAAATAGATTTATTAGCATACAAACAAGTTAAAATATTTAAATACTCAATATCTTTTTCATTCATAGGAATGTTACTGAATTGTTTTTTATTTCCAATTTTATAGACTTTTGGGTCATACATTATAAGTAGCAAATCTGGTGCTAATGGGTAAAAAATCTGTAATCCCTTACTTGCCATTCCATTGTGTCCGAAGGGAAATTTTCTTGATTCCAAAAACTGATTATATTTCGAAATAGGATTGTCGCTTGTTATCAATTCATTTGAAGTAGTATTTCGAATCAGCTTGATTTGCATATCCATCATCATAGGTAGACTATTAAGAAGTAAGTCAAGTTTTTTTTCTATTGCATCTTCGTATGCAAAAAAATGAGTATCATAATCAAAATTTTTAAATTGAGGTTCGAGCTTCATTGCCGTTTTCATAATTGTATCTATCATATGATTAAAATCTTCAACATTCGACTTGGTGCGATACGCTTGAAGAAGGATAAATAGCCAAATAAGATAATAATTATCAGATTTATCCTTTGGCAACTCTTTTGTTTGAACCACCCTATTTAGAATTAATGAGCTCTGATTTTCAATAGTCCCAAACCATTCTTCCCTTTCCAAATCCTTGCCATAGAAATAATCTTCTTGGGCTTGTCCTTCCAAATTTGCTTTATGGATGATTCTACCTGTATCCTTTAGACAGAGCTTAATTATTTTCGTGGAATCATTTAAACTAAAGTATCGTAAATAAAATTTCGGGACATAGTGTTGTTTTTTCTTATTGGCCATTATGAAAAAATTATTTAGATTGTAAAAATAAGAATGACAAATTTTAAGAAAGACAAAAAGCTAATTCATTTTATAGATTTTGTTTACATAAGCCATTGCAACCCATTCCCCTGCATTCCGTAAAAAACTCCATTACGGTAAATGCGCTTCATTAAAAAAAATCTTGGACACAACTCCAAAGCTTCCGATTTCCATTCCACTTGCCCGCCTATTCCGGAAAAAAAAGGGAAGCGGTCAAACTCCATTCCCAATCTCCGACTTTGAAGTTAAGTCCGCTTTACATCCTACACAATATGTATAATCCGATTTGAAAAATATTTGCACATTAGCGTTCATAGCACAAACACCATTTTATCATTTAAATAAAAATAAATACTGTTCTTGGAACGCCTGGGTAATTATTCACCATTTTTTACGATGTCCAAATCATTTGTATTCCTGTAATAATCAATAGTATTTCAACGAGGAATATAAATTTATCCCTACTTATCTTTTCGATGATTTTTCTTCCCGACCAACTTCCCAAAATCATTGCTGCGCCAATAAATAATCCATAATAAAGTTCTTCTTTTCCGATTAGTGCATATTTGCTGTAAACGACTGTTTTGGTCAAGTGCATTGTTAACGCTGTAAATGCTTCACTTGCAACATAGGCAGTCGCTGTCAGGTCAAGACCAAGGAAAAATGCTGCTCCAATCGGTCCGGCACTCCCAATTAGTCCAGACAAAAATCCTGTCAGCCCTCCACCTATTAACATTCCTTTTTCGCCCAGAACTATTTTTTTAATTTTAAGCCTTCGATACCCCACTAATAAAATCAAAACAACGCCGATGCCAATTTTTATGATTTTACTGTTGATGTCCGTAAATAAATAACTTCCAAGAATGGTCAAAGGAAGAGCGGCTAAAAGAAAGTATATAATCGGTCTCCATTTTAATTCATATCTGCCAAACCAAACTCGGGAAGCATTACCAAAAATTGAAGCTATTGTCAAAATTGGACTGCTGTTTGCAGTCCAACAATATTTATAACAAAAGGCAATATAATTAATGCTCCACCAAAACCCGCAGCTCCTGATACAGTTGCAGCAATATAACTGATGACGAATAATATTATAAGTTCTGTTATCACTAATTTTATTTATAGACCTGATTTTTCAGAGTTTAACACATTAATTTTATCAACTCAAAAATACATTTTTAACTGCAAGCATCTAATAAACAGGTGTCTATTTCAAGTACAATCCCACTCAGCCGATTCCCTTGCTTACGATAGCTATCGGAACCGCTGAAAAAGCTTCATTTCGGGAAAAGAGCTTCCCTATAAAGGTCTTGGACAAAACTCCAAAGATTCCAATTCCATTCCACTTGACCACTTCCTGAAAAAAAAGGGAAGCGGACAAACTCTATTCCATCTCCATTTTCGAAGTTAAGTCCGCTTTAAATCCTGCAAAGAATCATATACAGCTTTTAAATCCCGTTCAGCACATTCCCCTGCATTCCGCGAAAAGCTACATTGCGGGAAAAGAGCTTCACTGCAAATATCTTGGACACAATACCCAATTTCTACTTTCCATTCCGCTAACCCGGTCCGTCCCGATAGCTATCGGGACTGGAACGGGACACTTCATTCCCAATCCGAAATTGTGAACGGAGTCCGCCAAATCGGAATTCCATTTAATCATTTGGTGCCACTTCCTATGTTTTCGTACTTCACAAAAGTCTTTAAACCTCCATCCGCACCCTCGCCGTTATACCCTTTTATTGCCAGCAAAATACCAACATTTGGAAGTTGAACGGACTGCATAAACCGCTACGCTGCGCTTCACTTTTTATAAGTCCTTATCAATTCCAAATATTGAAAATGTATCAGCAACAAAAAAAGGTAACAGCGAGGGCGCTATGGGAAGTAAATCTAAAATGAATCTTATGAAATCTTACAAAAACATCAAAAAGGAAGCGGCACCGAAAAAAACAAAAAAGGAAAACGCTCAAGATATAATAAGTAAATCACTTCAAAAAAATATAACAATAAACTGTCTGAATAGTTCAGATAGCAATTTTAATTAATTCTTAAATATTTTATTATGAGCACTTTAAAAAATCACGTACAGTTAATCGGAAACGTTGGACAAGAGCCAACCATTACAAACCTTGAAAGCGGTAAAAAAGTAGCCCGTTTTTCACTCGCAACAAACGAATATTACAAGGATGCCAAAGGCAAAAAGCAAACAGAAACCAATTGGCATACGGTTGTAGCTTGGGGCAAGACTGCAGAAATCGTTGAGAAATTTGTCGAAAAAGGCAAAGAAGTTGGAATATCGGGAAAACTAAAAACTCGAAGCTATACAACTGATGATAACGAACAACGCTATGTAACGGAAGTTGTAGCCGATGAAATCCTATTACTCGGAAGCAAAAACGACAAGTAATCATAAAAATCCAAGAGGGCACAGATACCAGTTTTCAATTAGTTCGTGCCCTCTTTTAATTATTCACTTATAAAATAAATGAACAATGAAAGCACAAGTTAACGAAATCAAAGAAGGATTGCAACATTTTCACGGAACGGAAATGTTTTATCAAATCCCATTATTAAGAACACGTTTTACGGACGGACTAAAATATCTTGCTAATGTGGCAGATTGTTTTTGGCTCATTACGGACACTTCTGTAATTGCAAAAAGTCTAATGAACCGAAGTGAGTTTATCACAATAGACTTTAAAAGATTATCCGAAGATGAACAGGATTATACAGGATACGAAGCTGAAATTATATACACCGATGGCAATGATATTGTTTTAGAAAAGCACGGGTATAGAGTGACTGATTTTCCACTCGATGAATTGCGGTTATTTTTTGTAAATAATACGCTGATGTTGCCAAGTGAATATTAATATCTAAAGCTATGGTATATCTCAATTTTACGGATCTGAGCGAAGAAGCTCAAAACCGGCTTTTAGAAGATTCTAAAAAGGATGTGAAACGAAAATTTGGCGATAGTATTCGGCAATACGTAAGAGAAAATTATACCTGTTTTGAAACGATGGTAGAGGAGGAAGCATTACGAAATTTATATTCCTATACTTTCATATTCAACATCTAATTTTCTAAACTTAATAATTAAAGCACCTCTAAATCTTGGAGGTGTTTTTCTGTTAGATTAATTCCAATTCAAATAAAAAATCGTATCTTTAGTTCGCTGAAATTCAGCATTCAATTTTACGTAGGGTTATCCATTTTTCGACTTTCGCCGATAACCGTACCCATCGAAAAATAACATATCGGAAATTTATTTTCCTAAAATGGCAATTGGCTCCCGATAGTTATCGGGATAGCCAGATTGTACGAAATTTTTGTTCGCCTGTGGCGAACGAAAAGGAGTAGCAAGAGGGTAACACGCTGCGCGATGTTTCGGATTCCTTTTCGTTTTCAAATAGCTGATTACCAGCGATTTGAATATACTTTAATTTCCTGACAATCAGCGATTTGCGACAAACGGGCTGTAAACGCCCAATTTTAGGGAAGATTTTGCGACAAATCGGCGAAATATGGACTCATTTATTGGAATTAGATTTAAAAAGGAAACTGCGAAGCGTTTCCAAACTTTTTCACGCACTTACTTTAAATCGCACACCGAGGCGATGGCTACGATGCTCGATTTTTTCTTCTACAACGAAATATCGCCAAAGGAAAAATTAGGACCAACAGGGCGAACCATCGAAGCAAAACTTCTCAAAAGAATAAATGCCGTTATCGCCATAATGCGAGATGTAGAAAAGACACAAACCAAACCCACGGTGGCGATGATTCAATCCCTTTTTGAAATGGAAGAACCTGCAAAAAAACCTTTGATTGTTGAAAAGAAATATGCCGAAGAAAAGAAGGAAGTCCGCTTTCGCGAAAAGCAGAATCCGAATAATCAGCTATAAATATTTGAACTATGTATATCACAATCACAGCTCAAAAAATGGGCGGTAATTATAGCCAAAGTTCAGCGGATTTTGTAGGCTATTTAGAGAAAGAAAATGAAGGTTTAGAACAACCAGATATAGAACACTTTTTCAACCAATATGGCGACGAGATTTCAGCTGAAGAAGTGGTCAAAGAAATTGATGGAAACACGGCAAAATTGAAAAAGAAAGAGCCCAAGTTTTATTCGATTACAGTCAGCCCATCAAAGTATGAATTACGAAAACTTCAGAACAATAGTCAAGATTTAAAAACTTACACTCGTGAGCTGATGAAAGATTATGTTGCCAGTTTCAATCGTGAAATCAATGGACGACCTATATCAATAGACGACATAAAATACTACGCCAAAATTGAGCATCAAAGAACTTTCAAGGGGACGGACTTTCAGATAAAAGAGAACCAACCTTTCGCCACAAAAATACTTCAGCTCAAAACGGATATCCGAAATGTTCAAGAAGGACGAGCTGAAGGGAATATCAAGAAAATGGAAAAGGAAATTGCCAAATTAGAACGACAAGCACCACATCAACAAAACGGAAAACGAATTGTCCAGGGAATGGCGAAAGATGGAAACCAAAGTCATATCCATATTATCGTGAGCAGAAAGGATGCCTCAAATTCTGTAAGTCTTTCGCCAGGAAGTAAACACAAAGCTTCTGAAGTTGAAATGCACGGAAAAAAAGTAAAACGAGGTTTTGATAGAGATGCATTTTTCGCGAAAGCGGAAAAAACTTTTGATAAGACGTTTGGATATAAGCGCAATTACGCAGAGACCTACAAAGCTAAAAAGACCTTTGTAAAGAATCCAAACCTATATTTTTCCGCTTTGATGAAATTACCTGCCAATGAAAAAGCATTGGCTTTTAAAATTATAAGCAAATCAGGATTGCCCATAGTGCCGAGTATTCCAGTAAGTCAGGCACAAATAGCACTTCGGGTCTTTAAGCGATTGAGACGTGGCGCAGAAGTGGCCATAAAATCAAGTTCAATAGGAATCTAACGAGTATGCAGATAGACAATCTCATAATGACACTTTCAATTATTGGTTTGGCCAGTACCGTTTTCTATGGAATGTTTCGAGTATCAAAATATGCGTTTGTATTGAATAGCATATTGCTTTCAGTCCTCGTGCTCTATTTGTCCGAAGGAAATGAATTGATATTTATATTACTTTATTTGGTTTGTCCGCTAATGCTAATTAATACAGGACTGTATGTTTTTCTTCATAAAACCGAAAGCCCGAAAAATGGCGATAGCAAATACCAAGTAAACTTTGCGACCACCAAAGGAAATTTCAAATTAGATAATATTAAACGTGGAGCATCCGTCATAGGTTCTGCAGGAAGCGGAAAGACCGAAAGTGTAGTTTATGGATTCCTGAAGCACTTCCGAAAAGAAGGTTTTTGCGGAATCATCCACGATTACAAAGATTTTGAATTAACCGAAATGGCATATCCACTTTTCAAGGATAGTTCTATTCCATTTAAGGTCATTTCCTTTGATAGAATTATACATAGAGTAAATCCTATTGCACCGCGCTATTTAGAGAATGAAGAAAGCGTAAACGAGGTTTCAAGGGTGCTAATCGAAAACCTTTTAGAGCAAAGGGAATCTGGAACGACTGGAACAACCAAATTCTTTAATGATGCGGCGGAAGGTTTGATTGGCGGCTTGATTTGGAAATTGAAAACCGATTATTCTCAATTCTGCACCTTACCACATTTAATAGCTGTTTATCAATATCTGGACACCGACAGCCTTATTAAGTTTTTGGAGACAAATACTACGTCGCGAGCGATGGCAGATGCGTTTATTAGTGGAAAAGATTCTGAACGGCAGACCGCAGGTGTAAAAAGTACATTGGCAAATGCGCTCAAACGAATTAGCACACAGCGTATTTTTATGGCATTATCCGCAGATGAAGTGCCTCTCAATATAAATAGTCCAGAAAATCGTTGTGTGATTTCGATTGTCAATAATCCAAAATTTGAAACTTCATATTCCCCAGTGATTGCAACTATAATTCACACGATTACAAAGCAAATGAGTGTGCGTAATAGCGAACCTTCATTTCTTTTAATGGAAGAAGCGCCTACAATCCGTTTATTGAATATGCACCGTATTCCTGCAACATTACGGAGTTATAATATTTCTACAGTTTATGTAATGCAGGACAAGATTCAAAATGATATGATGTACGGAGATAAGGCGAGTAAAGCAATTTTGAGTAATCTTTCATATCAGTTTTTTGGAAAAGTAAACGATCCAGATACTGCAAAATATTATGAGCGGTTTTTTGAAATAGTTAAAGACCCAACAAAAAGCATTAGCCGTGGACACAACTTAGATTTTGATACTCGAATTACGACTGGAGAAAAGGAGATTCCGAAGATTAGAGCGGATGTATTTTTCAGATTAAAACAGGGCGAATTTATTACCTATGCAGATGGAAGGGATAAAAAGGTTCAGTTTAAATTAGCCCAAATTGAAAGAGAGCTTCCACTAAGTTCCAAAGAGTTTTCTAATGCAGATTTAGCATCTAATTTTGAGAGGATTTATGAGGAAGCAAAATCAATTTTTAGGACACCGTAAACTTAAATTCTTTCTGAAATAATTTCACAAATCGATATACTAACCCAAAGCTAAATATTCACAGCCGAAATTCCAGTTAGAACAACTATATTTAAAGTAAGGATAGCCATTTCTATTAATACCTTCCTTTACTATTTTATAGCATCTGCCATTTTACTGTAAAACCTGCTTTATTAAACTCATTATATATTCTATATCCTTGTCGTTTTCTATTTGGATTTGATAATCTCCATTTCCTCTATGCCCTATATTTGAAACATCTTTTACTAAACCTTTTGGATCATAAAGAGTGCCTATTTTGGCATTAATGAATATTTTCAATGACTTCTTTTGAATTTCAATATCTGAAATGTTTGAACCTTTCTTAAAAGCTATATAATATTTCTGTGGTAATATTTCTATGCCATCTGTAAGGTTGAGAATTGAAGATTTAAACTTCTCGTATAATTCTATAATGTAATCCGAACCATTGCTGAAATGGTCTTCTTCTGTGTAAACTTTGATGTTCTCTTTTACTTCTTTTAGACTGTCGCTATTTTCCAACAATGGTTTGATACTTGGAGCACCATTACTTTTCTTAATTGTATTGATACTAATAGTATTATTTTCAAATTGCTTAATTTCCCATAACTCAATACCAAAGTCTTTGAAATCGCTTGCAGATATTTGGTTATCGGTAAAACTTGGAGAAACAAAAGCAACTCTTGATTGTGACCAATCAACATCTTTACTATGTAAAACATCTTGTAATGTTTCATTGTATGTTAAGATAAACTCTGCTTTATTTTGGAGCATTAAATTTAAGTAGGTTAATCCCTGGTCAACCACACTGTAATTTTTATCCCTCTTGTATTCAATAATAATAAAAGCATTGGTTTCCTTATCATAAGCAAGGGTATCAATACGCTTATTTTTAATGGTAAATTCAGATTTAACAAACAATAACCCCATAATATTTTGGAGGTTACTTTCAAAAATTGATTGTATTTCACGTTCAAGTTTAAAGGGCTTTTCCTTAACTTGTACTAACTTGTTTCCTGCGGTGTTATATATAATCATTTTGATGGTTGTTATGAGAATATTGTTTTATAGCGTTCTGACCTTAGTTGAAATGCTTTTTCACTTCCTTCCATTACATCACAAATTTCTTTCTTAATGGCACTATTTTCTACTGTTCCTGAATGAAGTACTTTTATATCCGTAGTAGTTGAATCCATTGATAGAATGTATTCTGCATCACCATTTACTGGAATATTAGCATTATGAGTAACTACTATAATTTGCCGTTTCTCTTTTGCTTTCTTTAAGCCTTTTACAACTAAGTCATAAACTAACCTATTATCAAGGTCATCTTCGGGTTGGTCGAGCAATAAAGGTTCATCTCCAAAAGAAAGTAGAAATGTTAAAATAGCTGCTGTTTTTTGACCTGCTGATGCTGTTGACAAAGGCTTAAATACTGATGATCCTTCGGGTTTATATTTTACAATAATATCATCCTCTGGCATAAAGATTTCAATATTATCTATTTGACTTGGGCTTAATTTTTTCAGGGCATTTTTGAAAAAGCCGTGAAAATGTTCAGATGAAGTATCGCTATAATGAGCATCTAAAAGTGCCTTTTTAGCAATTTGTATTTTATCCTCAACAACACCAGTAAAACATAATGTTTTTAGTTTTTCAATATCATCACCAAAGGAAGATTCATTGCTAATTATTGACCTTAACTGACTTTCAAAATCATCTCTATTTCTAAAGCCCTTTATTTCTATTTTCAAGTAAGGGTCTTTAATATTATTATTAATAAAAGTGGAACGTGTTTCTGTTATCTCCTTACAAACGGATACATATTCATTTAAAAGTAAATCACATTTGTTGTGTATTTCTTTCATTTCTGTCTCCGTATCATTGATAACTTGAAGCTCTTTCTGTTTTGCTGCTACTTTCGATGAAAGTTCTTCATATTGAGTAAGTGATGCTATCTCTGTTTCTGAAAGACTTTTTTTCTTGTTTTCAATTTCTTGATTAAGAATGTTTAATGCTTTCTGCCAATCCGATTTTTGAATGTAATCTTCAAAGGATGCTTTTATACCTGCTACCGTTTCTATTATTTTATCAAGTTCTTTTTCTTGTAGCTCAACCAAAAAAGAAGTGGCGGTAATCAAGCCTTCTAATTCAGTTTTATGTTCAGGTTGTATATTTTCTGTTTCGATTTCGTTAAGTGAAAAGTCAATTTTAACGTTATCTAATGCTAATTTTAAAGCATCAAGATTTTCAATAAATTTGGTTAAAGACCTATTATCTTCTATAAATAAATCTTTACTTTTTATAGTTGAAGTTATACCTGATTTATCAATCGCCTTTAAAGTATTGTTGATGTCTTCTAAATCTGTTTTGATTTTAGTTTTATTACTGATTGAGGCTTGTTTTGTTCTAAAACTGGTTCTTGCTTCCAAAAACTCATTTTTAATTCTATTTTTTTTATCAAAAAACACTTGCATTGATGGAATAGCGTTATCAATCCTTTCACGCAAAGCATTTGGATTTTTTGCTATCTCGTAAATCTGTTTTTGTGAGTACTGCTCAAATTCGAATATTTCTAAAATATCCTTATCATCATCTTTTACTTCATTCCAAGAACTTTCGAGCCATTTATAGACTTCAATTATTTGTTCTGAAGCGGAATTTATTTTACTTGCTACGATTTTATAAAGAACATCTTTACGAACAATTTCTATTTCGACAACAGATGTATCAGTTATGAAAATGCCTATTGTTTCCTTTTTATGAGAGGTTTCTGCCTTTTTGTAGAATGAGTTTTGCTCCTTCAAAAGGTCTTCAAAATCATTAAGATTTGCTGTTCTGTCGAACATTCCTCTTATAAACCTTAAAATACTCGACTTACCGCTACCTCTACCACCTATTATTGTATTTAGTTGTGGATTAAAGTCAATTTCTAAATCTTGCTTTTTGGTTAATTCAGTACCCTTTACTTTAAGGCTTTTAAACCAAATATTGGGTTGCTTATTAGGGTCGGTTTCTTTAATATCAAAATCATTTATTACCCTATGTTCAGGAAGTAGAAATGCTTGTCTTAAACCCTCCAATGATGGTGTTTCATCCATTTTTATCCAAGTGAAACGAGAGCCAATACCCCAAAGACCGTGTTTAGAATCACCTGCCTTATGTGGGTTGTCTGAAAAAGTTAATACCGAAATATTATTTGATAGTGCTAAATCAACTGGTTTTTTCCAAGCGGTAACATCAATTGTACTTTTTGTATTGCCATAATATTGTACTAATTGACTATGAAAATCGGTAGGAACATTGTCATCATAAAAAGCCTTGTGAACTACTTGAACTGCATTTATATCTGGCCTATCAAAGAATAATTCCAAATTTTGATGACTTAGACCATAAAGCCCTGAAAATTCATCTATGTGAGCAGGAATGACTAAAGCATTACATTTATCTTTTACAATATCAGCTATATCAAAAACGGATTTTATTGTTGAGGCAAGTTGGTCTCCATAATGAGTATGTTCAATATCACACTTACTTAGAAAGCTTTTAATTTCTTCTTCACCTTTGGTTGGGTCAAATAAAATCAATAAATGAACTTTTGAAGGATCACAAGTAATTTCTACTCCAGGGAAAATGGTAAGCGGTTTATCTTTTGCAGCTTCTTGAATTTCTTTTATACCTAAAGGTGTATTATGGTCTGTAACTGCGACACAATGCAAACCCTGTTCAATGGCTCTATCAACCCATTGCTCGGGTGTAACTACTCTATCAGCAAAACATTCACTTGCTATTGTGTGTAAATGCAGGTCGCATTTGTACCATTTTGAACCTTTAAATTCTATCATATTCTACCCTTTAAACTTTGTTGCTAAATAATTCATACTTACTGTTCTGCTTACTTCGTTGTGAGGTAAGATTAAGTACACCCACTTTTTACCTTGATTTTCTGCTGTGTATTCAGAAGCGTATTTACAGAAGCGTTCTGCTGCTACTTTTTTGGCTAATACGGTTTCTTCTTCGGTTTGGTCGGAACGCTTGACTTCAAGCATATAAATGGTGTTTTCTGTTTCTACAATAAAGTCGGGTTCATACCTTTTTGAGTTGTTATCCCAATAAATTCTAAATTGGTTGGGTGCTGGTCTTAACCACTTGATTACTGTGGCATCATTTTCTAATACAAAGGCTAAATCTTGTTCGGCTTTACTGTCAAACTTGTATTCAAAATGACAAGCTTTTTCAAATCCTCTAAATACGTATTTAGGAATCATATTTGTAGGGCTTACTATATCACGATAGTCTTTGTAGCCTGCATTTACCAATGAAGAAAAACTCCATTGCTCTATGCGTATAAATGGAAATACTCTTGGGGCAACATAATCTGCTGAATGCAACTGAAAGTGCTGTTTCATTTGATTGTAAACCTTTTCCGCTATGGCTGCTTTGAATTGGAAGATTGCCGAAGGCAATTCTTCTTCGTTGCTTATATTGGCTTTGATAGCTTCGTAGGCTTGGGTGGCTAAATGATACAATAAGTCTGCATTTTCATCATAATCAATTTCTGGGTAATCAATTAATTCTGCAATGATGAGTTTTATTGGATTGCCATACGAACCGCTTGATTTTGCTTTGAGTGTTTCTACTTGCTTATCTTTTAAACCCATTCGGATAATCTCTTGCTCTAAGGCTTGGAAATTGAAACCTGTAATGTCTAAATCAAAGTCTTTAAACTCGGCTCTTGTTTCGCCTTGCACCAAGTCCATACGTGGAATTTCAATGATGTTCTTTTTGTATTCAGTTACCATTGTATCATACACCTCTTTGGCTTCTGCTACAATTTGAGCTGCAAATAAATTACCTTGACCTTCTGATAGGTTTTTTTCTACCTGTCTTATTACCTTGCGTTTTACTTCCTCTTTGCTTAAATCTTCTACTCTTCTAACTTCGGGTAAACTCCCAAAATCAGGAAGGACATTGATTATTGCTTTTTTAGCATCTAAGTTGTTTTGTGCCTTTTGTTTGTCTTGTGGGTTGACAATGACATTGATTTTCTCTTGCTCCTTTAAAAAGGTTTGCTCCATTACTGGCTGAGAGGTAACCACTACGGTTTTAGTAGATAAATCTTCTTCTGCTATTTCTACAAAACTCATTTTGTTTAATACCGAATTAGGGTCTTGTGCTGCTTCAATAACAGCATTGAAGTTTTCGTGTGCTACTACCGTTAATTTATCAATTTTATCTACGCCTGTTCGTTTGCCTTCATAAGGTAGCCTTAATCCTCTACCAATAGTTTGTTCTACCAAAATACCTGCATTAGCGGCACGAAGTGGCACAATGGTATAGAGATTGGTTACATCCCAACCCTCTTTTAGCATATTTACGTGGATGACAATTTCTATTTCGTTATCTGGACTTTCTAATGAAATAAACTGTTGCTCAATATCCTCTTCTTTTTTGGTTGATGAATCTATTTGTAACACTTTGCCTTTGTATTGGCCATCATAAAAACCATCTGTATTGATGAGTTCGTATATTTCTTTGGCGTGGGAAATGTCTTTACAAACCACCAATATGAATGGTTTTACCAATTTCACTTCGTTGTTTTTGGAATAGATTTCCAGTTCGTTCTTGGTGTCTTGGTGTATGCTTATGGCGTCTTCTAATTTGATGATTTCAACTTCACGATCACTTAAAGAGCCTTTTTGGAAATTCTTACGAGTGGCAATAGCTGGGTTCTTTACATACTTGCCATCTGACAAGGCTTGGGCTAAAGAATATTCAAAAACTATGTTTTTGAATTGTTTGCCTTTTTCGTCAAAAGGTGTGGCTGTCATTTCTATACCTAAAATAGGTTTTAGCTCATTGATGGCATTTTTAGAAGCATCTGCGTGGTAGCGGTGTGCTTCGTCCATTAGAATGACTAAATCTTCTAAACTTGATAAATATTCCCAATACGATTGACCTAAATACTCAGATAGTCTTTTGATTTTTGGAGCTAACGAAACACCACCTTTTCTTGTACCTCTGTTGTCGGAATTGAACTTGGCAATATTGAAAATATTGATGCGAATTTCGGAATCTGAAAATAATGCTCCTTGCTGTGCATAATTATCGCCTGTAATTACTACGGGTCTGTTGTGTACAAATTCTGATATACCATTAAAAACATATTTGTGATAAGCAGGATTGCCAAAATCTTCTATGAGTTTATCGTAAATAGTAAGGTTGGGAGCTAAAATGAAAAAGTTTTTAACGCCTTTTTGCAGGTATAAGTAAGCTACAATAGCACCCATTAAACGGGTTTTACCTACCCCTGTGGCAATAGAAAAAGCAATAGAAACAAAATCTCTTTCAAAATCGGTGCAAGTAGGAAAGTGAGCTTTTACTTTTTCTAATTCGGCTTCTAAATCAACTTCTTTTTTTAGCTCTAATTCTTGACAAAGTTGAGCCACAATATCGAGTGAATTTTGTAGTGGTTGACGTAGTGATAAGCGTTGTTTTATAGTTCTGGCGGTTGAATTCATAAATTAAAATAATGAGGTTTGGTCGGTTGATTTGTTTTTATCTCTAATGGCTTGTACGCTGATTTCTTCAATATTATCCTCTGATTCTTCGTTTTTATCTTCTACAGGCATCTTGATAATATTCAAGCTATAATCTTCTTTACCATATTCGCATCTGCCTAAAAGCATTAAAGGAATTTTTTTGATGGTGATGTTGCCAAACTTGCCTTTGCATTCTTTTTGGAAAGACTTACAACAAATGAGCAAAGTTTCGCCTGGTTGCATTTCGTCTTTGATGCTGTCTAAGGCTTCTACAGTAAGAAACTGTGTCGTGGTAAAAATAAAATCTTGCTCGGAGCTTTGCCCTTGTTTCCAATAGCTGCTTTCGTGAGGTTGGTATTTAAAACCCTCTTGCTTTGCCATTGCTGCTGCCAACATATCGGCATTGTACTCTTGGCTAATGACCCAATTGCCAAACTTATCTTGCTTTAATAAACTGGGTGCAAGGGTATAGAATTTGAAACCGCCTCCGCCTTGCCAGTTTATAGCTTTGCTGATACCTGTTTGGTCCTTATTTACTACTGATTTTAAGCGAGAAAAACAATGTGTTTTTGCCTGCTCACCTAACTCAATACCAATATATTTTCTATTTAATTTGTGTGCAACTGCAGCTGTAGTTCCTGACCCTAAGAAAGAATCAAAAACTAAATCACCCTCATTTGTCGTTAGTTCAATACAGCGTTTAAGTAGCTTTTCTGGTTTCTTTCCCTTTTTAAATTTCACTCCTCCTTCCTTAGCAATGCCCTCCCAAGACATATCTGTCCAAACATTCGTTAATAGCTTTGTTGCTGATAATTTACCGTCAATAGTTTCTACATTTTTACTATAAAATGATACTTGTTTACCATTCCACACGTAAATAGTATCAAGCCCATTATCCCTTTCAAGCATAAACACCTTGTTAGGAGAGTTCAAAGACTCATATTTTAATTTAACTGTTTCTTGACCTGCACCACCATCTGAAATCTCAGTTTCTCTAAATACGTTTTGTGAGTTTTCAAATACAAACTGGTCAAGGTCTTTTTCAGAATAATTATATGAGCATTTATCTAAAATATACATATACACCGCTTCCCAAAAAGACTTATAGTCATTTATTTTAAGTTTAGAGGTAAGATAATTTGAAACAAGTTTTAAGTTGAAAACTAAATGCAAGGAGAAGTTCTTTTGAATCCATATCTCCACTTCCTTTTTAGAAACACCTTTACAATTTTGATATAAATTCTCTAAAAATTCATCAATCTCTTGTAATCTATCTGTGTTTATAGACTCCAAAAATGCTTGCTTCAATGGAATAAATATCCATTCTGATATGTCTTTCTCTCTATTTAAAATATATTTATTATAAGCTGTGTCCCTTGAAGTTGGTACTCTCATACTTCTACTTTCCCAATCCGACTTGCTTTTTGCGTACCATAAAATATATTCAGATGATTTAAAAACACCGGGGTTTACCGTACTAAAGGCCGAAGGAGATCTTGCCTCAACAGTAATTCTGTTAATAAAATTTGATCTCCCAAAAATAGTATCCAGAATAACCTTACAATAATCTACTTCGTTATCATCTAAGTGTACAAAAATTGAACCTTCCTTATGTAATAAAGAATGTAGAATTGTAATTCTTCGGTTCATCAAATCTAACCAAATAGAGTGTTCTACACCGTCATCATAATTGTCAAATGCTGCACCTGTATTAAAAGGCGGGTCTATGTAAATGCATTTTACTTTGCCTGCATAGTCTTGTTCAAGGGCTTTTAGGGCAAGTAGGTTGTCACCGTGTATGAGCATATTGGGGCTATTGGGGTCGCCATAGCTGTACTCTGGGTTTTCTATAAGAATACGAGGTTCGAGCTTAGGTTCTTCGCCTTTGCCTATCCAAGTGAGTTCGAGTTTTTGGAGTTGTTTTTTATTGCTCATTGGTATCAATTTCTATTTATGTCTTAAAATTTCTAAACGCTATACAAAACAGGTTTTTAGGCTGTTTTACAGGGGTTTATGATTTTCTATTTTCGTTTTCTATTTCGTTTCTATTTCGTTTCTATTTTTTTTAGCCAGCCAATATTCTCTAATTTCAAAAATATTTGTACCTTTGCAGCAGCTCAGTAACCAAGTCTTAGGACTGTAAGCGTTAAAGGAGTATAAGGAACCGTTTAGCAACCCTAAGCGGTTTTGGCTTTTTTATAGGTTTCATATTCTTTCATTAATTTTCTTTTTCTATGTTCTGTCTCTATGCAGTAAGCTGTGATGAATAGGAATGAATCGCTTCTTTCAGCAAGAACCACAATGTAATTTTCTTCTTCATTAAACAGTACTATTCTTTCATCTCTACCTCTTGTGTTTTTCCAGATTAAAATTTCTTTATGCTCGTTGTTGTCAATTACAAACTTTGGGAATCTCATTCGCTCCATTCTTCTGAAATCTGGCGTTCTATTATTTTCATCTTCACCTTGATGGGTAATGTGATAAAACGTTTTGTGAATGCCATCCACCAAAGGGTATTTTCTTACTTTCACAATTAGCCCTTCATAATTGGGTTGCTTTTTGATAAAATCAGATTCAAAGATTTTATAAACTGCTTGAAAGTAATTTTGAAAATTACCGTTGTAATCTTCAAAATATTCTAAGTCTGGGAATATTAATTCTTCTACTTCGCTCATATTGTACTGATGTATTTAGAAGATTCCCAAATAAAAATATTAAACTTCCTTTCCTTGATAAGTGTAGATTTTAATAATGAATATCTTGAACGCTGTCGTATTCTTTCTATCAATTCATTTTTTGCTTCACTTGTATTCAAACCTCTATTCACATAAGAAACCGCACCAATAAGTAAGTCTGCCAGTTGGACTAATTCAACTTCGTGAGAACGAACCTGCTGTACTTTTTTGATGATTTCTTTGTTATAGTCGTATTTATCATTCCTCAATACTTTTTCTAACTTATGTACTTTCTCTGTGCTTCGAGTATCTTTAATATCTATGTAAATATTATGAGCAAATTCGGGTTGAAGTATGGCTTTAAGCATACTGAAATACATTTTGTAATAAAAGGTATCGTGAGTATGACCATATTTTTCGTAGTCTAATAAAGATTTATCAGGTACTACTAAAACACGAAATGATAAATCATCATCATCAAAGAAGTAATCAATAACATCCCTATAAAAGTCTATTTGACTTTTAGAAACCTTATTCCATTTTATCTCATAATAGGTTCTGTTTTCCTTTGGGTGTTTATTATACTTTGGTATGAGGTTGTATTTTCTTTTTAATTCATCTATTCTTAAAAAAATCTCATCCTTTTTGGAAGCTGGGCAATGAATAGCACCCAAAACCATAACCGATTGTTTATCGTTTTGGAGATGGCAACTTTCATCACAATATATGTTTATGTGTTCTCTCATATTAAATCATCTTCCATTTAATGGTGAATAATTCGGTGGTATTAACTTCTTGCTTTAAACGTCTTTCAATCTCGTCTAATAGGTTTTCCTTGCGGTCGTCTATGGTATCTTGGGCTTCAAAAAGGTGTTGGCGTTTTTCGCTTCGTTTCTTTTCTAAATCCTTAATGGCTCTTTGGGCTTTTACTTTGGCTTCCAGATTCAACATTTTTTTAGCTTCGGATTTACGAAGTTTGATTTCTGCATCTAAGTCTTTGATTTCCTTATCTAAACTCAACTTCATATCATCTGCCCATTGGTCGAGCTTATCCATTTCGGTATCAAAAAAGTCTTTGTTACGGTTGGCATTATCTGAAATAACGCTTTGCGTTTCGCTATACAATACTTCTTCTAAGGTCTTTTTAATATCGTCTGAAGCATAAAGCGTTTGCCCTTCCGTAGCTTGAATAGAAAAGAAGCGTTGAGCAATTTCATTATCAATGGTTTCGCCATCATCCGTAATGCAAGCCGTGATTAAAAAATCTTCAAACTCAAAAGAATTGATTTCTAAATGGCTTACCTGCAACCAACCCGATTGCCCTAAGTAGTTTTCCAATGCGGTTACTTTGGTAGGGGTATTGGAATAATCAAAGGTTAATTCCTTTGTTGCTGTATTGAGTCGCTTACAAGCTCCTAAAATTTCTTTGGCTAACTTATGGCCTACACGATAAATATTAGTGTCATCAGGAACATCAATATCCGACTTGCGTTGCCCTTGTTTGGGCTTCAAAATCATATATGGCCCTTGATGAATAGATACATTAGGGAATGGATTTTTCTTTAAGGTAAACGTGTAGTTTTCATCATCAAACTGGGCTGAGCTGTTTAGATAGAATTTTGTGGTATCCCATAATCGTTCTTCAAAGCGGTTAAGGTTTTCGGTACTTTCAAAAAGATTGGTTTTGAGTTTCTCTCTTACTTCTTCATCAAAGTTTTCAATCAACACTTTTCTTGTTTCCTGTACTTTTTCGGAAATATCAGGCTTCAGTTCCTGTTGTAAATCATCAAAAGCCGTTTGTATTTCTTCTGTGGTACGGCATTGTTGGTATATTGTAGCGATTCTTTTTTCAAAATCAACTCCATTGCCAATGCTTCCTAAAACTTCATCAGAAGCCCCAAAAACGCCATCAAATAAGCGGAATTTTTGGTCTAAGAGTTCATAAACACGCTGGTCAGCCGCATTGGCTTTGTTGAGGAAATTGATAACTACAACATCATATTTTTGACCGTAACGGTGGCATCTTCCAATACGTTGTTCAATACGTTGTGGATTCCAAGGCAGGTCGAAATTGATAACCAAAGAGCAAAACTGTAAGTTGATACCTTCGGCAGCTGCTTCGGTTGCCACCATTATAGTTGCTTCATCTTTAAAATAATCAACTATGGCAGCTCTTTTATCGGCAGTTAATGAGCCTGTTAAAATATCTGTGCCTTTGTGTTTTTTAAGATAAGCTGCATAAATCTCTTTTGATTTTTGATCTGCATTGCTTCCGTTAAACTTAACTACCTTATCTGCATATCCTCTTGCTTCCAGTAGGTTACAAATAAAATCTTGTGTTCTTCTGGACTCTGTAAAGATTAGTGCTTTTTGATTAGCACCTAATGATTCTAAGGCTGTAAACCCTCTTTCTAAGGCAGTGAATAATTGTTCTGCTTTTGAGTTCTTTCTAATGCGTTGAGCCAAGGCTCTAAACTTTTCTAAGTCGGCTAATTCACTTTTAACTTCTTCAATTTCTTCTTCTGTGTAAACTACTTCCTCAAAATTATCTTCGGCTTCACTTTCATCTTCTTCTTCGCTTTCCCATTCGTCTTGAATTTCATCATAGGTTTCAAAATCAATGGTCATTTCATCTTCTTCCTCAATTGTATTGTGGTTTGTAATGATGTTTTCCAAACGCTTGACTAAGGCATCTAAAGTACCGTAGATGGCATAAGTAGATGATGCTAAAAGTTTACGAAGTATTAAGGTCATTAATTGCCTTTGGCTGAAAGGCAAAGCATACAGTTTTTGTCGTTGTAAATAGTCCGTTACCCAATTGTAAAGCGTTGTTTCATCTTCATTGGGGAAATACTCCTGAACTAAAGGCTTACGCTCGGTATATTTGATGTATTCTAAAACTTGCCTTCTTAAAGTACGTTTGCAAATAGGCTGTAAACGGTTTCTTAAATCTGTATAGTTTTCTTCATCTATATTCCTACTAAACTGACTTTTGAAACTTTTTAAATCGCCAAAAATATAAGGGTCAATAAGGCTTACTAAGCCGTATAACTCTAAAATAGAATTTTGCAAAGGTGTTGCAGTAAGCAATACTTTTTTGCAATGGTCTAAGGCATCTTTGATGCCGTTTCCTATTTTATTTGAGGGTTTATAAACATTGCGTAAGCGATGTGCTTCGTCAATAATTACTAAATCCCAATTGATGTGTTTTAGATAAGGTGCTTTGTTTTTAGCAAAATGATACGAACAAATGATAATCGTATCTTCTTGATTAAAGGGATTTAGATTACCTTCTTTAATCGAGTTGTTAAATGACTTTGCTTCCAGAATAACGGAAGGCAAATAGAATTTATCTGCTAACTCTCTGTTCCATTGCTTACGCAAGTTGGAAGGACCAATAATTAATAATTTCCTTTTTCTTTCTGCCCATTGTTGTGATAGTATGATACCGGCTTCAATGGTTTTTCCTAAACCTACTTCATCAGCCAAAACAGCACCTTTAGATAATGGTGATTTAAAAGCAAAAAGTGCTGCTTCTACTTGATGAGGGTTTAAGTCCACTTGAGCATCTTGTAAGGATGCGGTAAGTTTGCCAATATCATTGGCAGGTAATTGCCTTGTTAAATCATAGGCAAAATATTTAGCGTGGTATGCTGATAATTTATTCACCTATAATGTTGTTTAATGCTATTCTAATAGCTTGTTCTGCTTGTGGCTCACTTTCTACCAAATGAGCTACTTGGTCTGCTAACCATAAAGCAATCAATTTATCTGGGTCGATACTGTATAATTGAGCAAGAGCCAAAACGTGTTCACGTTTTGCGGTTTTTTCTCCTCTTTCAATTTTACTTACAAGAGCTGTGTCAACATCTAATTCAGCTGCAATATGCCGAAGTAAAAGTTCTTTTTCTTCTCTTGTGTTTCTAATTAAATCCCCGAATTTGTTCATTACTTCTGTTTGTTATAAATCAATTTGTTGATTATTGACAAATGTACAACAAACAAAAGAAAAGCGAACCAAAAACTATTGAGGAGTTTTCAACATTAATTGATTTTTCAGATAAGCTTATTTTTTTTGCCAATTGCCCAGATTCTTTGCGTTAAAACACTTTTGGTAACTAATCTATTATAAAAGATGAGATTTTCAAAGAATTGGCATTAGTAGAACAATTGGATTCCGGCATTCCTCGAATCTTATGGCATTACAAAAAAGGGAGCTTTATTTTTTTCAAATAACTTCCTTGGAATTACTTTTTTTGCTAAAGAAACTGCTGCAGAGGTTTATGAAAAGGCTAAGTAATAAAGTGGTGTAATTGATGCAACTGAAGATCTGGCTAAAAGACAAAAATAAGTCCTTCAATTAATTGCAAACAATACTTCTATTACTTCTACTGAAATTTAAGAATAAACCAATTTGCTGTTGGAAAACATATTATAGATATTAAGAATAAAGAGTTTTTAACACATAACGGCGGTACGCAAGGATATTGGCAAATCAACCTCGAAAAGAATTAATAAAAGTTCTTTTTCAAAAAGGACCTTTTTCTCTAGGCCCTTTATTAGTGACTTTCCATTGGCCATTCTCTTTAACCAATTTAAAAATACCAGATTTTCCATCATAGGTAGAGCTATATTTTACCCAAGCAATCTCGCCATCAATAGCTTCATCTAAAATTTCTACCTCGATTTCTTTATCAGAATCTGGTATCATATTTTGTACAGTAACCAAACTACTATATCCTTGCTGTGTTGTATGCTTCTTAAGAACTGATTCATCTTTAGAGAAAAAGCTTTCAGCAACAATTTTTGCGGTTTCTGAAGGGGACGTATTCTTATTTTCTGAACAGGAAATGAAGAGAAGTAGGAGTGAGCAAATGACTGAATTTTTCATAATATTTTTAATTTGGGTTATTGATATATCTATGTGATATTTTTAGTTCAATATTTCTTTCGCCATCTTTTTCATTCAATTCCAAAATTGCCCTACGGTCATTAGATAATGAGAATTTGGGCAACACATAAACGAATCGTATCATCTTATCCTCAGCAATTTTTGATGGTAGATGGTGTTTGTAAATTGGTTCTTGATACAAACTCTGTAAAGATTTCTTTTTCCCTTTTTGTCGAGTCTCGATTGAAAGGTTCAAGAAATTCAAATCGTAATCCAACGTAGAATTATTCTCAATCTGGATAACGAAGTAGAGTTCTTCTTTATCAAAAACAATATTCTCAACACTCAAAACAATGCCTTCGTTTCGCTTCTTAATTCGACCTATACGCTGGTTTCTGTTAAGAAGATAAGAGCAGAATTTGTGATAATAATACGTTCTGTTATCTATACTATCTTTAACAGTTGCAGTCTGAATAGAATCACTTACTAATGGCTTTTCATTCCCAATACTATTTGATAAAGGAATGAAGTAATTGAGCTTAGACAGTTGCTTTTTATACCTCACAATATACGAAAAAATTGATCCATTTCTGTTGACTACCAGTAGATTACTTTCTTTCCCAGGCTTCGCCTGAAGTAATCCAAAGTATTGTTCTTTCTCACGATTGTAGGTAAAAACAAAATTATCCGAACCAGTTATACCCTGACGTATAGGTTCTGGGAAAAATAGCGCAACATTTTTAGTGTCGTTTGCGTAAATAGTGTCGAGGACCGTGTTTGTTTGCGTTTTAGCTTGTGCCCTGCACAATCGAGGTGCGATAGCGGACATAATTATAAGAGCTGAAATAATGATATGCTTTTTCATAAGAGTGCGTTTTTAAATGCCCATTATGGGCTCATAATTTTGGTTTTAGAATTAATCTGTAATTATTTAGTACGGTTACTTTTATGTTTCGATTGTTACGCCTAAACACTTTTGTAATTCCGCCTACTTGTGGAACGGTAGGAATATTGATGTCACTAACAATATCGTCTATAACTTCGGTGGTAGCTTCTGCTCGAAAATTGTTTTGTACATAGATGCCCTCACTACCATCCGATAAATCGAAGGCTTTGAGTTTGGTGGGATGATGCTTTATATTTTCAATTTCAATTAAAGCCCGATTGGGCTGAAAGCTTATAAATCCAAAAACTGGTGTGTTCTTTGGCATCAATTTGTTATTGATTGTTGCAGCTTTTGTAAGACGCATTCGCAATCTGGTATTTGCTTTCACAATTTGGTCGCCATCGACAACCACATAAATGGTTTCATCTGTATTGCCAATAATCGAAACTTCGTTTGGTTTCGGCGAAGCAGCAAAGAACAGTTGATGTTCCAAACCCAATTCTTTAGCATCTATTTTTTGTTCTCTTTTGATATCGGCTGAGTCTATTTGCTGTGCAGTATTTTGAGTGATTTTCTTTTGCCCAAAGCTCTGGTGTCGCTTTTCGGAATATTGAATTTTGCCAGCCTCGTAAATACTATCTACGATACGTTTCTTTTCCTGTTCTGGTAGATCAGGATTGTAAAGACCTGTTGAATCCAAAAATTTTTCATCGTAGATGCTTGGCGCATTATTTTCACGCACTTCTTTTAAATCATTGATAGCATCCAGTTTAGAATCATACTCTTTTTGGTTTTCATCTAAATCTGGCACTAAAGTCTGTTCAAGATTTTCATTTTCACTTTTATCATCGCCCATAACCATCATAGAATAGGAAATTAGGAATATGAAAATCACGACTAATACCGCTGCAAATACTATTTTATTCTTTTCTATTTTCATCTGTTTATATTTATTTGTTGTTATTTGTCAGATGTAATTCGCCATTTAACATTGAAAATAGTTTTCAAAATTGATGTGGCTCATTTCATAATCGTGGTTTTGTTAATTGCCGATTATCGGCTCAATTTTCATCGTTTAATTTTTTTAAGGTGTTCTCGAAATAGTTTGTAATCAATAGTCCGTGAGGATTGTTAGGGAAGTTTCGGTCAACGATAATTAGGTTTCCAGTGGAAACCAGTTCGTAGGTATCGATTATAGAACCTCGATTGATTTCAAAAACCGTTACCGTTCGGAATATAAAATTCCCATTTTGTTCCTCGATTTGAGAATCGATACTTAATACTTTTTGAACCAATGAATATTGCAATAGCCTGTTATATACACCATCGGCTTTTTTTTGGCGATATAAATTGTCTACAGAACTGTTACCCAACCAAAGTGCTTTTTTTAAATTACGCTCATAATTACTCGCATCAATGTTATAGAAGTACTTGTGAAATAGATCTAAATGTGATAAAGCTTCTACTTGAAAATTTTCTTTTTGGGTAACGAGTTTCAAAGGAATAATACTACCATCGGTATTAATTGCAAAAGCACTATTTAGCGCTCTTTTATTGGTAGTAAATGTCATCCAAATAGAAAATGTGCTAGATAGCAATCCACAGACAACGACTACCAAAACGATAAACCGATTTAATTTTAGGACTTTATAAATATTCTTATATGGTGTTTTCATTCAATAAGGAGTTAACTGGTAAACAATCTAAGTGTGAAGGATGTGGCACGTTTGTACAACTTGAATTTTAGGAAGACGATAAAACCTACCGTGCCGAGTTGAACAACAGGTGCGAAAAATCCACTTCCAACATCAGTACCGAATAAATTCGTCCAAAAGTTAGTGTTCATTTCCGTGTAGAGCGCATTGATAAATACGTTTACTAGAAAGAAAGCAGGTACCAACATATAGACCGCAGCGTACAATTTAAAAAACGTGTAGGCAAGCGAACGAAACTTTTCAAATACTGCAAGGCTAATGACCAATGGAAAAAACGCTTGCATTATTCCTAAAAGGAAGAAGCGCTCTGCCAAGAATAGCGGATAGATAAACAAATCCAAAACCCAAAGAAAAAGACTTATGATAAATGCAAATATCTTGAAACCGTAGAGTGGTGTTACTAAAGCTTCATATAAGAGCGTCATAGCTGCTTGCGCAACCTCGATGATACTAACGTCTTCTTCTATGGGAATGTCTTGCATTTGCAAAGGAAGCAAAGCAGGTGCTGTGCCTCGATATTGTCCTTCAATGGCCACTAAAATACCATCAAAAAACCCTAACACCTGCGTTGAGAAAATTACTAATATGACGATGGCAAAATTCTTCATCAAATCCCCTGGACTTAATCCCCAGGTGTAACCATCTTTATCCGCTACACCTTCATTATATTTTTTAAGAATATTGATTAAAAAGAACAGAACAGCAAGCGTTTTCATTCCGGCAATGGTGTATTGCGAAAAGTTGCTGCTCTGTATGGTCTGGAAAACCGCATCTATGTATTCCAGTCCAATCCCTAAAAGTATGGTTGCGGTCATTTTTAGTATTCTGTTTCTCGATTATTGACTTTGTCTTGCATTTTTCTGAAGGAAATAATATTCTTATAGCGTTTGGTTTTTGTAATGATGTTAGACACCATTTGCTTGGATTCCATTTCTTTCTGCTTTAGGATTTCAGCGCGTTCGGCATCGCTCATTTTTAGGTAATCGCTGGATAGAATTTCATCAATAAAATCTACCGTTTCTAATGAGTTTTGAACTATGGCATCGAAGGATTCTACAACTCTACTAACTTCATCGGGTTTAATGTATGGAGAGTTTAGTATGTCTTGTAAATCATTTTGCATTACATTTATAAGGTGCTGATTGTTGTCTGCAATTTCTTGGACAGCATTAAGTTGTTGAACCACGCTCGATACTTGCTCGATGGCTTCTTTAGCATCTTTTAAGAATTTTACAGACTTAATCATTTGAGCCGTCTGTTTACCTGATTCCAAAAGTTGTTTTACCAAACTGATAAAATTGGTGTTGTCATAAGTGGGCATTCCTTGGGCTTTAATATTTAAGCTAAACAGCAATGCGATTGCTAGTACTAAGATTTTTGTTTTACTTATTGGTGAAAATTTGTTTTGGTATTCGTGAATCTTCGATTTCATAATATTATGTTTTAGATGTGAATTGAATTATTGCTTTTTCCATATCGTTATGCTCATTGTAGAGCTTCATTATTTCTTCATTTTCCTGTCCATCGGTCAAGTAAGCTGCGTACACTTCTTTCGGAACTTCAAGACGAAAAATGTTACTTTCCTTTCCTATTTTGATAAACATTTCGGTGTACTTCTGTGGTCCAGAAAGGTTGTTTTTGATAGACTTTAATTGATTAAGGTCGTGGCTGGATAGATTGAGACGTTTAACTAATTCGTCATAGCCTTTTTCATTGTTTAGGCTGTAGATGATTTGTGTGTTTTCCAGTATGCTTGCTGATGTGGAATTATTGGGTAGCTGATTAATAGATTGCAGAATAATACCAATAGCACCATTTTGTTTACGAATAGCTTGGTAGTAGAATTCTACACTTTCCAGTACGTTGTCAAACTTTAACTGCTTGGCAAACTCATCAAATAGGATGATACCTTTTTCAGCTCTATTCTTCCAAATGGTTCTTTGGATAGCTGACTTAATCAACTTCAACATTACGGACAAGATTTCCTTGTTATCCTTTACTTCATCCAGTTCAAAAACAATCAATCGTTTGTCCTCAATCTTATAGGTCTGGTCTTCGCTTACCTCAAACAAGAAGCTGTATAGACCATCGCCGACATATTCGGACATTACGTGCAAAAAGCTTGTGACGTTGAAGTAGTCGGGATGGATTTTTAGAGTGTTTAGAAGGTCTTTTTGGTTTACTTCTATAAAGCTGTAAAAACCATCCAATGAGTGATTTTCCGGTGTACTATCGTAATAATGTTTCAGTATTTTCTTGACAGAAACAGATTGTGCCTTGGTCACTTTTAAATCTGAAGCAAACAGTTCAAACAGGAAAACGGACAAGTCTTCCAACCGTTCCGGTGTCAAATCTTTTACATCGCTGATGTAAAAAGGATTGATGCCTAAGTTCTTTCCGCTTTCATATCTGAGTACGGTATATTTCTCAGGATATAGTTTTGCGAATTTGGTGTAAGAACCACCCAAGTCGATGATGACCAGACGGACACCACTTTCAAAATATTGACGCAGAATATTATTGGCCAAAAATGATTTCCCTTCGCCTGTTGGTGCGAAAATGGCAAAATTCCGTGCTTTTATACGTTTCTTCCGTTCGTCCCAAACATCTTTTAGAACAGGTACATTATGTTCTCTATCGTTAAAGATGATTCCTGTGGCATCCGAATTGTAATTGGTGTTATTAATGAACAGACATAAAGCGTGTTTCAAATCCGTTACATATAAGTCGTTATTTGAAAAATTAGAAGAAAAACAGAAGTAACTATTAAGGATGTAGTTCTTCCGCTCTTCGCCTCTTGGATAGTATGGGATGATGTCCAGTTCTTTAAACTCAGTTTTAATTTTTGAACCGATTCGACTTAAATTTTCAGGGTTCTTATCCCAATACACAATGTTTAGATGACCACGGATTATTCGTGCATTATCATCGGCATTAATCTGCTCGAGAATGTGTTGAATTTTGCCTAGTACCACTTTGTTCTGAGAGCCGAAATTGGAACTTTTGTTCAGTTCTTCAACTTTCTTATCAAGCAGCTTGCGCCACTTCTGTTTGTCATCCAAATACAAAATTTGATTGACTATGTGATTCTCATTAAGCGTAAGCCCTAAGCCATCAATAAACCCTTGATGAAACACAAAATCGTCAGATGTGAATTTCTCATTGGTCTTGCTACTCTGTACACTTTCGCCAAAGCACAGTTCGCTATTGATAGCCAGGGCATCAAAATGGTTTTCGCCAATATTGACGCTTTTTTTATCTAGTATGATATCGGTATCAAACCCATCATTGAAGCCATTGAAATAGCCATTTGTGAGTTGCTGTATCTCTTTTGCTTTAAGCGAAACGAAGGTCATCTTTCGGCTATTATTTATAAAGGAGATAGAATCGCTTACTGAACCGATGAAGCTCTTAACGTTATCATCCAATTGTTGAACAATTCCTTTGGAAACTTTACGAAAAGGGTTGACATATTTTGAATTATTCAACGCTTTGTTCTTAGTGAGCGTAAAGAACAAAAAGCAACGATGTTCCATATAGTCACGCCCTTTGAAATGATCGTGTGTGGCTTTTTCTAAAAAGGTTGTATTCGGAAGCTTTTCTGAAGTGTATATTTTCTTTAGGTAGATATCCTGTTTTTGAACCACCGTACCAATGGGCAATGATTTTAAAGCCTGAAACCAAGCACCGTGTATGTCCTCGAAGTCTTTTTCAGATAGTGAATAGATTTCTGGTAGCGTTCCTTCATAGCATAGGACGACATTGCCATTATTGGCAAATATGATATTGTCTTGAATATCCGTAATAGGGTTATATGCTGAAAGATTAATCTTGTTCATAATCGAAGCCAGAATTTCTTTTGTTACTTATTATTTTAGGGAAGGCTTTAGCTGTTTGAAAAAGTTGTGGATTATTAGCCATCCTTGTAAGAGCGATGTATAAGGCTGCATTAAAAACCATAACACCTATTATCATTAAGAAGCTGAATGAAAAAATGATGATTAATAACGAAGCAAGAATCGCAACCATCATTAATGCAAACAAGGAAATTGGCAACCCAAAAATGACCGCCCGCTTCCTGATGTTTTTATAGACCTCAAACTTCTTCATAGTTACACTACGATTCCGATTAAGTATGTGAAGATGCCGACTACTGCACCAGCAATCAAAACAAATACTAGTACTCTAGTAATTCCTTTTTTAAGATCTGCATTTTCTCCAAAGAAATGTCCTGCATTAAACAGGAAGCCAACTAGGAAGATGACACCTAATAAAATTGGAAAAATAGTTCTGATAGTGTCGCCAACATCATTAACTGAATCTTCAATACCACCAATTTGAGCAAAAAGCGAAGTGGATAAGAGTGAAAGAAATGATGCTAAATAGAGTGATTTTTTCATAATAAAATTGTTTAGATTTTTATGTTGTTTTCGTTAGTAGAAATTTACATATATTTGAACATAAAATACTGTAAATCAGTAATTTGTGAATAAAATATTATTTGATTCTATTTGAATTCGGTTGTTATTATTTAGCATCAAATCCTATGGATTTTTAAAGGGAAGTTGTTGATAACCTGAAAATTAAAAATGAAGAAAGTGCTCAAAAACGTCAGTTTTGTCTTTTTGCTTCTAAAAATGTGCATCGTTTTTGGACAAGAAATGAGTGCTCAAAAAAGAATAATTATAGACGTTGGACACGGTGGAAAAGATGCTGGTGCAATTGGTATAAATAAAATTCAAGAAAAGGACATCGTATTGGATATTGCGAATGCCATTTTGAAGCTAAATAAAGAATTAGGAAAACCTTTAGATATTTATTTGACCAGGTATAAGGACACACTTATTTCATTATCTGATAGAATAAGGCTCGCCAAAATCTTAAAAGCAGATTTATTTGTGTCGTTGCATTGTAATCATTCGGATAATCCAAATGCAAGAGGAATTGAAGTTTATGCTTCAAAGAAACAAGCGAAGTATTCTAAAGAATCTGTTTTTGTCGGCTATCAAATTGAAAAAATGCTTTGCACAGCGATAGGATATGAAAGTAGAGGTGTGAAGTTTGCCAACTTTCAAGTGCTTCGAGAAACAGTTGGTTTTTGTCCTTCCGTGCTTTTGGAATTGGGGTTTTTGAGTAATACCGATGAAAGTCGTTATTATAAAAACCAAATATCTTACCAGATACTAGCTTTAGCGTTATTAGAAAGTTTAATTAAAAATTAGAATTATGAAAGAGCTTGGAACAGAAATTATCAAGATAATTAAGCTTGTAATCATTGAAGTTTACAAACATTTTTTACCGAAAAAGAAACTATAGAACGTCCTTAATCATTTTTACTATATCGAAAGATTCTTCTTCAATCCACTCTTCTTTATCAATAAGGGTTTTAATTAGCTCAAGTTCCTTTATGGTAAAAGTTTCCAGCACTAGTCCAGACAAAGTCTTTGTCAAATCCCAATGACTTTTGTGGTACGGTATATAAGTACTGATTCTTTTATGCGGTTCATTTGGAAACAATAAATGGATTTTTTTTTTGCGTTTTTCTAACTTAGCTTTTATTCTCGAAAAAATCTGTAAACCTGCTAAATCCCAATCACAAGAATAGTAGATAGGTTTAGAAAGGTCAGATTCATCTATGTCATCAATAATAGCAATATTATTTCCACCTACATACCATAATTTAGTTTGTGTTTCTTTGGCAATCCAAGGTTGTTTTAGATAGGACTTATTCTCACACATTACAACAGCGAGTGGGTTTTTATTATCTATGACCAAACGCCAATGATTCTCTTTTTTATCTAGAGAAAACCTCTCTATATCTAATATCTTAAATACTGCATCTTTAACACTTTTCCGATGCTTGAGGTGTTTAGAAATGTCAAAAAATTCATTTGAGAAATCTTCTATCGTAGTTGGGTTGCTTCTTAATTCTTCCTTATTCTCAGCGATGAACATTAACGATTTTATTTCTTCAATTGTGAATGCTTTATTAGCAGTCGGTTTTATGTCGTTTTCAGTAAGAAACTTTTTAGCTTCGTTAAAAGTCCTTTTAAATTCTTTTTCGTAAAAGGCTTCAAATCTATCTGTTGTGACTATAACTTTAGTGTTATCTGGCTTTAAATCTAGAATTCCTTCATCATAAATAAGATGCTTAATATACGGATGGTTCTGAATGATTGCTCTTGATTTCTTCAAACGGTATATGTCATCGAGAGCTTTTAATTCTTTCCAGGTTACGTTTTTATTCATCGTCAGAAAGTGATTTTATATATTCTTCTATATCCTCGGTCACATCATCAGAAAATATACCTAGAGGCGGAACAAAGCTGTCAACATTGGCTAAGTTATTTTCATTCATAATATAAATATACTGTCCATCATCTGTGATTTCGCCAGCAGTCTCAATAGCCATTGTAATTATCTGATACTCTTCTTTTTTTGCCAGTTCGTGAAGCATATCGTAATTGCTACCCAAGCCTTCGGCTTCATCAATAGGCATAATTTTTAAGCCTTTTTTGTCCTTTTCCTCTATTAGTGATAATCTAGCCAAACACAGTAATGCATTGGCTGCGTATGTTTGCCCATTACTGCCAGAGTTGACATCTTCATTTTCAAGTTTTAGTTCAAATACTAAATCGAAATAAGAGGTTGGGTTCATTAAATCCTCAGGTAAAACTTTGGTGCTACCACCAAGCTTCTGAAACGCCCTAATCATCATTCTATTAATGTCAATTTCATCGCGAAGGTCGCTAAAAAGCCCAGTATAATTCATCTGAGTCTGTAGTTGCTTTCTAAAAGTACTCAGCCAATTTTCGGGATAATGGATGGATTTTTTAAAAGTAAGCGATGCTTTATTACCACCTGTAATTTCCTTATTGTCCTTCTTTAAATACTCGTTTATATCGTTAATTTTTGTTAGATGCTTTCGATAAACATTGTAAACATCATTAAAAACACTTCCTATGATATCTACTTTTCTTGAGCCAATTTCCTGAATATCTTGCGTGAGCTTGCTTAGTCTATCAACGATATCATTTGAAATTAAATCTTCATCTACTTTTGAAGAAGGGAATACGGTTGGAAGAAGGTAGTTGGCTAATTGACCAATAGTAGCAGTTTCATCATACGGAAGGTCTTTGGTAATCAGTTTCAGATATTCAATATACGCCTGCTGTGCTGTATTGGCTTTGTTTTGAGTTGAATTGTAACCGCCATCGTCAGGGTTTGCTGTTTCCTTAGCCTTACCATTAAATTCTATTGAGTTTTTGAACAGCTGCTCATTTAATAACTCAGTTTGCTCTATTTCTGCTTGAGCTAAAGAGATTAGTTTATCTGTATCTATAATGTCTTTTTCGAGGTCTTTTAACTTTCCTGAAAGCTCAAACTTTAACTCAGTAAGTTTTTGTTGCGTAATGATTTCTTTAGTAAAAGTCTTAAGAAATAATTTTTCATCAAAAATTTTTTCTTTTAAGGATTCTTCTTGCTCTTCTAGATATTCATTATTAGAAGCAATTTTTTCCTTAATTAGCTGAGCATCTACTGAAATTTCGTTTTCAAATAGATTTGTTTTTAATTTTTCAATCGTTTTTTGATAGCCTTCCAGTAAACTTTTTCTAATGGTAAATTCTTCAAATTCTTTTTGTAAAGAATTGTACTGCTTTAAGATAGTGTTCTTGTTTTTAAATGTTTTCAAATGAAGATTAAAGGACTCTTCAGAAAGGTCAATTAAACTATTATCAATTTTAAAGTTCAATAACTCGTCTTTTCTTTTGAAGAGCTCAATGTGCTTTTCAAGATTAGAGAATTTAAACAACGCATTCTTTAGGACTTCTTCATTTTGTTTTTCACCAATATATTGAGTTAATTTTTCTTCAATACCTTCCTTAAATTTTGATAACGAATCTTTTACAGATTCAGGATTTTCAACATTAAGAGCTCTATCTTCTGAATACGATATGTATTCATAAACACCATCTAAATTTAGCCAAAACCCTTTTTTGCTTTTTCCCTTGATATTGGCGTTTAAATCTTGAAATAGTAACTCTGGAAAGGGAACATACCGTTTAGAGTTAACTTCCGATGGTTTAATCTTTCCATATTTCTGAAAATATTTCAAGATACTTTCTTCTGCGTGTGAAAGCGGAAATTCTAAATTATCTAATGCCCAATTTACCAGAGATTCTTGGTCATTTGAATCTGAAAATTTGGATAGTGATTTTAGCTCTGCTATTTTCTTATCTAAATCTTCAATTTTTTTAAAGTACACTTCATTCTCTTTTTGGTAATCGCTTAACCAATTTGACTTTTTAAAAACATCTAAAATATTACTATCAGAGAGGTGTTTTGTAAAATCTTGTAATGCTAATTTATTTACATTTTCAGAACGTTCAGACGTAAACCACTCTCTTACTTTTTCTATATCATTATTATTAGTATCAAACCATTTTTGAGTTACCTCAATCTGTAGCTTGGATTGGCTAATTTCATAAAACCGTCTTTCTACATCATTGTTGTCCTTGTCTTTTTTTGAGAGATTTAGAACTTTTTCTTTAGTACTTAAAAGCTCTTTTAGGTCAATTATTTGAATTCTTAGTATTTCCTTCTGAACAAAATCCTGTTCAACTTTTTTCTGATATAGTTTGGTATTTATTTCGCCTTTTTTATTTATTGTATTTTCACGAATACCGTTCCAATAATTGAACTTTTTGGTTAGATAAGTTGTGTATATCGCTTTGTATTCCTTTTGCTTCTCTAGTGCAGTTTTCAGCAAAACTTGTTTGTCATTTATCTGCTTAATTTCATCTGTATATCTTATGTGTTCGTGAAAATCGTTACTTATATTGTTGACTTCCTCGTTATATTTATCCATTATGGCATTTTGCTCATCATCACCAAAAAGGAACTTTTTTAAATTTTCAGATTCTGTTTTAAAACCTTTTCCTCTGCTAAAAGACCTTAAAATATTTGCATACGTTTTAAGTGTTTCACTTTTAGTTAAGTCTAGGGATACGATACTACTATCAAATAAAATTTGGTGGTAGTTTTTTCGTCTAAAGGATTTCATCCTAGCAAATTCAATTTTATCACAAAGATTGTTTAACGTATCAACTTTATTATTTATAATCAAGTCTTTATTTAAAACAGGCTTATTCAATGGGGTTAACTCATTCCAATCATATCCATTTTGAATAATGAACATTTCAGCAGCATTACTCGTGCCTTCAATATAAGCGCCAACAACAATATAGTTTTTAGGTTTAATTTCAATATTTAGAAAAATATAACCTCTAGTAGATGATTTTCCCTTTTGGGAAATAAGCATTCCTTTTACATCTCTTTGTCTATTACCTTGCGTTGCAGACTTAAATTCATTTGAACCTACAAGAATCAATTGAATCATATCTGCTATCATACTTTTTCCGCTTCCGCTTTCACCACTAAAATCCGTTCTGTAAGGATGAAAAAGATAGTCAGCATTAAAATGCTGTTTAATGCCTATCGTAGAAAGGCTGTATATTCGAGGGTAGTTATTCTGCATCTTTTACTTCCTTAATTAAATCATCAATGGTTTCAATCTGTGGTTGGTAGATAATACGCAAACGCTCAAAGGAAGGCATAACCTTAAATTTGTTTTTATCATCTTCTTTATCCCACATTAACCAGCCTAAGTCCCCAAATTTCTCAAATGATTTGGCAATTACACTCTCAAATTTTTTGTCACCTAAATCTGTACTCTTGTCGGAAGAATTGTCATTTATTAACTTTCTTAATGCATTCTTCTGTTCCTCATATTCTTCATAGAGTAGCGAAGTAAATTCAGTAACAGTATCTAGTTCAATGTTTCCATCTAACTTGTACATCTTTAAAAAGAGCATCCCAATAATTATATATTCGCTTCTTAAGTAATCTCTGTTGTCAGAGGGAACATTGCTTGTGCCATCATCATTTAAGTTGAGATAATAGTAACTGTTAAAATCACTACCTTCCTTTACTAGATTCAAATTGTAAAAATCTTCATAGTAGTTTTTTAGCGATTCATAATTGTCTGTATCACTTAAAAATCTATAGAGATTTACGTTTTTAGGATATTCTCTTTGAATATGTATGCCATTTCTGAGTGTGTAATCTATCTTGGCAAAAATGCTTTTTGCCCTTTTATTGTATAGAAAACTGTATGGTTCTATTTTCTCTGTAGGGTCATCTGCCATATTGATATGCCTTTTTTTGTGCTGTCGAACGTTGATTCTTTTTTAATTTCTACTTTATACTTATTCCTATAAGTTGTATTTTTTCTTATAATGTTATGTGCTGTTTTTACTGCTATAGTAATTCGGTCTTCTTTAAGAATTTTAAAGAAGAATGGTGTAAAGTCCAACATCCCGTTTTCTTCCAATTCTTCAAATGCTAGTTTAGTCCAGTATCCAATTTTTTCTTTATCTCTTTTCCATTTTAATGTCTTTTCTAGTAACTCTTTTCTTTTAACAGTATCCACAGTTCTCTTGGTAACCGTAATAGGTAGTTTTGGACTTATATTTCTATTGGGTATTACGTTGAGTTTAAGATTGTGAACAGCGGATGTTATAGCTAATCTGGGTAAATTATCTGGAAGTTGTATTCGCTTAGAGCTACCTTCTCTTATTACGGTAGATTTTTCAAGCAAATGGTCAATGAACCTTTTGGTTTTTCTGTCAAAATTCTTTTGATTAAAGTCGTAGATGAACTCTCTAATTCTAGGTTTTATCTTTTCAATTCTTTTACTAACCTGCTCTAACTGGCTTCTAGAGTTATTGTGAAAATTCTGAACTCGTTGTATGTCTAAAGTGTTAATTTGCTCATTGTTGTTTTCTAGAAGACCTATTAATAAGTCGTCTATGTCATATGATATCTGAAATGCATTTCTAAGCTCAGATGCTTGTTCTTTAATAATTTCTAGACGAATTTCAATTTCTTTTAAAGAAGAAAGTATGTTTTGGTCTTTAGATTTTATTCCTGTTTTAAAATCCTTTACAGACTCGTTGACCTGCTGGTCTAAAATTTCTATTTGTGTTGTTAGCTCAGGAAGTCTTAATTCAAAATGGTCTTCAATCCATTCATTGAAATTCTTGTTTTCATTTATGTTTTCGGTAAGGCTTTTGTATAGTTCAGCAAAGAATCTCTTAATCTTTGCTGGATTGTATTTCTCAATCAATCGTTTCTCGATGTTCTGGCAGAGCTCTAGTCCATACTTCTTGAATTGATAGGTTCTTTTTGAAGTATTACGCCATAAAAATGACTCTTGAAATCTTAGAATGATAGCATTGTTTCTATTGTACTCTGTTCGAGAACTATCATTACCTTGGTCTTTGAAAACCTTGGTTATAGCGGCAATGATGTTCTCTTCGGTAAAATCGTTATCTTTATATTTAGCATAAAGTGATAGAAGAATTAATCCGTCATTTCTCTCAGGAATTAATTTATCATACTGGTCTTTTGCTTCTCTGTAGAGGTTAAAACTATCCACAATTACGATTATCTCTATTTAAAAATTATATTTTTTCTTTCTCTTGTCAAATGCTTCTGGACCACCTTCCAAAATATCGCAGATGTGCTCTTGCACACCTCTTTTATATAACACTTCAGTAATTTCATTGTCCTCTGCTTTTGTATGTTCAATTGACCCAGAAATATACTCAAATGGATGTGTTCTGTTTTTAGTGCCTTCACCATCTTGATTGGCTACAATAATTAGCTCTGCGTCTGCCCCTAAAACCAGATTTGGATTATGGGTTACAATAATAATTTGTCTTGTTTTTTTTCGTTTACGCAAAAATTTCACCACTTGATTGTAGATAGAACGGTTGTCCAAATCATCTTCCGGCTGGTCGATTAGGATTGGACATTGACTATCATCTAAGTCTATCAATAAACGCAACAAAACAAATGACTTTTTACCTGGAGACATATCCGAAATATCATCATCTTGAAACGTAACCTTGTAATCGTGCATAAACCAATTGGTAAATAAGGAAGTGATAGCTTCTTTATTTGTTAGTCCTTTTCTTTTCGGAATTTCATTTTTTATAATTTTCCAAGACTCTGCTTTTAAAAACGTCTTGTGTTCTTCCAAACTAGCAAACTCGTATTGGGTTAGATAGTCGTAATCTCTACTAGCTGTAGCACGACCATCGAAGCTTTTTTGAACATAGGATTCTTGAAAATTATCTTTTTTAAATTTGGTAAGGATATCAAACGATAGGTCATCGTCAAAATCAGATAAATCAACGCTATCTTTAGCTTCAAGATAGAGTGAGTAATACTCTGCATTGTAATTGGCAAGAAGTTGAATATTTTTTTCAATGAGTTTATAGGAATTGATTATTTCCTTTTGGAATTCTGCAATTTGCAAAAGAATCTTTTCTTCTTTGCCTAGGTCTTTCATTAGTTCATTAAGCACATTCTGGTCTTTTAATACTTCCTTCATATCCTTTATGGACGCTTCGAGTACTTCTATTTCTTTGTTTATCGTTAAGATTTGAGCTTCCTGTCCCTTGATTCTTTTATCTACTTCGGTAGCCCAGTCCGTTTTATAAATGGCGGTTTTTGTAGTTGCTAGGGTTTCTATATCCTTTTTAAGTTCAGGATTAATAATATTCTCTGTCAGATTTTCATTAATTTGAATGCTGATGTCTTTTATAGATTTTAACTTGGAAATGTCCTTGTTCAGCGTATCAATAGCAGCATTTTTATCCTTTATCTGGGTGTTGACTTGATTAAACGTATCAAGTTCTTCTTTGCTTATTTTCGATTTTTCTTGAAGACCTTTAATTTCTTCGTTGAGCTTGTCAATCTGTTTTTTGATTCCACTCTCATCACCCAATTCTTTTTTTAATCGATTTTTTTCGATATTAATCCCAATGTTTTCGAAGAGGTTTTTTATTGCTGCATCTACTTTGTTTGCAATTTCCTTTTTCTTGTCGTTTAAAGAATCGTACCAAGCTTTAAATTCTTCCTTTTGAAGTAGAACGTCTTGAATTATTTCGTCAATATCACCTGTGTTTTCGCCATCGTCAACTACCCTGTTTAAATAGGATTGTGGTATGTAGATAATTTTCTTTGCGGGATTATTTTCAGCACCCAGACTAGAGGTCTGTCCATCCTTCCAAATAATCTCAAAACTACTAACTGGTCTTTTGTCAACAATATTAGCAGATTCATTTCGCTTATTGTACTCAGCGATATCAGCAGTTCTAGCCGTACTCTTCAATAATATAGATTTACCAGTAGATTTCCCACCAATGATGGCAGTCATATTTTCGTTGCATTCAATGGGTGTTGTTGTGAAAGCTGGGTCAATAAATCGTACTTTATCTATAACCTCGTAAACCTTTTTTTCATCGGGTTTACGGTTTGTTATACTCACGCGTTCTTCAGGTTCATAAATGATTTGTTTTAAACCTTCAAAAGTTGGGTCGGCTTTAATCCAGCAAAGTCTTGGTGCATTCTTGGTAAAAAGTTCATCAAATGTATGTGCATCACTTCCCCATATACAGGGCTTTAAAGATTTGAACTCATCCACATATTCTTGTGGGTTTTCGCCAAATTTTCCGAGTGCCCATTTTCTAGTATTGGGATTTGATGCAAATAGGCAGTCAGATTTCTGAATGAGAATTTTACGAGTCAAATGCCCTTGATTATTCCATTCTACGTCACTCAAATCCTCATCTGATGGTGTAACAATTAAATATTTGCCTTTATACAATGATGGTTGGTCCAATAGTAGTTTTGATATTTCATCATCAGATACAACAGCATTCATCATACCCGTGTAGAGATGACACGGGTGTTGTCTAAAATCAGCGTGCTCATTTTGAAGCCGTTCGCCCAACGTTGCGAGGTTGTTTTTAGTCAAAGCTCTTCGTTCAGCTGCTTGTTGAGGGTTTCCTTCAACAATTATTTTTAGTTGCTGCAAAAAGTTTTCTTCAATGTCTGCAATAGAAACATCGTTGGAAAATATGACGTGATAATTTACTCGATTATCCTGTACCAGTTTATCTAATCTAAATTCAATATTCGGCAATATTAAGATTTGATGAATCCTTTCAATTTGGTCATTGCTGAACTCTAACTCTTTAAGTTTAGTATCATTATTGAGGTATTCATTTTTCAGCTTTTTGTAGCCTTCAATAGTAAAGTAGTCGGTTATACCAATAGCAGCTATATTGTGGGCAAGAGCCTTGGTAAAGAGTTGCTTTACATACTCGTCCCAATCAGCACCAAAACCATTGTTAAGAGCAGATTCTGGTGTGTGAACGTGCAAATCCCATTTGCGCCATTCTGAACCTTTTGGATATACTTTATTCATAATCACTAATTTTTTTTTGACAATCAAGAATAGAAAACAAAAAAGCCAATGAAAACTCATTAGCTCTGTCAAATTTTGTTGTATGTCTAATCGTGTCTAAATATATTGAAATTTTAACATAATTTATTGTGTTTTACCGTAATATATTAATTTCAAATCACTTCCGCTTATCCCCAGCCTTGGTGTCAAAAGCAATCAAATTAAACAGTTCTCGCATTCGGCTACGAACTCGATTCCCATAGCGTTCTTCCAATTCTTCGGCATTTAGATTTGTGGTAGCGTGGGTTTTTACTTTGTGTTTGGTCTGTAGGTACAATTCATATCGAGACAAGAGGACTTCGCCCATTACGTTTAGGTCTTTGCCATAAAATCGCCCAGCTGGTTCAATACCTAAATCATCAAAGCAATAAAATCTGGTATTCCCATAGTCTTCAATAGTTTTAAAACCAAGATGGTTAAAACTGAAAGCCACATTCCTGCAAGGAATCATTTCGTAAGGCCTTTGCATTGGTACAATATGGCGCAGTAGTTTCATCAGCGTTGTTTTTCCGCATCCTACTGGTCCAGAAAGTAAAATACCTTTGTCGATATCAATTCCGTTCTTTTCACAATTTTCTTTGTCCTTGATGAAATAATGACAAAGTTTGCGAATGATAACGGTGTCTTCATCATAGATTCTAAATTGCTGACCAAAGAGTTTCATTCCCTTTGCATTTAGATAAATCAAGATTTTGTCAAAATCGTAAAGAACGCTTTTGCCATCAAACTTTCCGAGTGAATATTCCACGCCACCTTCGGTAATTTTAGAGGGGTTGTCCATAATCTTTGTTTTTAGTGGTTCGCAAGTTGTCCTTGATTTGGGACGCTTGTTTTGAGTTTGATTTGTTTTCTTGGTTGAACAATTCGGTTCTATCCATCCAGTTTTTAGCTAAAGCACGCCAATCCCGAATTTCTTTTCCATCGCTCGTTTGCCAATTATGAGTTTCATAATGGGCAAAGAATTTTTTTGCTTCATCAGCATCAAAATTTTTTTCAATAAAAAAATCAAAAACGGCCTGCCAGCCCTTTGGTTGTTTTATATTGTTTTCTTGTTTGGTATTGTTTATAGTAGATACCAATGCTTGTCCACCTATGGGACGGTGTTGGTACACAACTTGTCCGTTTGTGGGATGGTGCTGTCCCACAAGTGGTTCACGTATGGGATGATACTGTTCCGCAAGCTGTTCTAATGTGGGATTGTACCGTCCCATATCTGGTTCATCACTTGTACCGATAATGGACATCTTGATTTTACTTCCTTTATACGGATTGTTGGATGGGAAATAGGATAGATAATCCCAAGCATCTAATTCTGTTATGCAGCGATGATAGGTAGATTTTGAACCGATTTTAGCTACGCGCATTAAATCCCTGCGGTTTACATAAAATTCATCCATAAAGCGGCTACTGTTCCATTCTTGAAATAAGGCCATATACAAACTAATATGGGTAGGATTTAGGCGGTCATCAAAATAGAACTTTTCAAAAGCCGCATTAAGTAGCTTTATATAGTTCATAATCAAGATTTTAAACTGTGATGCACACGGTTGGCTGTCATTATACTTTGTATTTCTTCGGCATCGTAATAGATGATACCACCTACTTTGGTATAGGGCAATGTGCCATTGATGCGAAGGTTTTGAAGAGTGCCTGGACTTACCTGAAGTAAATCCATAACCTCAGAAGATTTGAGGTATTTTTTGAGTTTTCCTGTTGCTTCTTTTGATAGTAGTTTTTTAATGTCATCGAGCAATTCTAATTTGAAGTCTCGAAGGTCGTCTGTTGTAATAATACTTGTCGGCATAATAGAACGGTTTTAATGGAAAAGGACTATCGCATTACTGTCAATTAATTTGATAGCCCCTAACCTGATTTGACTTTCGTTCTACAAATTTGAATAGGTTTAATGGATTTTATTCCCCAGTACAACCATACTACGGTCAAAATTTAACTTTTTGAAATTTGATGCTGTTTGGTTGATTTTGATGCGTGTAAGTACGCTTTTACAAAAGCAAAAAGAGCAAAATTCATTAAAAAATTGAATTACCGTAGGTCAACCGTAGTACGGTTATATTTCATCAGTAAAATAAGGGGTTGAAGAAAAAATCACACTTCACTTTTATCCATTTCTATGATTAATGATGTAGAAAGTTGGTCCAAAAAAAGCGTTCTGCTATTTTTTCTGTTTTTTATGTCCTGATAGGTCTTATAAATATCTTTTGGTTCAAAATCAAATAGCTGTTGTAGTTTTTTAGACACTTGCATTATGCTTTGATTGTCTTGTTTTCCCAAACCTTTTGCGCATAACGCATAAAGAATTTCAACGTAGTCTGTGTTTGAAAATGGCCAATGTATCTTTTCAAGCGGCTCGATTGTAGGTAATTTACCATTCAGGTTGTTTTTAATGCTACGCTTTTTCTCAGCCATATAATGTACCAATGAATAATAAGCTCTGTACTTACCAAGTAGCATATCCCTAGGTGTACAGAATTCGGGGTCTTGAAAGTAAAATTTTGAGGTAGTGATATGAAAAGTGTCTAGGTAATCTCTTGTATAATATTCCTTATCAAAATTAGTGGCGCCAGAATCTACATAGCGACCAAAATCTAAATTGTAAAGAAAAAAACGATTGAACTTATTGATTTTCTTCTTTATGGATTTTAATTGGTTTTCTTTATCAGCCTTTGGTAGCTGTATTTCAAAAGAGTAGATTTCTGTAAAGTAGATGAGTTTAATGAGCGGAACTTGCTTAACTTCTTTGAAGAATTGCACTTCGTCCTTGATTGTTTTGAATCCTTTTTTTAGAATTTCTTTTTTAAAAACCCATAACAGATTCCGGCAAACATTAATAGATTTTTGTGCTCTTTTTAAAATGTTCTGGTTTTGAATTTTTATATCATCCAGGTCCTTTAGTAGTTTTTTTGACAGTATTAATAAATCCATAAGTAGGCGAATTACAGGTGGAAATCATAGTATTTGGTTTTGGTTGATAAGCTTGAAAAATTACTTTCATAGTTCTGCCAAATTCCGATATATGAAAGTCTAATTTTTAGTTGTATTAGGTATATTACAGGAAGTATTGGAACTAATTGTAAAGTAGATTAAAATTGAAATAGACCAAAGAAAACTTACCGTATATACTTACGGAACAACCGTATTTTTGTACGGAATATTTTGAATTTCTAGTAAACATAGCGTTTTATAGACTACGGAATTTTTATTTAATTTTCTTTCTAAAACGGTGTAAAAATTCACGTCTGTTTTTAACACCTGTCTTTTTAAAAATGTTTGAGGCGTGTTTTGAGACGGTACTTTCAGCAATAAATAAATCTTTTGCGATATTTTTATAACTCAAATTGCCTAGTATAGATAGGGCAACTTCTATCTCTCGTCTGGTTAAATCTTCGTAAATAATTTTACATTCTAAAACGTCTTTCCTTTGCTTTTTCTGAAATGCAAATACTTCATACATTCTAGTATTATTTGCAATGAGATATAAATATCTATCTATTTCAATAGCAGTTATGGCGAAAAAGGCTGTATTCATCACACTAAAAGTAAACCATTGATAATCACCAATAGCTGTGCAGATTGGCAGTAATGCTACACACCCTACGGTAATCATAGATAACTTGTTGCGTCTTAAGATAAAGGCACTTGGATTGTTTGGATTAGAAATTCGTCTATAAAATATAATTAGAAAAATAATAACAGCTACCGAAATTGGAATTGTAAATAAGAGCCTTGCAGAGTTTAAAGAATTAGTAAAAAAGTAAGGAACTAAAAATAGTAGGATGTAGCTACTAGTGGTAAAAATAGCGAGATTACGGATAGAAGAATTGAATTTTAAAACGACAATATCATATTCTTTGTATAGGTAGTAAATTATAAAAACACATAACGTTATAGCTACGCCATATGTAATAATATACTGAAGAATAAATGGTCCAGGAAAATTATCATACGGTAGTAATCCACCAGTAAGATTGTAGGTAATAAATAAGATTCCAAGAATTACAAACCGCTTAAAACTAGTGCGTGCTTTTGTTTTTGAGAGGTAAAGTGTAAGCAATACTATGAGTATATCTATTAATAGATAGAAGAACGTTGTCCAATGTAATGATGTTCCAAACATTTATGTTAACACTATTCATTAGGCTCAAATTTGTTGGTTTCTAAGTTTTTTGAAACATTGTTCCAAATAAAAATTTCCCCGTTCATAGCAATATAAACGTCTGGTTTTAGAAATTGTATTGAGCTGATTGCATATCCTAAATTAAATGGGGCATCTGTTTTTTCAGATGACCCTAATATGAAAGACCCAACCAAAACGATGGTTTTTCCTAAGTTGAGTTTCCCTAAATATTTTGCGGTATCTTCCATAGTGAAAGTCCCGTGTGTTATCAATATTTTGTTTGCATTACTTTCCTTAATTCTGTTTTCTAGCAGATTCAAGTCTTTTATAGTAATGTCTCGACTATCTTTTTTAAAAACACTCTGAATAGTATATTCAAAATTTACATTAGCACTTTTAAGAAAATCTGAAATAGAGACATTCGTTTTTTTGATTCCCTTATCGCCCACGTAATCCAGTCCTTCTATAGTTCCGCCAGTAGTTAATATTGTAATCATTTCAATGTGCTTTTTGATGATATAAAAAACTAAACGTCTTCAATTAGTAAAGTTAATGTAAGTTTTATACTGTTAATCGATTCTCAATTATCTTAAGCAAATCTTAAGAAAACCTACATCTTAACTTAATTAAAAACGGTGTTTTTTGCTGACGTACTAATACTTACAAGTCTGTAGATTTTGTTCTAGTATTTAAGAAAATACTTAATGTGGTAAGATTTTAATGTGTGGAATATAGAGAATAAATAAAACACGTTTTTATGTCAAAAAAAAGGCGAAAAAAACTTTATAAAGGAAATAAAAAGGATAAAATTGTAAAAAGTAACATTACCAAAAAAGACAAGATAGTATGGATTATGGTACTTATCTTTTTTGTTTTGTTATTTAGTTCTATACTGTTTTTGAAATTCCTACAATACTTTATTTCTATTTAATTTATAATACATAATAAGATATAGTAGAAAGGTTTGATTTTTAGGTGTTGATGTGTTATTTAAAGTATTAATGTAGGCCAGAAGCTTTAGCTAGATATGGGAACTTATGAGGCGTAAACTAATTAATCTTAGCGAATAATATAGTCAGGTAATATTTGATAAAATTTAAGCCAATCTTAAGAAAGACCAAATCTTAACTTAATTAAAAATTGTAACTTTTGCGCTATGAGAATTTTAATTGTAGAAGATGAACCAGGTATATCTAACTTTCTTAAACAAGGTTTAGAGGAAGAGTCATACGCTGTGGACATCGCCGAAGAAGGTAAAAAAGGGCTTGAAATGGCACTTTTAGGAGAGTACGATTTATTGCTGTTAGACTGGATGGTTCCTGGCATAAGTGGTATCGAAATTTGTCGCCAATTCCGAAAAGATTTTAAAGACACACCTGTTATATTTTTAACAGCGAAAGACACCTTGGACGAAACCATTTTCGGACTTCAATCTGGTGCAAACGATTATATTAAAAAGCCTTTTCATTTTGAAGAACTTTTAGAACGCATCAAGGTACAACTACGTCCAAAATCTGGAGAACATTCCACTTTTAAACTAGGAGAAATAACACTTAACACATCAACACACCAAGTATTTAAAGCCGAAGAAGAAATAGCGTTAACCCAAAAAGAGTTTGCCTTATTAGAATATTTAATGCGTAACAAAGGATTAGTGTGCAGAAGGTCACGAATTATTGAAAGCGTATGGGACATTCACTTTGATTATAACACAGGCGTTATTGATGTATTTATAAATGCACTTCGTAAAAAACTGAAATTAGGAAAAGAAGACAATTACATCCAAACGGTTAGAGGTGTTGGTTACATTGCAAAGGAATTATGAATTTGAGTTTTAAAAATAGAATAGCGCTACATTATATGATTGCAACTGCAATCATTATGGCTGTTGCATTCACAGCGGTATATTTTGTAGTTAAAGGGGTGGTGTATCAAAATATAGATAACGACCTTTCTTTTGAAGCGGAAAAACATACCGAAGAAATAAAAGTTGTAGGCGACAGTATCAAAATAAAAAACAAAAAGGAATGGGAAGAACGTGAGCATAGAGAAGTTCAAGTAAACCCTGTTTTTATTCAGATTCTAGATAAGAACGGGACGTTTATGGACAAATCCCCAAACCTAAAAGAGAACCAGCTCGATTACAATGAAAATGCAAATTTTGGTGGAAGCTACAACGAAGTTCTCAACAATAAACCCATAAGACAAGTTCAGTTACCCATTGAAGAAAATGGAAAAATAAAAGGTTTTATAGTCGCTGCAATGTCATTAGAAGCATCACAAATGGTACTGCTGAACCTAAGGAACATTTTACTATTAGTGTATTTACTTCTTTTGGCGAGTCTTTATTTTATTTCTAAATTTATAGCTGGTAGAAGTATTATACCAGTCAAGAATGTTACCGAAACAACCAATAGAATTACACGTAACAATTTAAACGAACGTGTAGCATTACCGCAGAATAAGGATGAACTTTTTGATTTGTCATCCGGAATAAATGACCTGTTACAGCGTATCGAGAATGCTCTCGAAAGGGAACGTCAATTTACATCAGACGCCTCTCACGAATTGCGTACACCTTTAGCAACATTAAAAGGTACATTAGAAGTATTGATTCGTAAGCCAAGAGAACGAGCAGAATACGAGGATAAAATCAAATTTAGCCTAACGGAAATAGACAGAATGACTGCTACTTTAGAGCAGCTTTTGCTATTGGCAAGATTGGACACCAGCTCAAAAAATGCCGATGTAGCTTTAATACCCTTAGCAGCGTTAATCGACGAAATTCTTTCAAGGTATAAAAACAAAATATCGCAAAAGAAGCTGTCTATAAGTTTTAAAAATAATATTGAAAATGAAACCTTAGTAGCTCAATATTTCGGTAATCTTATATTTGAAAACATTATTAGTAATGCCATAAAATATGCCAATGATGCTACAACGGTTTATATTTCAATTACACAATCTGGCCCTAAAATAATCTGCCAAGTACAAGATGAAGGTATAGGCATAAAAAAAGAAGATTTGAATAACTTGTTCAATAATTTCTTCAGGTCAGATGCACTTAACCATAAGAATATTTCAGGCAATGGTTTAGGTCTTTCTATAGCCAAAAAAGCAGCTGACGCTATAAATGCTAAAATTGAAGTAGAAAGTGAATTTGGTTTAGGAACTACGTTTACTATTATCTTTTAAGCCAATCTTAAGTTTTACTTCAGACAAACTTTAAATGACTGAAATACATTTGTTGTGTAATTAAAAATCACATCAAAATGCTAACAGCACCACACATTCACGCAATGGTTATCCACTTCCCGATAGCCTTAATATTTGTTGGTTTCTTATCAGAAATCTTTGCGCTTTTTACTAAAAAACAATTTTTTAACAATGCTGCCTTTTATCTTTTGCTACTAGGTGCTTTAGGTGCTATTGTAGCATATATAAGTGGGAGTTATGCAGGCGACGGAATGACGGATGGAATTCTTCAAGCACCTATGGAGCTTCACGAAGAAGCCGCAACTATTACACTATGGCTGGCAATAATTACAGCTTTGTATAGAGTTGCTCTATATTATTTTAAATATAGCCAATCTTGGACAAAATGGGTAGGTATTATTCTTTTCACGGCTTTAACAGCCTCTGTTGCCAGAACTGGTTATTTAGGTGGTCAATTAGTATTTCAACACGGAGCAGGTATTGAATTGGCGCTACCAGATTTTGGAAGTGAATCAAGTGAGTAATATTACAATTTTAAGCAATTCTTAAGGAGTAGTAAAGAACAACCTCAAATTGTAAAAGTACATTTATACAAAAAATATATAACAAGTTAAAAACAGATATAATGAAAAAATCAGTAGTAATCGTAGTAACTGGAATGGCACTTTCAAGTATGCTTTTTCAATCTTGTAAAGATAAATCCGTAGATAAAATAGAAGTAAAATCATCTAAAGAAATTTCGGAAAAGGTTATGGACAAAACCGAAGACCCACAAACATTAACTATTCAGCATATGAAAGACGCATTTACGGGAGAAACAACAGCGAATGCCAAGTATGCCGCTTTTAGTAAAAAAGCAGAAGAGGAAGGCTACACACAAATTGCGATGCTTTTTAAAGCAGCATCAGGAGCAGAATTAATTCACGCTAACAATCACAAAGTGGTGTTACAAAGAATGGGAGAAGAAATCCCTACTGTTACACCAGAATTTACTGTGGGCAGTACAATAGAAAATTTGAAAAATGCCATTGAGGGAGAAAGCTACGAGTTCAATACTATGTATCCTAATTTTATTAAGGATGCCAACGCAGCTGGCAATTATATGGCACAGATAAGTTTAACGTATGCCTATAAAGTAGAGCAAAAGCATAGGGATTTTTATAAAACAGCCCTTAAAGCTTTAGAGGATGGAAATGTTAGTTCGTTGCCATCTGTTTATTACTTATGCCCAACTTGTGGAAACACCTATGCAACGACAGCACCTGCGCGTTGTGAAATATCTATGACTGACTCTAAATTATTTATAAAAGTCGATAAGTTATAAAGATTTTTTGATTGATGTTTAGTGTTGATTGATTGGCAAAGGCTCTGAGATTTTTTTCAGAGCTTTTGTTTTTTCTCTTCTCATAAATATTTAGCTAATCTTAAGACTGCACTAAGTTTGTCTTAATAATGTGATATTATATTTACATAAAAATTAGCATTAGTAAAAGGGTCACTATTGAAAAAGAAAAAAGATTCCCCCTTAACCTTTAGATAGTTTTGGTTAGTGTTTATTGGTTAATAGCTGCAAAGGTCTTGAGAACTCTCAAGGCCTTTGCTTTTTTAATAGGCATAAAACTTTCTTAAGCCAATCTTAAGAATTGCCTTAGAATACACTTAGATACCAATATTACATTTGACCATTATTTTTAATAAACCACCTTAAAATGTTAGAACGTATTATCCAGTACAGTATTCATCACAAACTTATTGTACTATTATTTACTGCCGGAATCGTAGGGTTTGGCTTGTATTCTCTTTCCAATATTCCTATTGGAGCGGTACCAGATGTGACCAATAATCAAGTACAGGTTATTACAACTTCAAGAAATTTAGCTACTGAAGATGTAGAGAAATTCTTAACCTACCCAGTAGAATTAGAAATGGCAAACTTGCCAGGTGTTAAAGAAATTCGTTCTATTTCTAAGTTTGGTTTATCTGTAGTTACCATTGTATTTGAAGATGAAATGGGAACTTATTTACCACGTCAGCTCATCGCTGAAAAAATAAAAAGTGCTGAAGAAAAAATTCCAGCAGGTTTTGGCAAACCTTTTATGGGTCCTGTTTCTACAGGTCTGGGCGAAATCTATCAATATGTTATTGATGTAGATGCCAAACACAAAGACCAATATTCACTATCAGATGTACGTACCATTCAAGATTGGGTGGTAAAACGTCAACTTTCAGGCATTCCTGGTGTTGTAGAAGTAAACACTTGGGGCGGCTATTTAAAAACGTATGAGGTTGCTGTAAACCCTGAGCGACTTCGTGCTATGGATGTTTCAATTTTTGATGTTTTTTCAGCTCTCGAAAAAAACAATAGCGTTGCTGGAGGTGGTTACATCGAAAAAATCAATGAAAGTTATTTTATTAGAGGGGAAGGTCTAGTAAGTTCAATAAAAGATGTTGAAGATATTGTAGTACTTACTAAAGGAGATGTGCCGGTTTATGTTCGGGATATTGCTTCTGTAGGCTTTGGTCACGCAAATCGTTTTGGAGCAATAACAGGAAATGGCGAAGGCGAGAAAGTACTTGGGCAAGTAATGATGCTTAAAGATGCCAATTCTAATGCGGTTATTGAAGCGGTAAAAGAACGTGTAGCAGAGATTCAATCTTCTTTACCACCAGGTGTTTCCATCAACCCTTTTTTAGAACGTAGTGAGCTTATTGCTAAGACAACATTTACCATTGCAGAAAACCTAATTTTAGGTTGTTTAATCGTAATTTTTGTAGTGGTATTGCTTTTAGGAAACTGGCGTTCTGGTTTGGTCGTAGCTTCTGTAATTCCTTTGTGTCTTCTATTTGCACTGTCGCTGATGTACATTTTTGGTGTAGATGCCAATTTAATGAGTTTGGGTGCAATTGACTTCGGAATTATAATTGATGGCGCTGTAATTATAGTCGAGTTCATCGCCTTTAAAATTACCAGTCAGCGAGCCAAATTATTGGCACTTCCTAAAAATGAAAGACAAGGTTTAATAGATACGATTACGTACCAAGGTGCTTCTAAAATGATGAATTCCGCAGTTTTCGGACAATTAATTATCATCATAGTTTTTATCCCAATTCTATCTTTAGTAGGTGTAGAAGGAAAAATGTTTCGCCCTATGGCATTGGTATTCTGTTTTGCCCTAATTGGTGCAATGGTATTCTGTTTTACCTACATACCAGTAATGGCATCTCTATTTATTAAACCTACAAATACGGAGAAAAGAACTATTTCATCTCGACTTATCGGCTTTTTAGAAAGAAAGTACCAACCCACTATATCTTGGGCATTGCGTAAAAAGAAATTAGTATTAAGTATGGCTGTCGGTTTGCTAATTCTTACAGGATTTTTATTCACTAGAATGGGTGGCGAGTTCGTGCCAACCCTAGATGAGGGCGATTTTGTAATTCAACCTGTGTTAAAAACAGGAACATCATTAAGTAAAACCATTGAAGCTACTACACAAATAGAAAAAATACTGAAGAAATTTCCAGAAGTAGAGCAAGTAGTGAGTAGAATTGGAGCTGCCGAAGTACCAACAGACCCAATGTCTATGGAAGAAAGTGATGTGATTATAAAACTGAAACCAAAAGGCGAATGGACATCTGCGGAATCTAAAGATGAACTGGCTGATAAATTTAAAGAAGCATTATCCAATGAAATCGCAGGTGTAGATTTTGAGTTTACCCAACCTATTGAAATGCGATTTAATGAATTGATTACTGGTGTTAGAGCAGATTTAGCAATTAAAGTTTTTGGAGAAGATTTAGACGTCTTGTACAGAAAAGCATTAGAAATAGAAAAAGCGATTCAGAATGTAGAAGGAGCTGCGGATATTTCAGTAGAAAAAACTGCTGGTCTGCCACAAATGTCAGTAAAATATGACCGACAAAAAATCGCTAAATACGGAATGAACATTGAAGACTTGAATAAAGTCATCACAATGGGCTTTGCAGGAATGCCAGCAGGAACAGTATTTGAAGGCGAAAAGCAATTCGATTTAATGATACGTTTTGATGATTCGCACAGAAAGAATATTGAAAATATAGAAACTGCATCGGTATCTCTACCTGATGGAACAAAATTACCACTTAGCGAATTTGCAACCATAAAGTACACCAAAGGACCAGCAAAAATTTCGCGAGACAATACCAAACGTAGAATTGTTGTGGGCGTAAATGTTCGTAATAGAGATTTAGAGTCTGTAGTTAAAGATGTGCAAGCAATCATTGAAAAAGATGTGAAGATACCATCAGGCTATTCTGTTAGCTACGGTGGTCAATTTGAAAATTTAAGAACTGCAACGGCACGATTAAAAGTAGCTGTGCCAATTGCATTGATACTGATTTTTGTTTTACTGTATTTCGCTTTCGATTCTGTAAAAGAAGCCTTAATGATTTATAGTGCAATTCCTTTGTCGGCTATTGGTGGTGTGATGCTGCTCTATATTCGAGATTTACCATTCAGTATTTCGGCAGGTGTTGGTTTTATTGCACTCTTTGGTATTGCAGTACTAAATGGTATTGTACTGATTGAAGAATTTAAAGAACTAAAAGCACACGGTATAAGCAATATCAACAAACGCATTCTAATGGGAACAAAAAACAGATTGCGCCCTGTATTGTTAACAGCAGCAGCAGCAGCTTTAGGCTTTTTGCCTATGGCAATTTCAACATCTGCCGGAGCAGAAGTACAGAGACCGTTAGCAACAGTGGTAGTTGGTGGTTTAATTACTGCAACAGTATTAACACTTGTAGTATTGCCAATTTTATATGCAATGTTCGACAGAAAAGGACATCATCCTAAAATAAAAACAAAAGTGAATTTTAAGGCTCTAAGCATTATACTTTTATTGTTTTTACCATTCTTTGGTAAGGCACAACAAAACCCAGTAAATGTTGAGCAGACTGTAAAAATGGCTATTGAAAATAATAATGGATTGCAAGCTTACGCGAAAAAGATTAATCAATCAGAACAGTTGGTAGGAAGTGCTTTTAATTTGGACAAAACACAAGTTTACTATAGCTATGACCAAAATAACATTGCCGAAAATGGTTTGCCATTAAAGGTGTTAGGCATTAGTCAATCACTTCAATTCCCAACAGTATATGGCGCACAGCGCAAAGTAGAAAAACAAAAAGTAGCATTAATAACGCAGCAGTATCGTCTAAATGAAAGAATATTGACTAAAGAGGTTAATTCAGCCTATTATAATGTAGTCTATAGCAATAATCTTGTGAGGCAATATGTCTATTTAGATAGCTTATATGGTCAATTTGCAAGAGCTGCTAAAAAGAGATACGATGTAGGGGAAACTAATTTATTAGAAAAACTAACGGCTGAAACCAAGCAAAAAGAAATCGCTATCGCACTTTCTCAAGCACGCGAAGACGTTTCTAAAGCCTACACAATGTTAAATCAATGGGTACAGACCGATTCAACAATTACGGTTTCAGAAGATGTGTTACCAAGACTGGAATTAAAAGAATTCAGTCTAACAGATCATCCTGGACTAATGTATTATAATTCAGCAGAAAACTTAGCTAAATCTTCTCTTTCATTAGAGCGACAAAAGCTTTTACCTGATTTACAATTATCAGTATTTCAAGGCACAAACAATGGTGTAGCTGCAAGAAATTATAATGGATTTCAAGTAGGTATTGCAGTACCATTATGGTTTGGAGCACATAAATCAAAAATCAATGCAGCTAAGACAGAAACATTGATTATTGCTAATGAATTTGAAAACTATAAAATTCAATTACAATCAAAATACGACGCCTTGCTTTCTGATTTAAAAAAGTTTCAAGAAACAGTTGATTATTATCAAAGTACAGGAAGAGATCTTTCAAAAGAATTAACAATAAACGCCTCAAAAGCATTCAAAAGTGGCGAGATAGATTTCTTGCAATACGTTCAGCTTTTGGAAAGTTCAAAAAATATTCAAATCAACTATTTGCAAAATTTAAATCAGTACAACAATACTGTTTTAGAATTAAACTATTTAACCAATTAATAATGAAAAATACACGAAACAATTTATACTTCAAGGGTCTTTTATTGCTCGCAATAATAACTTTAGCTTCCTGTAACTCAAACGGAAAATCTGAAGTTGCTACTATAGATGCAACTGAAACAGCAGAAGATGTGGATATGCTAACTATTACAGAAAATCAGTTTTCATCTGGCAATATGGAGGTTGGTAAAATAACCACACAACCGTTTAATACTGTTGTAAAAGCGAATGGTATGTTTGCTGTTCCACCAGAAAACCAAGCAGATGTAAGTGCGTATTTTGCAGGTTATGTAAAAAATATCAGCCTGTTACCAGGCGATGCGGTTAAAAAAGGACAAACCTTATTTACTATTGAAAATCCTGAATACGTGCAAGTGCAACAAGACTTTTTAGAAGCTAAAGGACGTTTGAATTATTTAAAATCTGACTATGAGCGTCAAAAGGAGTTGGTGGCAGATAATGTGACGTCTAAAAAGAACTTCCTAAAGGCAGAATCAGAATATACTGTGACATTGGCGCAATACCAATCACTCAAAAAGAGGTTGAGTTTAATGAACATCAATGCTAACACGTTAACAGGAGAAAATATTCGTTCAGTCATCAGCGTGCCCTCACCTTTATCGGGTTATGCGACAACAATTAATGCAACAACAGGAATGTACTTAAATCCTTCAGATGTTGCTGTAACGGTTACCAATACAGATAATTTACACATAGAGTTGAAGATTTTTGAAAAAGACCTTCCTATGGTAAAAGAAGGACAACCTATTAATGTGCGATTACAAAACGATTTAAATAAAGTGTATCAAGGCAAAGTACATTTAGTTAATAAAGCGATAAATACCCAAGACAGAACGGTGGATATTCACGGCGATTTAGTGAATGAGGCGGAAGCAAAATTATTTGCACCAGGAATGTACATTGAAGCAGAAATATTAACGACCACTAAAGAACATCCTGCACTTCCTGTTGAAGCTGTTGCTAATATAGATAATGATTACTTTGTTTTGGTTAAAGAAAATGAAACAAATTTCAGAAGAGTATTGGTTAAAATAGGAGCAACTAATAATGGATTTATTCAAATATTAAATGCTGATAGTTTTACACCCAACACCGAGTTTTTAACCAAAGGCGCCTTTAATCTAATAACTGAATAAAATGGAAGAAAAGACTAAAGAAATGGACAATTATTTAGACAACCATTACATTCATAGAAGTAATTGGTTAAGAGCAGCAGTACTTGGTGCTAACGACGGTATTCTATCAACAGCCAGTATTGCTATAGGTGTTGCGGCTGCAAGTGCTGCACGAGAACCTGTGATTTTAGCAACATTGGCAGGTCTTGTTGCTGGTGCTTTGTCAATGGCAGCAGGAGAATACGTTTCCGTGAGTTCACAAACCGATGTGGAAAAGGCAGACATTGAACGCGAAAAACAAGAATTAAGCGAAATGCCCGAAATTGAATTACAACGCCTTGCAGAAATTTATGAAAAAAGAGGTTTGAAAAAAGAAACAGCTTTAACCGTAGCTAAAGAATTAACAGAACACGATGCTTTGGGTGCACACATTAGAGATGAATTGGGAATAAATGAAATTAGCCAAGCCAAACCTATTCAAGCGGCTTTTGCATCTGGGGCGGCATTTACCGTAGGTGGATTACTTCCTTTTTTGGTAACACTTTTTCTGCCTTTAAATAGTATGGAATATTCTCTTTATGGTTTTGCACTTTTCTTCTTGATAATTCTGGGAGCACTAGCTGCTAAAACAGGCGGTTCAAGTATCGTTAAAGCCATTGCTCGTATCACGTTTTGGGGAACAGTTGCAATGGGTCTAACTGCATTGGTCGGTTACTTGTTTAATGTAAATATTGCTTAAATAGAAAATAAAATTATGAACGACGCACATCTTCATTTGGTAGTAAATCATTTACCTATAGTAGGCGTATTGATTGGTTTTTTAGTGTTGTTAGCAGGTTTAATTATGAAAAAACCGCAAATCAAAAATACAGCATTAGGTATTTTTATTTTTTCTGCATTAACAGCTATTGCAGCTTTTTTAACAGGTGAAGGTGCTGAAGAAATAGTTGAGAATTTACCTGGAATTAGTGAAACACTAATCCATAAACACGAAGATTATGCAGAATTGTTTCTTACGATGATGCTGATTTTAGGAGGCGTATCGCTAATAACCTTGTTTTTACAATACAAAAAGTTGCCATTCTCAAAATATGGATTTGTACTCATTTTACTGCTTTCTATGGTAACAATGGGAATTGCTAAATACGTTGGGACAAGTGGCGGAGAAATAACACACATAGAGATTAGAAGCGATGCAAATGTTATTCAATTAGATGGAAACCAGGACCACAACGATGATTAGTAGCGTTGCTACATATTGTAAAGATTTATTGACGACTTCAAAATGTTCGGCATTGCCTTTTCATAATCTTCAACATACCAAGGAAGTGGTGCAGAATGTAAAATACTTATGCGCTGCTATGGATATTAATAAGCAAAATACAGAGATTCTTGTCGTTGCAGCGTGGTTTCACGATACAGGATTCTCAACCACCTACAAAGGTCACGAGGATGAAAGTAAATTGATAGCCACCCATTTTTTAAAAAAAGAAAAAGTTAGTAAAGATTTTATAGAAAAAGTCAATAATTGTATCGATGCCACTAAAATGCCACAATGTCCAACCACAGCTTTGGCCGAAGTGCTTTGCGATGCCGATATTTTTCACATCAGCAATTCGCATTTCTTTTACAGAAAATTATTGCTTCGTAGAGAATGGGAGTTATTCTGTGATATTAAAACAACAAATAAAGAATGGCATTTATTGAATCTCAAATTTTTAAAAGAGCATCACTTTAGAAGTGATTATGGAAAGCAAACTTTAGAAATCGGCAAGCAGGAAAATCTTCATAAAGTTGAAAACATTTTAAACTATTTTAATGAATAATAATTTTCCATACTCAAAATACAATTTTAATAATCAAGATTTATTATCTGGGTTAACAACAGCTGAATGCGAGAGACTCACAGCTAATAAAGAAATACTGAACTTTAAGGCAGGCACGCAGATATTTAAAGAAGGTACAGAGCCTAAAGGTATTTATAGAGTACCATCAGGAAAAGTAAAGAAATATACTGCTACCAATTTTGGTACAGATCATATATTTTATATCTGTGGAGAAAACGAATATCTTGGGTATCACGCTATTCTAAGTGAAGAAGAGTATCCAGACTCTGCAACTGCATTATTAGATTGTGAAGTAGCATTTATTCCTAAAAATGATTTTTTAAACGTAGTAAGTACATCTCACCTATTATCGCAACGCTTGCTAAAGAATTTAAGCCACGAATTTGGAGTTTTTCTAAATGCAACTAAAATATTAGCACGTTACACGGTTAGAGAACGCACGGCAATAAATCTATTGATTTTACAAAGAAAATTCAGCGTTAAAGAGAGTCTTAAAGAAATTGAAATGAATAGAGATGATCTCGCGAGTATGGTGGGTACTGCTAAAGAGTCCTTGGTACGAATGTTGAAAGATTTTAAAGAAGAAAAGCTTATTTCTACTAAGGGTAGAATCATTTTTATTGAAGACCTTGAAGGGCTTGTAAAAGCAAGTAATTATAAATAAAATTGATAAATGTCAATGTAAGAATAAATAGCTTTTAACGTTAAACTAAATACCTTTACAGATTATAAATTATTATGAAAAAAAACATTTTTACATTACTTGTGCTACTATTAACTATTAGCGGAGTAACCGCTCAAGAATGGCATACGGATTTTGCAAAAGCAAAGAAAACAGCAACCGAAGAAAATAAACCTATAATTCTTGTTTTTCAAGGATCAGACTGGTGTGCGCCTTGTATAAAATTAGATCGTGAAATTTGGAGCACAGAAGCTTTTAAAAAGTACGCAACAAAAAACTATGTAATGCTTCAAGCAGACTTCCCAAGAAAAAAGAAAAACGCATTGAGTGAATCTCAAACTGCAGCAAATGCAAAATTGGCAGAGGCCTATAACAAAAATGGGATTTTTCCTTTCGTAGTTATACTTGACGCTAACGGAAAAGTATTAGGAGAAACGAGTTATAAAAAGACGACGCCAGAAAATTATATTAAAGAGTTAAACGCATTTACCAAATAATTTGAAGACACTTTTTTCCATTATAATTATTTGGGCTACACTAGCCTGTTCCGCACAGCAACCCTATAAGCGTACCCTTAAATTAATGGGCAGTCGTTTTGATGTAACCGTAGTTGCCAACGATTCTATTGAAGGAAACAATTATATAGATACCGCTGTTGGAGAAATTACCAGAATTGAAAAACTCATTTCGTCTTGGGATGCAAATTCGCAAACTTCAGAAATTAATAGAAATGCAGGAATAAAACCTGTTACAGTAGATGCAGAACTTTTTCAGTTAATAGAAAGAGCCATTGGTATTTCAAAATTAACCGACGGTGCTTTTGATATTAGTTATGCGTCAATGGATAGGATTTGGCAGTTTGATGGTAGTATGACAGAAATGCCTTCCGAAGAAGAAATTAAAGCTTCGGTATCAAAAGTCGGTTTTCAAAATATTATTCTTGATAAAGCAAAAAGCACGGTCTTTTTGAAGTTGGAAGGAATGAAAATAGGTTTCGGTGCTATCGGTAAAGGCTATGCAGCAGACAAGGCCAAAGACTTGCTAATTTCAAAAGGAGTGCCTTCGGGAATTATAAACGCTTCTGGCGATATGAATACCTGGGGTAAACAACCCAACGGTAAAGAATGGAAAGTAGCCATTACCAACCCTATGGACAAGAATAAGGTTTTTGCGTTGTTACCTATCACAAACGGAGCAGTCGTAACCTCTGGTAATTATGAAAAGTTTGTCAATTTTAATGGCAAACGATATACACATATTATAGACCCAAGAACAGGATATCCGTCTAGCGGAATTATAAGCGTAACGGTTTTTGCACCCAAGGCAGAACTGGCAGATGCACTTGCCACTTCGGTATTTGTAATGGGAAAAGAAGCAGGTTTAGACCGAATTAACCAATTGCCAAAAATAGAATGTATCATCATCGATGATAAAGGAAATATCACAAAATCAAAGAACATAGAAATAGATAAACTATGATGAAGAAAATAATAATGCTCACTATGATTACGTGCCTCTTTAGCAGTTGCGTAGTGGTTAAGGAATATGAGAAGGTTAATATAAATGACCCAGATATGGCACTCGCAGATAAGAAATGTGACCGTAATGTAACAACTGCACATTCTTATAGAGAAGCTGCCGTTGGGGCAAACGGAGGAAAAACTGGAGGAGGCTGCGGCTGTAATTAAATCAAAATTTCAATTGAAAAAATTTATTCTTTTTATGTGTGTATTCGCTTTTGCGAAAGCGTACTCTCAAACTAGTCAAGACTCAACCAAAGTCTATAAAAAACGTGTATTAGAAACTGTTGAAGTAGATTTTTTATCAAGCTATTATAGTCAAGATGGAGATAACGCAGCGGTAAGCGGTGGTATCGGGACTGAAGAATTGACTGATGTTACAGGGACATTTGTAGTCTCTATTCCTTTAAATGATGATGATGTATTAACAATTGATGCAGGTGTATCGGCATACACCTCTGCTTCATCAAGTAATGTGGGGCCTTTTGATGATGGTCCTGCAGACCCTTTTCAAGCGTCATCAGGTGCATCAAGTAGTGACTTGTGGGCGAATGTAACAGGAAGTTACAGTCATAGTTCTGACGACCGAAACGATATTTGGTCTGCCAAATTATCGGTATCCACTGAATACGATTACTTTTCGGTAGGTGTCGGGGGTAGTTATACCAAACTTTTTAACGAAAAAAACACTGAAGTTAGTGTAAACGGGAATGTATATATAGATACCTGGAACGCTATTTATCCTACAGAATTGAGGCCGTTTGGCGAAGGAGGAAATGGTTTAAGTAACAGATTATTTACTCAAAACACGATTACTGGAAATACAAATTACGCACCGATTTTTACTGAGTTTGCAGATGAAGGGCGTAATTCCTATTCCTTAGGCTTTGGTTTCTCGCAAATTTTACATAAAAATGTACAAGGTTCATTGGCGTTAGATTTTGTGCAACAACAAGGGTTGTTGTCTACACCATTTCAACGCGTCTATTTTGGAGATGTTGCAGACTCTTTTATTGAGAATTTTCAACTAGCAGATGCTATTGAACGCTTACCAGATTCTCGATTTAAAGTGGCAGCAGGTGGTCGCTTAAACTGGTATCTCAATGAAACCTTTACAGTACGTACTTTTTACCGCTATTATTATGATGATTGGGGAATTACATCGCATACCGCAAGTATAGAAGTGCCTATTAAGATAACAGATAAGTTTACGCTTTATCCTTCGTACCGATTCTATAATCAAACCGCAGCAGATTACTTTAGGCCTTATGAAGAAGCATTATCCACAGATGAGTTTTACACTTCAGATTATGACTTATCTGAGTACAGTGCAAATCAATTTGGCTTTGGAGTTTCTTACACAGACATTTTTGCGAAAGCGCACATCTGGAAATTGGGCTTAAAAAGTATAGACCTTAAATTCTATCAGTACGATAGAGATACAACGTTTAGCTCTAGCATCATTACCGCTGGATTTAAATTTGTGATGGACTAATTCAAAACCTCTTATTAAACTAATCTTGTTCTACTTTAACAGTAGGACAAGACCTTTACAGACTAATATAAAAAATTTAATTGTAGCTTTTGTCCTTTTTTTGAGCGGAATAAGCACGGCTCAACAAGGCGTTATAGATCCTGTAACCTGGGAATCTACTATTACTAAAATTTCAGACTCCGAGTACGATGTAATACTCACAGGATCAATTGATGACAAGTGGCACGTTTTTTCTCAATTTACAAGTGAAGATGGCTCATTGCCGTCTGTTCTTAGCTTTGAGCAATCAGAAGGCAACTATGAGCTACTGGGCAAAACAAAAGAGAGTGAAACTTTAAAAGCATACAATGATGTTTTTGAAGTAGAAGAAACTTATTTTCTTAAAAAAGCTCAGTTTACACAACGTATTAAAGTCTTAAATAAAGATATAAAGCAAATAACTATAAACTTAGACTATCAGGTTTGTAAAGAAGTTTGCATTAATAAAGAAGAGCAGTTTGTAATTAATCTTGATGGTAGTAAAGCAACGCTTGACAATGTGGTTTTAGATGAAAAAAGCAAAACACTTTCTAATAGCTTACTACTCGATTTAAAACATAAAGAACGCTTATTATCAGACTCAGAAGAGCTTACCTCAGACGGGAATTTGTGGAAGATTTTTGTTCTTGGTTTCTTGGGAGGTCTTGTTGCGTTACTTACACCTTGTGTATTCCCGATGATACCGCTTACAGTTTCATTTTTTACAAAGCAGTCAGGGAATAAAGCAAAAGGGGTTAGAAACGCCATTCTATATGGAGCCTTTATTGTTATTATTTATGTAATGCTTAGTATTCCTTTCCACTTTTTAGACTCTGTAGATCCAGAGATTTTAAATACCATTTCGACTAACATCTGGTTGAATGTTATCTTCTTTGTGATTTTTATATTCTTTGCTTTTTCATTCTTTGGCTATTACGAATTAACATTGCCTAGTTCCTGGTCAAATAAAATGGATTCCGCTTCTAGTGCTGGTGGTCTAATAGGAATCTTCTTTATGGCGGTAACACTCGCTTTGGTTTCTTTCTCGTGTACAGGACCCATTTTAGGCTCGCTATTGGCAGGTTCGCTAACTAGTGCTGGTGGTGCGTTTCAACTTACCGCAGGAATGACTGGATTTGGTGCTGCACTTGCGCTACCATTTGCACTATTTGCCTTGTTTCCTAACTTGTTGAAATCCTTACCAAAATCTGGCGGATGGTTAACCACAGTAAAAGTGTTATTAGGTTTTGTGGAGCTAGCATTGGCCTTTAAATTCTTATCAAATGCGGATTTGGTAGCACATTGGGGAATTCTTAAACGAGAAGTTTTCATAGGTATTTGGATGGTCATATTCCTGTTAATGGCATTATACTTCTTTGGTGTTATTCGCTTTCCACACGATGGCAAAAAGAAATTGAGTTTCCCAAAAATTTCATTTGCCATATTAGTGGTTGCGTTTGTCATTTATCTAGGAACGGGACTTACTAAAAATTCACACCTAAAATTGTTGGCAGGGTTTCCGCCACCTACATTTTACAGCCTATATGAACAAGAATCAGATTGTCCGTTAGGATTAGACTGCTTTAAAGATTTTGATGAAGGTATCGCTTTCGCGAAAGCAAACAACAAACCCATATTATTAGACTTTACTGGTTGGGCTTGTGTAAACTGTCGAAAGATGGAAGAAAATGTGTGGAGTGATCCAAAAGTATATCAGATTTTAAAAGATGAATACGTACTTATATCCTTGTACATAGATGATAGGAAAGAATTGCCAAAAGAAGCTCAATTTAGAATGAAGCTCAATGAAAATCATTTAAAAGATATAGAAACCATTGGAGACAAATGGTCAACGTTTCAATACCTAAATTTTCAAACTGCATCGCAACCATTTTATGTAACAATGACCTCTGACTTAGAAATTTTAAACGAAGCGAAACAGTATGCTGGGATTGATGAGTATTATGAGTGGTTAAAGGTTGGTGTTAGGAAGTAGAATTTTGTTTGCTTTTGTTATTTTAAGTTGTGCTATAATTATTTATCTATCACGTTTTTTATCAAATGCATAGGTTATGGTTTCGACATAAAATTATTTGTCGATAAAAACTATCACTCAAAAGTTAATAACACTATCCAATGCATCATCTGCATCCCTATGGATGAAGTTGGCCTGATAATTTATGGTGGTTTTCAAATCACTATGTCTGTATAGCTTTTGAAGCATTAAAGGGTGGATAGAATCCCCGGCAATATTACCAAAACTATGTCTTGCAATATGGTTTGATAGATTTTTTTCAATCTCGCACATCGTTGCAATTCGCTTTAAATATTTATTGAACAGTTTAGTGGCGTTTCTTGTTTTTTTAAAAATTTCTTCTTCATTCGAAACATTTACCTCTTTAAGAAATGGGAAGACATATCCATTATTATGATGTCTCTCTTTTTTATAAAAATTTAGAATTTCAGAAGCTTTATCAGGAATTTTAAGACTAACTGGTTTCTCATTTTTGTCCATAGTGTAGAGTAATCTGCTGTCTTTGAAGTCAGACCACCTCAATTTAACGGCATCTGATATTCTAATACCTGCAAAATAGAAAGCTGTAAGCCATACATTTTTAGTATGCCATATTGAGGTATATGGTTCTAATCTTAAAAGCTCTATCTGTTCAACTTCAGAGACAGTCAAACCTATTTTATGACTGTTCCCAATGCGTATTTTTTCTTTTTCCCCACCGAAAGGGTAGAATTTAGCATCAACTATTCCATCCTTTATAGCTTTATTAAATAGGGTGCGAATAAAAATAAGTTGATTTGTGATAGTACGAGATTTTTGATTAAGATATACGGAACAAAAATCTTTGTATTTGTCCAAGAATGATTCTGTTATATCTTGAAACTTTAAAGACTTATTCTTCTTAAAATACGTAACGGAATCCATAAATGAATGCTCGCCTTTACGCCCTTTACTGACACGCTGCTTTCTGCGTTCAAATATACCCTTTACGGCTAAATCTTTTTCTAATGAAATATTCAAGTTTAAAAACTCTTCCAAGTTATAAAGAATGGATAATTCAGATTTCGCAACTGAAAATACCTCACGTTCATATTTACGTTTGACTCTATCTGCGGCAAAAACAAAAAATGATTTAGAGCCACCAGCACCTTTCAATTTTTGCTTAACCTGTTTCGGTGTGATATTTTCTTTTGAATCAAAATAAATGTCATTTGTTTCGGTAAGTTTTTTTAAGAGAAAATTGTTAAGCTTTTTTGCATTAGGGTGCGTTCTTTTTACCCTTCCTGTGTTTTTGTCCCAATCTTTTTCAAGAACATATTGTCCTAACCATTTATAGTTGGTTTTGTAATTTTCACTAATACGTATAGCAAGAGGGATAGTGTTATCCTTTCTCATCATATTCTTTCGCAAAACTATCTTAATACTTGCCATAATCTTTTACCTTTGATTACAAAGATAATAAAAATATAAAAATGTTAGTACAGAATAAGTACAGAATAGTTTGATTTTGATTGTATGTAAATTACATCAATAATTATGTAAAGTGATGTATTTCATATATTTTAATATATTCTGATACATTTTAAAACACATTACCTTTAAGCTCATAACCCGAAGGTCACTGGTTCGAGTCCAGTTCCCGCTACTAAGTTTACAAGGCTTCACAGAAATGTGAAGCCTTTTTTTATTGTGTTTGGTTACAGATAAGTATGGAATAGGTCTTTTTAGCCACTTGTTATGCTTTTGGAAGCGATACAATTTAGTTGTCTATTGTATCTAATATTATGGATGAGTACTGTTTTTTACTTCAATTTTAAGATTGACCTTTTAAGAATACATACTTACTAGTTCTAGAAATCCGATAGGTATAAAAATAAAATATAGCTTCTCATTTTGAAGGTTTTCAAAAGGATGTCTCTATGCTATACTTTTTAATGTAATGGTTCCAATCCGTTATGCAATTGCTACCAACGTTTAGGTCTGCGGACTGTAACGTTCAATACAGCCCAATTTAAGGCCTATAAGCGCCTTAAATATTAAACGGTACCAAAATAAAGCATTTCCTAAATGTTATAAGGGAGAGTGTCGTATTTTACCTCAGTTCTTTGTTGTGTTGCATTATATATTATTCAGCGGAAATGTTATTCCAACCGCAAAGGCTCCTGCATACTGTTCAACAGACGGTTGTATATAATAAGCAAATCCTAAATCAACACTATTATTTTTTCCTAATTCAAGTCCAAATGAAAATGGAACATGGTAAATAATTCCACTTTTATCAATATTATCAAATGCAGTTAATGTTTCAAATTTTCCAATTGAAGTTCCAATTCCAATTTCAACGTATGGTGCCACCCAAGGAATTGGTGCACGAACTCTTACTTTTCCTCCAAGTAAAAAGGCTTTTGTTTCCCCTTTTTCATGGGTGGGATTACCATTAAGGTCTTCTCCATTAGAATTGGTAAATATAAAACCGGCATATGGTCTGAATTCAATCCAAGATTTTACTTTTAGGACTAATTCTCCTTGAGCAAAAAAACCATCGTCTACAACATCATCAGCCCCATTATTTGGTGCGCTCAGTCCATATCCAACTTGAGCATTTATTGATTTTTCTTTTATAAACTGTGCTTCAACTAAATTTGAAGTCAGCAGGATTATTAACAATATCAGAGTTTTTTTCATAATGTCTAGTCCCGAAAATACGGCTATAGTTAAAAATTGGTTTTATGCTAATAATTGATATACCCTATTTGGTGTTTTGTAGTCTAAAGATAATTTAAATAATATGTTGTTCTACAGATTAATTTTATTTTCTGTAGCTCTTAAATGCTTGTAAAGCCAATAGTGTATGTCCGGAACTTTAGGAGCGGATAGTATACAAAAGGAAAGAGTAAAAAACTGGGTTTAATAGCTGTGTGTAATAAGCTTCTAAAACAGGCTTTTGCTATCGCAAAATCTGGTTTAATATATGATAATTCTTATAGAAGTACTTTAGTGAAACGTTAATGCTTTTTTACTTGTTTTTTACCACAGTACTTTGTTGTAAATAGTGTTTTTTTCAGTTCCACTAATTAATTCAGATTTTCAACTTTTAAATTCAAGATTAGATATGCTTAAAATCGAAATTCAGTTTTAATTAGTTGTTTTTTTTTAGTGAGTTAAAGTTTCAACTAATATTTTTCCAAGTTTAAAACCTAGTAAACCAAAAAACACTCCAAAAACCATCCAATATAATCTGTGTTTTTTATTATATTCAAGATTTATGTTCTCGATTAGTTCTCCATTTTCAGAGAGTTGAATGTTAATTCCATCTTTTGCAAATAATTTAGCTTTAGATTTTAAAATATAATTTTTAGAGTTTATTTCGAATTTGTGCTCAATTCCTGTTATAGAAAATTTATTCGAAATTTTGTTTCCATTTATTAGAACATTCTCAAATCCGAGAACAGAGTTCAAAAATTCTATTTTATTCGTGTCGATATTAAATTCAGCGTATTTCATTCGTTATGAGCTTTTTCGGCATTATTTACAACGGTTTTGGCTAGGCTTTGTGCGGGTGAAAATCGACAAGATTTTCGAACATGCACTAAGCCGAAGCTTTTTGTTTGGTTTTGTTTCTTTGGTTTTCACAAAGCCAAATCAACAAGATTTGGCGACCTAGTAAATATACACAGAACTTTGAGGTTATCACAAAACCCACATGAAGTTTAGCTGGTGTTACCTTTAGTTTTTATAGTCTTCATTTAATCTATACTCAAAAATTTTATGTTCAATTTCACAAAAGAGGTCTATAAGATATGTATAAAAACTATTAAGATATTTTTCAATAGGAATTGTAATATATTCAAGTGGTTGATTCAATTTATTTCTAAAAGTTGGCATTTTTGAAAGTTCACTGTCTACTTTTCCTAGATGCTTAACTTTATTATTAAATTTTTGTAATTCGAGAACAGTATTGTAGTTATTTAAATTATGTAATTCTATGTTTCAATCCTTAAAATATTGTTTTCTGTCTTTCCAATTACCAAACCCTGAGTGATTTTCTTCTTTTTTAATTTTTTCTATATAGTTAATTAATTTATTTTCAGTTTGCTCTAATAGTGACCAAATAAATATGGCTGTCATTTGGTTTAAATAACTGGTCATTGAATTTAGCTGATGAGCCTCTTGATCTATAAATTGATTCTCTCTCAAATCAGAATAATCATCAGGTGTTTCTATTTCTGTTGGATATGGTGTTTTTTTAATTTTATTTTGGAATTCTAAATCCTTTTCAATTTGAGGTTTAATAGAATTATTATACAAAGAACAAATATCACCTATAGGAAAGCTTAAAAATGAAAATATACGAGTTTTATCAAACCTAAAATGAATTTGTCTTAGCTTGACTTTTGAATTCAATTCAGGAGGTGTTAAATATTTGTAGTTCATTTTTTAATTTCTAGTCCTGAAATATGGCTACAGTTAAAATTGGTTTTAAGCTAATAATTGATATAACCTATTTGGTATTTTGTAGACTAAAGATAAATGAAATGTTATGTCCTTGTATAAATTAATTGCATTTTTAAAGGCAATAGTGTATGTCCGGAACTTTAGGAGCAGATAGTAAACAAAGGGAAGAGTGAAAAACTGGCTTTAATATATGATGACTCATAAAGAAGTATTTTAGTGAAACGTTAATGCTTTTTTACTTGTTTTTTACCACAGTACTTTGTTGTAAACCGTGTTTTTATTCTTTTTTCAATTTCAACCATTTGTTTTTTCCGATTGTCAATGTTCCAATTAGGCCAACAAGAAATATCATTAAAATTCCAATTCCGATATTTTTTGAAATTATATTTTTAGTACTAAAAATCATTATTCCGGTTAAAGGAAACATTGCTCCAAAAAATGGAAGTTTTCTGTTTAGAAATTTATTTCCGCTAATAATTATTTTATCGTTTTCAGTTAAATTCCTCAATTCCATTTTTTCACTTCCACACCACTGAATTTTAGCTTTCAAAGTTTCGTTCTTAAATTCATTCGGGATTTCAATACTTTTTTCCTCTCCATTTTTCAATTCAGTCAGAGTTCTTTTTCCGACCAATATTTCATACGTACAGTTCTTGTTGAAACTCTCTTTTGGTCTATGTAGTGTGATTTTCCTCATATGGTTTACAACGTCTCCGTATATGAAACGTAGCGTGCAAAAAGACGCTATCGTTTCGGATTATACACGAGCCGAATTTTTAAATTTTTCTTTTTATCTTTATTTTATTAAAAGCCAAATTTAAAAATTTGGCGGTCTTGACAAATACACACAAACCTCTCGAAAAGCCTATATTAGCTATGTTTTATATACATCTTAAGTTAGCATTTTAACAAAAACACTAAATTAAGACCTATAAATTAGAAAGAACAAAAGAGAGGAATAAGGTTATTATATACGGAGAGACTACAGATCTCGTCAACATTGAAAATCCCCTCTCTTTTACTACACAGATTTCGTACAGTTCTATGAGGCTTTTAGACCTCGATTTTAAGTCGTTGAAACTCGCGTAGTCGTCCTTTCAAAAATCATTTTCTTATGAATAAAGATATTAAATATTTTGGAATAGACATTAGCCATTTAGTTTTTGATGTGACAGATTCAGATGGCAATTACTACCAATTTAAAAACACAATTTCTGGCTTTAAAAAATTCACAAAACTCTTAGATTTGGATAGTCATTGTGTTATGGAAGCCACTGGTTATTACCATTATCAATTGGCTTATTATTTACTAGAGTCAGGGACAAAGGTATCAGTAGAAAACCCTTTAGCTGTTAAACGCTTTATCCAAATGAAGTTGTCTAAGATCAAGACGGATAAAAGTGATTCTAAACTTATTTGTGAATATGCCAAACAAGTAGAATTAAAGCTTTGGGAAGGTCAATCCAAACATCAAATAGAATGTCTTCAAATAACCAGACTCCTTTCTGTGTACACAAAACAGAGCACTATGCTGAAGAATAAAATACATGGTGAATCCGTTTTAGGAAATCCAAGCAAAGCAGTTGTAAGTTCTATAAAACGAAGCTTAAAACACGTTTTAAAAGAAATCAAAACCTTAGAAGATAAACTGATGGTATTAGTTAAAGAAGTCCATCAAGATGTATTAACTCGCTTAAAAAGCATACCAGGAATTGGAAATAAAACGGCATTAATGCTTGTGGTTCTTACAGATGGTTTTGAGCGTTTTACAAGCGGTAGTGAACTCTGCAGTTATGCTGGATTAACTCCATTAGTTAGAAAGAGTGGTAGCAGTGTAAATGGACGCAGTAGAATAAGTAAAATAGGAAATCAGAAGCTTCGTAATTTATTATTTATGTGCAGTTTTAATTCTTGTAAATACAACAAAGCATGCAGAGATATTTATGAACGAATTGTAGCAAAAGGGAAGAGTAAAAAACTGGCTTTAATAGCTGTATGCAATAAGCTTTTAAAACAGGCTTTTGCTATCGCAAAATCTGGTTTAATATATGATGATTCTTATAGAAGTACTTTAGTGAAAAGTTAATGCTTTTTTACTTGTTTTTTACCACAGTACTTTGTTGTGGTGCGTTGTTATTCACTATTTTTAAATTCTTCCTTTAATTTTTTCTCAACTTTTACTAATAATAATACTACCATTAAAATCATAAAGCCCAAGCCTAAAACTGTCGAAGTTTTTTCGCTCGGTTGGAAAAATAAACCTATAATTCCCGATAAAGAAAGTAAACCTCCGTACTTCATCATTTGTTTAGAGGAATAAATTTGAGCAAAATCCCACCTTTCTTGACTTTTCATTGAATTTGAAGTTCTATAGCCATAAATTCCATTAATTTTTTTTGGCGGAAATTTATACATAATTATTCCGACAACAATAAAAATCAGTCCGCTACTAAATGGAATTAAAAATAGAGAGTTTTCAGTAATCATTTTATTTTGAATTTATCTGAATTTGATTTAATTACTAAATATGGAATTCCAATCAAAATTGCTCCAAAAAATGTCACATTTTCAATATCAGGATTATTCAGCCAATTAACCAAAAAATATCCGATAATCATAATTATTGCCATTCCAAACATTGAGTTCCTAAATACAGTTGCAATTCCGTCAGTATTAAATTTCGCACGTTCTTCTTTTGGCTTAGTATTATAACCTGCAATCAGAAAGTACATTTTTCCGTATCTTATAATTATTCCGAGTACTATAAAAAAGACAGCAATCCCAATCATTTTTTAAAGTTTGATTTTATCGCGATGTTTTTTTCCAATGTCTAGTCCCGAAAATACGGCTACAGTTAAAAATTGGTTTTAAGCTGATAATTGATATACCATATTTGGTGTTTTATAGTCTAAAGATAAATGAAATGGTATTTCGTTGTATAAATTAATTGCATTTTTAAAGGCAATAGTGTATGTCCGGAACTTTAGGAGCGGATAGTAAACAAAAGGGAAGAGTAAAAAACTGGCTTTAATATATGATGCTCTAGAAGTAGTTTAGTGGAAAATTAATGAGTTTTACGTGTTGTTTACCACAGTACTTTATTGGGTATAGTTATTCTACGCTTAGTTTTTTAAATTTCGTTGATAAATCTATCAATTTGTCCAATAATAAAAAATTGTTTTTTTCCTCAAGCAATTCACTTTTGATTTTCCCTCTGCAAAAGTCCATGAATAGGTCAACGTTTTCCTCTTTTATCTTTAATACATCTGTCAATTTTTCATTATTAAACTCGTGTTCTAAAAAAAGTAATTTTAATTCAGAATAGGTAATATAATTAGGTGTTATAGAAGACTTATTTTTTTTGTCTTTACTCAGAAGTTTGTTTGCACGTATAAAAATCTTTCTAAAATCTACATTCCCATTCGATGGCTGTTCATAAGCCTGCATATTATGGTCAAGATCATATAATATTTGATTTTTAAAATTTGAATTAAATTGATCCTCATCAAAAGAATAGTTACTTATTATTACTTCTTCAAGATTATTTATTTTTTGTTCTAATTGAATGGTGACCTCTTTGTCTAAATAATCATTGGTAACTAAGATTTTTTTATCAATATGAAATGAGGAAGAAAATAATATAGTGTCATTTTCAATAGCCTCAATTGTGAAAAATCCATTAGCATTAGAAAATGATTCGAAATTCTTGGTGATATTGATAACACTTACGTATTCAAGTGTGCTTCCATCGTCATAAATAGTTCCGCTGATATTTTGAGCAAATAATATACTTGGGATTGAAAGTAAAAAAAATAAAATCAATCTCATAGTTTCATAATGTCTTGTCCTGAAATATATAAACAGCTCAAAATTGGTTTAAGCTGATAATTGATATACCATATTTGGTGTTCTATAGTCTAAAGATAAATGAAATGGTATATCGTTGTATAAATTAATTGCATTTTTAAAGCCAATAACGTAAGTCTGGAATTTTAGGAGCGGATAGTACACAAAAGGGAAGAGTAAAAAACGGGCTTTAATAGCTGTGTGTAATAAGCTTCTAAAACAGGCTTTTGCTATCGCAAAATCTGGTTTAATATATGATGATTCTTATAGAAGTACTTTAGTGAAACGTTAATGCTTTTTTACTTGTTTTTTACCATAGGACTTTGTTGTAGCAAGTTTTCATAATTAATTCACTACAATTTTTTTTGTCGTTTCTCCTTTATCTGATTTTATTTTCACATAATAAAGTCCTTTTGAAAGATTTTCAATATTCACTTCTTTTTGATGTGATTCTAAAATATTCTTTCCTAAAGTATTAAAAACACTTAGTTTTTTAAACTGAATATTCTTATCCATATGAACTGTGAAAACCTTGCTTGTTGGGTTAGGATAGACATTTGTATTTTCTAATACATAGCTATCTACAGATAAAACTTCAGATAAATCAAAAACCCGAACATGGCCAGAACCATAAGTAGAAAAACCGCCTTCGTTTTGCCATGCTCCAATAACAACAATTCCACCATCTGCTGATAAACTTAAATTATTTTTTTCAGCACTTAAATCATTGGCTGCTTCCCCATCTATATCTGAACCTATTTGAGTCCAATTACCTGATATGTTTTTAAAAATACGTACATGACCTGATTGTCCTCCATTTTCATAATTTAAAGGTGAACCTACTGCTAATATATTACCGTCAGAAGATAAGCTAAGTGTAGAACCGCAAAAATCAGTCGAATACTCACCTAAAATATCATCACCAATTTTAGTCCAAATACCTTCAATATTTTTATATACTCTTACACTACCTCTAAATCCATAGCTAGATGGTGCTCCAAAAGCAACTATATTCCCATCTGAAGACAAACTTATACTTTCTCCAATATAATCATTTACTAAACCATTTATATCAGAACCTATTTGTGTCCAAACTCCAGATATATTCCTATAGACTTCAACTTGACCAGTTCCTGAATTTGATTGACTTTCACTATTCCTTGAAGTTCCTATAGCGATAGTACTTCCGTCTGATGATAAGTTTATATTGTCCCCGAACCAATCACCTGCATTTTCTCCCATAATATCCGAACCTATCTGACTCCATTGTCCATTTACGTATTCATAAATCACAGCCCTTCCTGTTTTAGTCCCATTCGAGAATTCGTTGTGTTCGGGTATTCCAATGGCTAATATATTGCCGTCCGAAGATAAACTAACAGATTGTCCTAAATTTTCAATTTCTGATTGTCCTAATATGTCAGAACCTACTTGAGTCCATGTACCGCTCAAATTTTCATATACCTCTACAGCTCCAGAGTCTGTTCCATTTATATCTCTCAAAGGTATGCCTATAGCTATTCTATTACCATCGGATGACATGCTTATACTTCTTCCAAACCAATCTTCGCTATTTATATCATTTATATCAGAACCAAATTGAGTCCAGACACCCGAATTATTTTGAAATACACGCACAAAACTTTTATTTGTAGTAGTATTTCCACCAGTAGCAGCCACTATATTACCACTTGAGGACATACTAACGCTTTTTCCAAATTGTCCTAGAGCATTTAAAGGATCAATATCAGAGCCAATTTGAACTTGAGAAATAGATAAAGATGTAAATAATATACTTAAAATAAGTAAGGCTTTTTTCATAATAATAATTTTCATAATGCTCGGATTCAATGTCTAGTCCCGAAAATACGGCTACAGTTAAAAATTGGTTTTAAGCTGATAATTGATATACCCTATTTGGTGTTTTGTAGTCTAAAGATAAATGAAATGGTATTTTGTTGTATAAATTAATTGCATTTTCTGTAGCTCTTAAATGCTTGTAAAGCCAATAGTGTATGTCCGGAACTTTAGGAGCGGATAGTAAACAAAAGTGAAGAGTAAAAAACGGGCTTTAATATATGATGACTCATATAGAAGTACTTTAGTGAAAAGTTAATGCTTTTTTACCGCAGTACTTTGTTGTGCAAAGTTTTTATTTCGTTTGTGTTTTTATCCACTTTGTGATTTCTTCTAATACAATGGGTGAAAATGTCTGTTCAATAGTTCCGTATTCATTTGGAGAACCCGTTTCACACTCTTGAAATAAATGATTCAGATTTGGAAATTCCTTTGTAGTTACATTTTTATTTCCCCCTTTTGTCAAAGCATTTTTTATGGCTATTAAATTTTCTTTTGGTGGAACTTGTAAATCTTTTTCTCCATTTACAGCTAAAACAGGACAGGTTACTTGTTCTAATGTTGTGATCGGATTAAATTTCATAAAGTATACCATCCAAGGACTTGCAATTTGATTTACTTGCATTGAAACAAATTCCTTTTTGGTCATTCCATTTGGGATTTCATCCTTTGATTCATGTTCAAGCAATTCATTGAGTAGATTTGTCAGGTCGGTTTTTAATTTTTGATTGTCATTAGACTTTACAACCATTTCAAATACTTTTGAATTGTTCTGTATTGTTTTCTCTATTTCTGCTTCTGAAACACCATTAGCTTTGGCAATTAGTTCTTGTTGAAGTAGTAACAGTTTATCTCCTTGAATTCCTGTGCCTGCTAATAATACTATGAAATTTACATCTTTTGATTTTGAAGCAACTATAGGTGCAATTAAGCCACCTTCACTATGTCCAATTAGACCAATTTTATTTTTCTTAATCTCTTTTCTTGTTTTTAAGTATGCAATAGCACTTTCAACATCAGTTGCAAAGTCTGCAGAAGTTGCAGTTTTAAAATCCCCTGTTGATTGTCCAACTCCTCTGTCATCATATCGTAAAACTGCAATATCATTTTTGGTTAAATAGTCTGAAATTATTAAAAATGGTTTGTGTCCTAATAGTTCTTCATCTCTATTTTGTGGCCCACTTCCTGTAATTAAAATTACGACTGGAAAAATTCCGTCCTTCTTTGGTAAAGTTAATGTTCCAGATAATGAAACATTAGCTTTTGTATTTTCAAATACTACATCTTCAGAATAATATGGATAAGGTTTTATCGGTTCTTGAGNTAATTAAAATTACGACTGGAAAAATTCCGTCCTTCTTTGGTAAAGTTAATGTTCCAGATAATGAAACATTAGCTTTTGTATTTTCAAATACTACATCTTCAGAATAATATGGATAAGGTTTTATCGGTTCTTGAGGTCGCTTTACAATTTCTTTCTTGATTGCTTCTCTGGATAGATTCATAGGAAATTCTTGTCCTCCTTGTTTAAAAGTTCCAATAATTTCATCCCCACTTAATTCTCCATCATATTCAATTCTAGCATTAGTTACTTCAAATTTAATTTTCGGGTTTTCAAACGTTGTATTTGTAACAGGAATACCATTTGCTCCTTGGTCTGGACTGTCCATTGTTGAGCTAAAACCATTTTTAGTTTGCTTAACATTAAACACAAGTCTTAATTGTGTTCCTTGGACTTTTAAAACACCATTCCATTGACCTGTAATGTCTTGAGCAGTTGATGTAAGTGTGGTTATTAATGTAACCAATAAGATTATAAAGTTTTTCATATTAATCTCTCTGTTGTTTTTTTCTAATTTTTGCTAACGGTCTCGGCTATGAGTAGTTGCGTGTGTTATCACTTAACTTTGCAAGTACTCACCAAACTGAAAATCCTCGAGTATTTTCAGAAGTAGGCAAGAACAAGCAATTACTTATAGCCATTGTTGTAAACAGTTTACTTTTACTTATAGATTATTCTAAATACCATACATCGTTCAATAGACTTCCAGTACTCCATCCCGAAGTAATCCAAATATTGTCATTAAATGTGATACTTCTGTGATTCATTCTTCCTGAAAATGCTGCATTACTCGATTTCTCTTTCCAATTAATTCCATCTGCACTTGACCAAATATCACTGAGTCCATTTCCACCAGAACCTCCTAGTATCCAAATTTTATTATCGAAGACGGCTGTTGCATGTCCATATCTTGCAGAAAATTCAGCATTTGCGCTTTCTTGATTCCAGTTTACACCATCAGCACTAGACCAAACGTCATTTAAATTTCCAACGCCACTACCTTGAACAGAATTTAATCCTCCAATTACCCAAATACGATTGTCAAAAACAACACTTGAATGATTAAACCTAGATAAAAAAGGTGGATTGTTATTTTCTTGAACCCAATTTAATCCATCAGAACTTGACCAAACATCATTAAACTCTAAAGTTCCATTTTCTCCTCCAATTACCCAAATACGATTGTCAAATACTACAGAGGTATGGGCATATCTCTCAGGAAAAGATGCATTGCTATTTTCTTGAATCCAGTTTATTCCGTCTGCACTTGACCAAATGTCATTATAAACTACATTATTTCCTGTACCTCCAATTATCCAAATCTTTCCATCAAATACTACAGAGGAATGATCGAATCTATTAGGAAAGTTTGAGTTTGAAGTCTCTTCTGTCCAAATGACACCATCATTAGACGACCAAACATCCCCTAATTCAGCACCATCAATAATCCACATTCGATTGTCAAAACTTACTAATGTATGGTTTTCCCTTTCTGTAAATCCAGCATTCTCAGTAGCATTAATTGCCTGTATCTCTCTAGATGTAAATGAGAAAATTTCGCTAGCTGTGCTATTACCATTAGTGTCATTTGCTATAACTTGCCAAGAATATTCCGTTTTGAATTCTAAGGAATTATCAATCGTATAATTTGTTAATTCTAAACCCGATGCAATTATGGTGGTTGGTGCTGCAGAGTTCATATCAAGTAATATTTGATATGTCACTTCATCTCCCTCAGGGTCAATAGCATTTTCCCATGTCAGTTGGGGATTTAAAGAAACATTTATAGCATTATTTTCAATCTGTAATAATTGGAAATTATTAGGTGGGCGATTAACACTAGTTGAATCATCGTCTTTTCCACAAGAGATAATAAAAATAAAAATAAGTAAGATTAAGAATGGTTTGTGATATTTCATATTTTTTTCAAATGTCTAGTCCTGAAACATGGCTACGTTAAAATTGATTTTAAGCTAATAATTATATACCTTATTTGGTGTTTTGTAGACTAAAGATAAATGAAATGTTATGTCCTTGTATAAATTAATTGCATTTTTAAAGGCAATAGTGTATGTCCGGAATTTTAGGAGCGGATAGTAAACAAAAGGGAAGAGTAAAAAACTGGCTTTAATAGCTGTATGTAATAAGCTTTTAAAACAGGCTTTTGCTATCGCAAAATCTGGTTTGATATATGATGATTCTTATAGAAGTACTTTAGTGAAACGTTAATGCTTTTTTACTTGTTTTTTACCACAGTACTTTGTTGCCAACTGGCTTTTTTAATTAATAATCTTGAATTAAAACTTCAGTAGGGATATGTAGAGTAGTGTTGAGTTTTCTAATCATATCTAGAGTCAGTTTTCTTTTTTTATTCAAAATTTCGCTAACTCTGCTTTTAAATCCAACAACTTCTGCTAAATCCTTTTGTTTCATTCCCATTTGTTCCATTCGGAATTTAATTGCTTCTATTGGGTCAGGCATTCCGATTGGGAATTGTTCATTTTCATATCTATCAATCAAAATTGACAGGATTTCCAATTCGTCTCCATCTTCCGTTCCTTTTTTTGCATCAAAAATTTCCTCAAGTCTGTTGAGTGCGTTTTGATAGTCTTTTTCGTTTCTAATTGGTAATATTTTCATAATTAGATATTATTTGCGTCAATTTTATCATATTCAGCGTGAGTTCCGATAAATCTTATCCAGCATATTCCGTACTCAAAATTAAATTTTACAATCAAGCGATAATTATTACCTTTAATATTGTAAACAATTCGATTGTCTTTTAAAATACTAGCACTCGGATATTCACTTTTTAATTCGTTAATATTGTTCCATTCGGATTTTTCAGTTTCTCTATACCACGATTTTAATTGTTCTTCACAATCAGCGTGTTTTTCCCAAAAATCTCGTAAAGTTCGTTTTGCGATTACTCTCACATTATAATTGTTTGACGCAAAGATAATAAAAAAAAGTTACCAATTTGGTAATTAGTTCGTTTTTTTTAGCTTGTTGGCAACGGTCTCGTATAACCGTCAGTTACGGGATTAAAGATAATGACATTCGGTTAAGAACTGACGTTAGCAATTCCGAGTGGATTCGGACGTAGTCGAATCCGCCGTAATTGCGGTTATACATTGTTATGTGCTGTTTTTAATTGTTCATTTACTTTATTCAATACATTTATTTGGGAGGTTAATTCTCCGTTTTTAACAGATAGTGGTTTGTGAACAACCTTGTTTCTGAACATTCTCAAAGCATCAACTTCCTTGTATAAAGAAGCTAGGTTTTCTTCGTACTTCATTAAGACATATAAAGCATCTCTTAATCTATGAGTTTCACGAATATATTTTCTAGAGCGTTTAATTAATGAACTTTCCAAAGTTGTCCAAGCTTTTAGGAAATTTCCAATATTCATTGGAGCAAGTTCTATTTGTATTTTATCCTCTATTTCTTTACAGATGCTCTCAATTTTGTCATCTTTTGGATAAAGAGCATTTTCCGGGATTTTATCAAAATCGTTACCCCAAAAACTGTCATTATTGGGAATTTCAAACTTTGCAATTAATCGATTGTTTAAATCAAGTTCGCCTTTATATTCATATTCATTTGTTATGTCTTCAGTACCAATTAAAAATCCCTCTTGAAAGTATGGTCTCAATGCTTGAGGTGGTGTAATACTTAAAAGTCTAATGTTTACTAAATCGTGTTCAGAATTAGTAGAAATTCTGTTTGAATAATAGGGTAGACCAAAGACATATATGTAGGCTGTTTCTTGTACGTTTTTATATTGAGAAAATGAGCAAGCAACTCTTAAAGATTGAGTAATATCAATTAATGGTGTTTCGGTAACCTCATAGTGTTGTAGAACACTCCATTGAATTAACTTTTTTCTACGAAACTCGGTTATTCCATCAACCTTGTGTTTCCTAAATAATTCAACCAAAATTTTACTAGCACTATTTAATTTGACAAAGCGATAGTCTAATTCCTCTTGGGTTAAATGCTCTCCACGATAAATTGTCGGATAAAAAGTTGACTTATTGGCTTTATTCCTGTAGTCATTTTTTTGACCTCTGAAGAAAAGCAAATGGTCTTTATTCAAATATGAAAGTTTTGCAACTTGTTCAACTAATTCTCTATAAGTTTTGATTGGAAAACCATTGTCTTTACCCACATCTTTTGAGTTTGTGTGGTCATTAAGTTCTTTTGTAAGTTTTCCGAATATTTGTCTCACTTAATTTACGGTCGGTTTAAATGTCTAGTCCTGAAATATGGCTACAGTTAAAAATTGGTTTTAAGCTGATAATTGATATACCATATTTGGTGTTCTATAGTCTAAAGATAAATGTAATCTTATTTCGTTGTATAAAT